>NZ_JBVASJ010000024.1:0-84853 GCF_057813935.1 Pseudomonas sp. F220
CTCGATTACCGCCTTCCTAGCATTACGGAACGCACGACCGACCCGGTACGTTTGGAACGCAAAGGGCGAGGAAATTTTGAGCAAGATACGGCGAGCACGCGAGGCGATGGAGACGCAGATGGAGGGGTAAGTTATTTCGAAAACAGCACACTAGTGCGTAGGGTCTCGGACTACTCGTTGCTGGCAGTCGCCGCGTTGTTGTTGGGCGGCATCGCGTTGGTGATGTATTTTTCTGCCGATATGGGCGTCAGGATATTTCTGGTGTTGTGCGGCGCGTTTGGCTTGATCTGGCTGATGTTGACGCCTTTCCAGGTGCGTATCGCGTTGCAACTTGATCGCTCGGGGCGGATAGCGGCGCTGGTTCCAGGCATGCAACTACTGGGGTGCGCCTTCGGCCCTTTGATGTCGTCGCAGTGGGTAGTGGGGGAGAACGCCGAGTACGTGTTGCTGGTCAGTGCCGCGTTCTCGGCGATTGCATTGACGTTGGTCGGCCTGCTCCGACAGTGCCCGGCGAGCAAGCGCGTCAGCTTCGCGCGTAAAGTAGTGCTGGTGGTGGGGGCTTCCTCCGGCATGGGGCGCGGGCTGGCGGTGCGTCTGGCGCAGGAAGGCGCCTGGGTAGTGGCCACGGCCCGGCGCAAGGAGCTGCTGAATGATCTTCAACTGGAAATCACGCTTCAGGGCGGCAAATGCCTGGTCTCGGCAGTCGATGCCCTGGATGAGCATGCGGCGGCCGGTCTCGTGGATGAAATTGTCGAGCTGTATGGTCGTCTGGATGTGGTCGTGCTCAATGCCGGCGGCGCCCCTGCGCTGGATATGCGTGAGATGAATGCGGCTGACGTCACTGCATATATGCGCTCGAACTACGATGTAGTGGTCAATTATCTGTTCCCCGCTCGGCAGCAGATGAGTCGCCAGGGGCATGGTTTTGTAGTGCACACCAACTCCCTGGCGGGTTTCCTGGGTGTGACGTTGCAGGGGCCATACAGCGCCGCGAAGGGCGCGCTGCGCCTGTTGATTGATGCCTGTCGCATTGAGTTTGGTAACCGAGGTATTCGCTTTCTATCTCTTTACCCAGGTTTTGTCGCCACCGCGCAAACCGCAAACGATGGCATGCCAGCCCCGCTGGAAATTTCCGAAGCGGCCGCCGTCAATCATATGCTCTACGCGATGCGCAGCCAGCGCTGGGACTACTTGTTTCCTTGGCCGATGAGGTGGCTGATCCGTTTGGCCAGAATTCTGCCCAAACCGATCACGCTCTGGGTATTGCGTCGAGAGTTGCCGGTGTTGGCCAATGACAGCGGCGCGTCTTCACCCGTGATCGCTTTCAAGAACACCTCGGCTTAGAGTCTGACATCAGGCGATGCGCTGCGTACTCGGCAGCGCACCCGTCCAGCGCTTGAAGGCGCGCCTGAAGCCGCGTGCATCGCTGAAACCAATGGTGTGCGCAATGTCGGCTATCGACATACTGGAGTTTTGCAGTAAGTCGCAAGCACGCTCGTGCCTAACTCGATCCAGCAACCCACTGTACGTCACGCCCAGGTCCGTCAGGCGGCGACGCAAGGTACGCTCACTCATGTTGAGCTCCTTGGAAAAGGTCTGCAGCGCTTCAGGATCGTCGAGGTTGAGGCGGATATGACTGGAGAGGGTTTCTATCAGATCATTTCGTGAACCGCCTCTGTTCATCATCTGATCCAATTTTGCCCGCAATGGTCCACACGCCATGTCGTCATAATCTGGTAGGCATGCGTTTAACCAATTAGCTTCGCAGATCAAGCGATTTTTCCCGGCCATGAATTTTACCGGGCAACGAAATTCGCGCCGATAGGCCTGGGCATAATCCGGGCGTGCATATGATAGCTCTACCCTGAGGGGATTGAAGGCTGGTCCGATAAGCCGTCGCACCACGGATACGGAACTTGAAAAGGCTTCTTCGATCAAGAAGGGTTCAATTTCAAGATCAAACACTTTGGGTTTGACCTCAATGATGAACTCGTTGGGGTGAACGCTGGCGCGGTGCTCCAGTAACGCACCGGTATCACCTTGATGTTCAAGGCCATAGGTAATAGCCTCGCCCAGGGTTCTACATGTCAGCATGGCCGGGCCCGCCAGCCCCCAGGACACGGGCGTCTGACGCATGCCGGTAGCGAGTCCTAACGCCGGGTCGTTGATCGCTCGCTGCGTTCGAATAATCAGCATCCGGGTCTGCCGATAAGACAAGCGCATGTCCAGATCAAGCAGCTCGGCATAGCCGAAGCCGAGCCCGCGGCAAATGCGTTCCGTCGACAGCCCGCTTTCCATCAACAGGCTGAACAAGGCCCGTGCGACGTTGGGAACCACCACGGCTTCATCTTGTTGGGGATGCTGCGTCCAGTGCTGGGCAGTGGCTGCGGGCTCTAACATAGGTCACACGCTCTCCATCGGAATGAGTCTGTAGACGATCGCTTTGAGCCGGTAATCTAACACCTCCCTTTCTGCTATTGCGGGCATGACGTTCGGGTTTCCTGAGTGCGCAACTTATCTGTCCTCCATGGTCCGCTAAATGGCCGCGAAAGGCTCATCGAACGCACCGGCTTCGCTTTAGATTTTGGTTCAACACTGAACTGAATATCCAAGGAAAGCGCTATGAAATTAGAACAAGATGCAGCGTACGATTAGGCCCACTTTATCTCCTCCAGGGATCTATAGGTCTACATAGGGTTCCCAATGTCTAGCGACTCTCCCCAATAACCGTCCCACCGTCAAATAGCTCACTATCTCAGGAGCTTCGCTGCGGCATTCGGGCTGCGTGAATCTATTCAGTTCAGTACAACGGCGACCCTGGTTGAAAAGAATCCTGACGGGCACTGGTCCGTGAATCTCACTGATGGTTCTACGCGGCGCTATCGTTGGATCGTGCTGGCCACCAGGACAAACTGGAAGCCCAACCTGCCATCGTTCCGTGGCAAGTTTAACGGGGAAGTTCGCCACTCCGATTGGTTTCAATTCGGCTCGGAATTTCACGATAAGAACGTGTTAGTGGTGGGCGCGGGTAATTCCGGTGCGTACACTACCTGCGAAGCCGCCATTCATGCACAACAAGCCTTTATCAGCATGCGGCGTGGTTACTATTCATAAACATGTGTTTGGTGTACCTGCCGACGTGTTTGGTGAAAATGGTCCGCACCTGCCATTGTGGTTGGCTAGGCCTGTCTTCAAGTTTCTTTTGAAGTTGCTTGTGGGAGACCTGACAGGCTGAGGCTTACCGAAGCCTGATCATCGTTTGTTCGAAGCCAACCCAATCGTGAACTCGCAACTGTTGCATCATCTTCAGCACGGCAATATTGCGGTGAGGAAAAAAATTGACCGGTTAGAGGGCGACTTCGTCATTTTTGAAGATGGCGCAAAGGAGAAAATCAACTTGATCCTCTGTGCCACGGGGGGGCAAATGGAGGGCGGAATGTGCTGCGCAGCTTTTCGAATGGAAGAACTGGGTAGCCGTATGGCCATACCCAAATTGAGCAAGGATTAAATGTCGCACGTTCTGGGCTGAACAAGGCTTTAAAACCTTCCCTCCACGTCCGTCGTCATTAGCATCTGCTGGGAGCGCACCAGAAAGACCGACGCGGCGCGCGTCATCTTTTGTTCGTGATTTCAACGCCAATAGACGCAAACATCGCAGGCGGCAAAATCTTCGCATCGGCCAACAGGCGTCTAAATCCAGTTCAATTTAAGGTCACCCTCGCGCAATCTTGCTCCGCAGCGACGCTTCGCGTTCAGCATTTTGAGCGTTCGGCGGGGCATTCACCAGCGTCAGGTTTGCGGCAATATAGAACCCCTGGATCATACGTTTTTTCTCTTCGTACTCGCAGAGCACTAGCTCGGTGTTTGGCAATTGCGAGGTGTCCAGTACAGGTTTGACCAGCATTCTCTTGCCCCCCGAGCGCAGACGCACATATTGCCCAGGCTCGAAGGTGCTCACGGGTGCGTCTCGGCAACGGCCAGCTGCGTCGGGTTTCCCCATGCGCCGCCCAGGGCGGTGTACAGATTGACGTCCGTCAACAACTGCGCCAAGCGGTCAGTGATCAGCGCCTGCTTCGAGGAGAACAACGAGCGTTGTGCATCGAGAAATACCAAGTTGCTGTCCACGCCGATACGATAACGGCGTTGCGCAAGGTCGTAATATGTCTGGTTTGCCCGCACCAAATCATGCTGCGCGCGCAGTTGGTTGTTATAGGTCTGGCGGGCCGCCAAGCCATCGGCCACTTCCTGGAACGCCGTCTGGATGGCTTTTTCATACTGGGCGACGCCGATGTCCCTTTGCAGCTTGGCGTAGTTGAGGCTCGCGCGCAGGCTGCCGGCGTTGAAAATCGGCAGGTTGATTTGCGGCTGGAACGTCCAACTGCCCGAGCCGCCCTTGAACAGGCTGGACAGTTGAGCGCTGGACGCACCGGCATTGGCGGTCAGGCTGACACTGGGGAAAAACGCCGCGCGGGCGGCGCCGATATTTGCGTTGGCGGCTTTGAGCCGATATTCGGCTTGCAGGATATCGGGTCGGCGTTGCAGTAGATCCGACGGCAGGCCCGCAGGCACTTGGGCGATCAGGTCGCTGGCCAGCGGCCGGACCGGCAGGGACTCGGGCAACGCGGTGCCGACCAGCAGCGTCAAGCTGTTGCGGTCCTGCGCGACTTGGCGTTCATAGCGGGCCATGTTGGCACGGGCACTCTCGACGCTGGTCTGCGCCTGCGCAGCGTCCAGCGAGGACGCCACGCCCTCATCCAGGCTGCGCGTGGTCAGGCGCAGGCTTTCCTCGTAGGAGGCCAGGGTCTGGCGCGTCAGTTCCAGCAGCTCCTGGTCGGCACGCCAGGTCAGGTAGGCATTGGCGACGCTGGCCACCACGCTCAGTTGCGCACTGCGCTGCGCTTGCTCAGTGGCCAGGTATTCCTGCATTGCCTGTTCACTGAGGCTGCGCACGCGCCCGAAGAAATCCAATTCATACGAACTGATGCCCAGCGTTGCCGAGTAGGTAGAGGTTATCGCCGGCTTGCCTGTCTTTGTGATGCTCGCAGGTACCCGCTGGCGGTTGCCGCTGCCATTCGCAGAAAACGCCGGGAACAGGTCGGCACGCTGGATCTGGTATTGCGCGCGGTACGCCTCGACGTTCAGGGCCGCCACACGCAGGTCGCGGTTCTGGGTCAGGGCAGTCTGAATCAGTTGTTGCAAGGCCGGGTCGTGAAACAACGTGCGCCAATCCTGGCGGGCAGCGTCTTGACCGACCGCGCCTGCACCTGCGGCATAGGCTGGGCCTTGTGGGTACTGAGACGCGACTGGCGCCGCGGGCTGGTGGTAGTCGGGGATGAGCGAGCATCCCCCCAACGTCACTGCAACCGTCACCAGGGAGAAAGCAAACTTGTTCATTGGCCAGCCTCATTTGAAAGGGAGCACGGGTTACAACCCGTTTCTTGAGTGGTGCTAGGCGCCGACCATCCATTTGGTCAATCCGTGTCGGCCGCTAACCCCAAGCTTTGCGGTTGCACGCTTGAGATAGGTTTCGATAGAGCTGTTTTTGAGGTGCAGTTTTTCCGCTATTTCCGGCACCGTTCCGCCGTTGAGCAAGCCCAGGCAAACTTCCTGTTCGCGGGTCGACAACGTGATGTCGCAGAGGGTTAGGCGCTTTTGAAACTCGCGTTGAATGTGCGTCGGTTCCTGATCGGCAATCGGGGTCGCCATCCAACTGCCCATTTTGCGCAGCGTGCTCTGGCGACTGAACTGGGCATAGCTTTCAATCAGCGGCAGCAGGGCGTCGGAGAGATTCTTGAGTTGCGACAATTGGCTCAGGGAATAGTCTTTATGCGTGTGCGATCGATACAGGTTCACCACGCAGCGCCGGTTGCCGTCGCGTGACACCAGCGCACACTGGTGCGTGGCAATCCGCGAGGCCTTGCTTGCCGCGCCTCTAGTGCGTGTTTTCTGGCGGATCAGCAGCGAGCCTTCCATGTCCAACATCTCCTTGAGCAGCGAGTCGTTGGCGGTGGGGCGGGAAGCGTCGGGCGCGGGAATGTCGGCAGGGTCGCCGGCGCTGCCCAGGGCCTTGATATCGACCAAGTGAGTATTTGACTTATCAAAGGTCCATTCGCTGAGCGTCAACGCCGTGACCGGCACGAGCTTGTCGATCAGCTTAAGCATGTTGAGTGCAAAGTGATCCTGATCGGTGCTGGAAATCAACTCACCGAGGATGAAGTAGAAGTGCGGGCTGTCCGCATTTCGAATGCTGCTTAAATCCATAGTGCAATCATCCTTTATAGCCACGTTTTTATAAGTAGGGGGTGAGCGATCAACGCTGCCATCGTTCACTCCTGAAGGGCCTGGCTCGGGTCCGTATTAGGCCCATTCATTGTGTGCTGGTCTGTAATGGAAAGCGGGGACATTCAGGCCGCGCCAGCTTGGCGACCGCGTATTTGCCTCGGTCAGTGTTTTGTACAGGCTTTCTGGGACAGCCGATTTGCGGGCAATCCGTACACTTGGCGGCTCCGGCACCCCGGCCGGATGCAGCGTTTTTCCTGACGGGCCAGGCCCGGTCTTGAGTGTATTTGAGGAGTTAATCCATGAACAAAGAGCATGAGAAGCCGCCCAAGCCGGGCTCGGTCTTGCGCCTGCTTTGGCAAAATCATCCCTGGCTGGCCTTCTTTTCACTGGTCACTGGCATCATCAGCGGCGTGGCGGCGATTGCGGTGGTCAACGTGATCAACTTGGCGATCTACGAGCAAGGGTCGCGGGTGCACTTGGTGTATTGGTTCGTCGGTTTGAGTGTGGTGGCGCTGGCGTTCCGTAACGGGGCGACCTTGTTTCCCGCCTACGCCAACATGAAATTGATGACACGCTTGCGCATTGCGTTGTGCCAGAAAATCCTCTCGTCACCCCTCGAAGAAGTTGATCGGCGCGGCCCGCCCAACGTACTGACGCTGTTGACCACCGACATTCCGCAGCTCAATGCAACGCTGCTGGTGATGCCGGTGATGCTGGTGGAGTCCACAGTGTTCATGTTCGGCCTGGCCTACCTGGCTTACCTGTCATGGACGGTGTTTGCCCTGACCCTGGCACTGCTGGCGGTCGGCGCGATGCTGTACGTCTTCCTGTTCCTTGGCGGTGTCAAGTTCACCGGCCGCGTGCGTGATGAGTTCACCGCGTTCAACGAGCACACCCACGGCCTGGTGTTCGGCCTCAAGGAACTCAAACTCAACGGCATTCGCCGGCGCTGGTTTGGACGCTCCGCCATCAAGGAGTCATCCACGCGGGTGGCGCGCTTCAACTTTATCGAGCACATGTGGTACCTCGGTGCCGAGAACATGGGGCTGGTCACCCAGTCATTGCTGATTGGCAGCCTGGTTTTCGTTTTGCCATTGTTGATGGTCACCAGCAGCCAAGTGCTGACCGCCAGCGTCTTGACCGTCATGTACATCCTCGGGCCGCTGGGCTTGTTGATCAGCACCATGCCGGTCATGGCGCAAGGTCGGGTGGCGATCAACCGTCTCGCCGAGTTTGGCTTCTTTATCAACGAGCGCCATGCCGAACAGGGCGAGTCGGATAACACCAATGTGCTGCGCCTGGAACACAAGAAGCACTGGCACCAGATCGCGCTCAAAGGCGTAGTGATGAACTATCGCGGCGCGGATGCCGAGAGCGGTTTTGCGCTGGGGCCAGTCGACCTGACCATCAATAGCGGTGAGTTGATCTACATCATCGGTGGCAACGGTTGCGGAAAAAGTACCCTGGTCAAAGCGTTGTGCGGTCTATATGTGCCCCAGGCCGGGCAGATCCTGCTCGATGGCGTCGCCGTCAACGATGAGACCCGCAGTGATTACCGCGACCTGTTTTCTGCCGTGTTCAGCGACTTCCATTTGTTCAACCGGCTGATTGGTCCGGAAGGCGAGGAGGTTAATCCGGAACTGGCTCAGAAGTACCTCGCCGCCTTGGGGTTGGCCGACAAAATCAAGATCGAGGGGCTGGGGTATTCCACCACCAAAGAGCTGTCCTACGGTCAACAAAAACGCCTGGCGCTGGTGTGTGCCTACATGGAAGACCGCCCGGTGTATGTCCTCGATGAATGGGCGGCGGATCAAGACCCACCGTTCAAGCGCTTCTTCTACGAGGAGTTGCTGCCGGAACTAAAACGTCGTGGTAAGACCGTGCTGATCATTACTCATGATGATCAATACTTCCAATTAGCTGATCGAGTTTTGAAGTTGGTCGATGGCCATATTGTCTCCGATGTAAACCTGGTCGACCAAGACCGTCGCGCCTGATCCTGACATCGCTGTAACCTGTGCCCAAGCATGCTGCCGGCAACCTTTATGGCTGTCGGTTTCGTGCTTTTTTATCTTTAAATAAACCATATAAAACAGATAGTTAAAATTTTAATTGCAAAATAATTCAATGTCCGCCGATTGTCCGGGTTTCAGGTGACATACAGTCAAAAGTGCCAGTGCTTAAATTTGCCAATAAGGTCGTCAGGTGACGGGTGGGCGGCTGTTTTTATCGGAATAAAAATGTCGTGGCGGGACTTTAATCAATTTTAAGTCTGACCTTTTCCACACTTCTTGATCTTGTTCGCCTCAACTTCCCTCGCTGCTGCGCTGTGACCCGGGCGGCACTGACAAAACTCTGAGAAGGCATTTATGAAACGTTTTTCTGCAGTGGCCATGGGCGACTTTGTCGCGAAAAAAATCCCTTCATGCAACCTTGCCGTAATCGGTTTTGTCGCGCAGGTGACCGCATGAATTCGTCCCTGCAGCCACCGCAGACATTCCCCCTGACCGCCGCGCAGAAAGCGATCTGGCTGGACCAGATCAGCCAGGGTGATTCGCCGCTGTACAACATCGGCACCTACCTGGAACTTAACGGTCCGGTCAGCCCGGAGCGGATGCACCGTGCTGTCGAAGTACTGGTGGCCAAGCATGATGCCTTGCGCCTCACGCTGCTGGACGCTACCGATGCCGATGGCGTACCCCTGCAATGCATTGCGCCTACCGTGCCGATGGCGGTGCCGCTGTTTGATGTGTCTGAACAGACCGATCCTGTCGGCGCTGCTTTGGCGTTGATGGAGGAGCACATGGGCCGGGCGTTTTCCCTGACCCAGGCGCCGCTGTTCCGCTTTTTCCTGATCAAGCTGGGCGAGGCGCATTACTACTTCGCCAACCAGGCCCATCACCTGATTCTCGACGGCTGGGCCTTCGGTGAAATGCTGCAATCGCTGGGCGACATCTACAGCGACCTGGCTGAAGATCGGCAGCCCGAAATGGAGACCAGCTCCTACGTCGACTTCATCCATGACGACGCGCGCTACCGCGAGTCGGCCCGTTATGAAAAGGACCGCGAATACTGGCAGCACAAGTACCAGACGCTGCCCGAGCCCCTGTTCGCCCCGCGTCACCAGGACCAGCACGCCAACGGCAAGGCCCCTGGCCGGCATTACATCCGGCCGTTCCCGGTGGTGTTGCACGATCGCATGGGCGAACTGGCGAAAGCCTGCCAAGCTTCGACGTTTCATGTGCTGCTGGCGGCGATGTATGTCTACTTCACCCGCGTGACCCAGCGCGATGAGTGGGTGGTGGGTCTGCCGTTGCTCAACCGCTCGGCCAAGTTCAAGTCCACCCTGGGCATGTTCACCCAGGTCAGCGCCGTGCGCTTCAGCCTCGGTCGCGAGCTGACCTTCAGCGCCCTGGTCGGTGCCGTACGCGATGCGCTCAAGCAGGACTACCGCCATCAGCGTTTCCCGCTGAGCGGCATGAACCTGCGCGCCGAAGCGGGTTCACTGTTCGACCTGACGTTGTCCTACGAACAGGACGATCATCTTTACCAGTTTGCTGGGCAGCGTGGCCACACGGTCAAAGTCACCAACAACCACGAGCAGATGCCCCTGGCGTTTCACCTGCGGGCGAGCAACCACAAGGACAAGGCATGGGCGCACTACGTCTATAACGAAGCGTATTTCGACGCCGATGAAATCGAGGCCCTGGCCGAGCGCTTTACCTATGTGCTGGAGCAAGCGCTGGAGAACGCCGAGCGTGCGGTGAGTGAGTTCTCGTTGATCACCGAGACTGACCACGCGCTGATGCAGCACTGGAATGCGGGCGTGGGCACTTACCCCAGCCATGAGACGATTCATGCGCTGTTTGAGGCCCAGGCGGCTTCGCGCCCCGATGCGACGGCACTCATGTTCCAAGGTCTGCGCCTGAGCTACGGCGACCTGAACCGCCGCGCCAACCAGGTTGCGCATCGCCTGTTGAGCCTGGGCGTGCGCCCGGATGATCGCGTGGCGATCTGCGTCGAACGTGGCCTGGAGATGATCGTTGGTTTACTGGGCATCCTCAAGGCGGGTGCCGGTTATGTACCGATTGACCCGGCCTATCCGCATGAGCGCATCAGCTACATCTTGCAAGACAGCGCACCGGTGGCGGTGCTGGTGCAGCAGGCGACTCACGCCTTGGTGGCTGAGTTGTCGGTGCCGGTGATCGACCTGGATTCGGCGGGCTTGCAAGTCGAGTCAGCGCTGAACCCACATGTGCCCGGCCTCACCTCGGCGAGCCTGGCGTACGTGATCTACACCTCTGGCTCCACCGGCCAGCCCAAGGGCGTGATGATTGAGCATCGCAACGTGGCGCGCTTGTTCAGCGCCACTGAGGCTTGGTTCAATTTCAATGATCAGGACGTGTGGGCCTTGTTCCATTCGTTTGCCTTCGACTTCTCCGTATGGGAAATCTGGGGTGCGCTGATCTATGGCGGGCAGTTGCTGATAGTGCCGCAGCTCACCAGCCGTTCGCCGGACGAATGCTATGCGCTGCTATGTAGCGCCGGCGTCACCGTCCTCAACCAGACACCGAGTGCCTTCCGCTCGTTGATCGCGGCCCAGGGCCAGAGCGAGCTCAAGCACTCCCTGCGTCAGGTGATCTTCGGTGGCGAAGCCCTGGAACCGGGGATTCTCAAGCCCTGGTATGCGCGCATGGCCAACGCCGGCACGCAACTGGTGAACATGTACGGCATCACCGAAACCACCGTGCACGTGACCTATCGCGCGCTGTCCGCTGCAGACGCCTACCGGGTCGGCACCAGCCTGATTGGCGGGCGGATCCCGGACCTGCGTGTGTACATCCTCGATGCCCAGGGCCAGCCCGTCCCGCATGGCGTGGAAGGTGAATTGTATGTGGGTGGGGCAGGGGTGGCTCGCGGTTACCTGAACCGGCCTGAATTGAATGCCGAGCGTTTCCTCAACGACCCGTTCGATGGCACTGCGGGCGCGCGCATGTACCGCACCGGTGACCTTGGCCGCTGGCTGGCAGACGGCAGCATCGACTATCTGGGGCGCAATGACGACCAGGTGAAGATCCGTGGTTTCCGTATCGAACTGGGTGAGATCGAAGCGCGTCTGGCTGCCTGTGACGGCGTGCGCGAGGCCGTGGTGATTGCCCGCGAAGACGCCCCCGGTGACAAGCGACTGGTGGCCTACCTCATTGCCTGCGAGGGTGCCGAACCTTCGGCTGGCGAGTTACGCACGCAGTTGTTGGCGTCGCTGGCCGACTACATGGTGCCCAGCGCGTTCGTCGTGCTGGAGCGCTTGCCGCTGACCACCAACGGCAAGCTTGATCGCAAGGCTTTGCCGGCGCCCGATACCGAGGCCTATGCGCGGCGCGAGTACGCAGCGCCGCAGGGTGAGCTGGAAACCATCCTGGCACGCCTCTGGAGCGAACTGCTGGGTGTCGAGCGGGTAGGGCGCCACGACCAGTTCTTCGAACTGGGCGGTCATTCGCTGTTGGCGGTCAAGCTGATCGAGCGCATGCGCCAGGTCGGCCTGAACGCGGATGTGGGCGTACTATTCGGTCAGCCAACCCTGGTCGCGTTGGCCGCCGCCGCCGGCAGCCGACACCAGGTGCACGTGCCTGCCAATGCGATCCCGGCCGGTTGCACGCGGATTACCCCAGCCATGCTGCCCCTGGCGCAATTGCCACAGGAACAGATCGACCGCGTCGTCGCCGGCATCCCCGGCGGTGTCGCCAACGTACAGGACATCTACGCGCTGGTGCCGTTGCAGGAAGGCATCCTGTTCCATCACCAGACCAGCACCGAAGGCGATCCCTACCTGCTACAGGTGGTGTTGCGCATGCACAGTCGCGAGCAAGTGCAGGGCTTTGCCGACGCCCTGCAGCAGGTCATCGACCGCCACGATATCTTGCGCACCTCAATGGCTTGGCAGGGCCTGGACGAACCTGTGCAAGTGGTCTGGCGCGAAGCAAGGCTACCGGTGCAGCACGTGCAGTTCGACCCGGCACTGGGTGATGTTGCCGCGCAACTCTCCACACGCTTCGACCCGCGTCACACGCGCATGGACCTGACACGCGCACCGCTGCTGGCCCTGCATTTTGCCGAAGACCAGCCGGGCGCAGGCTGGGTGGCAGTGCTGCAGTTCCATCACCTGATCGATGACGCCACCTCACTGGCGCTGTTGGGCCAGGAAATCGAGGCGCTAGCGCAAGGTCGTGGTGATCAGCTGGCGCCATCGGTGCCGTACCGCAACTACGTGGCACAGACCCGCTTGGGCATCAGTCAGGCCGCTCACGAGGCGTTCTTCCGCGAGATGCTCGGCGATGTTGACGAGCCGAGTTTGCCGTTTGGCCTGCAGGATGTGCAGGGTGATGGCCTGGGTGTCACTCAAGCCAGCCTGCCCGTGGCGCCACTGCTCGGTCAGCGCCTGCGTGCCCAGGCCCGACGCCTGGGGGTGAGCAATGCCAGCCTGCATCACTTGGCGTGGGGCCAGGTGGTCGGGCATCTGGCCGCGCGTCGCGACGTGGTGTTCGGCACCGTGCTGATGGGCCGCCTGAGCAGTGGCGAGGACGCTGACCGTGCCTTCGGCATGTTCATCAATACCTTGCCGCTGCGGGTTGAAGCGGGCGATCAAGGCGTCGAAAACGCATTGAAGACCACCCATGCACGATTGGCCGCCTTGCTCGGCCATGAACATGCGCCGCTGTCTTTGGCCCAACGTTGCAGCGGTGTGGCAGCGCCCACACCGTTGTTCAGCGCATTGCTCAACTACCGCCATGCCGCGGTCGGTGCACAATCGGCGCAGGATGCCGGCAAGGCGCTGACCTGGGCCGGGGTGGAAATGACCGGTGGCGAAGAGCGCACCAACTTCCCGCTGATGTTGTCGGTGGACGACCTCGGTGACGCGTTTGGCCTGAGCGTGCAGGCCGTGGCCGGTGTCGATCCGCAGCGCGTCTGCGGCTACATGCACCGTGTGCTGGAAGCCATTGCCGAGGCCTTGGAGCACCAGCCGGAACAGACCCTGCAGCACCTCTCGATCCTGCCGGATGCCGAGCGCCAGGAAGTGCTCGCCCACTTCAACGCCTTCGCAGTCGACTACCCGGCCACCGCGACGGTGCACGCGCTCTTCGAAGCGCAGGCGCAGCGCCAGCCTGACGCGGTAGCCGTCACCTATGAAGGCCAATCCCTGAGCTATGGCGAGTTGAACACCCTCGCCAACCGGATTGCCCGCCGCCTGATCGCCGATGGCATTGGTGCCAATGACCGTGTGGCGATCTGCGCCGAACGCAGCGTGGAAATGGTCGCCGGCCTGCTGGGGATACTTAAGGCTGGCGCTGGCTACGTGCCCTTGGATCCGGCCTATCCGGATGAGCGCCTGGCGTACATGCTGCAAGACAGCGCGCCCAAGGCCCTGCTGACCCAGCAGCGCCTGGTGCAGCGCTTCAGCCTGTCCGCCGTGTCGATCTTGCTGCTCGATGCCGCCAACGTTGGCGACGGTTACCCTGCACACAACCCGCAAGTGAGTGATCTTGGCGCCGAAGCCCTGGCCTACGTGATCTACACCTCCGGTTCCACCGGCCAGCCCAAGGGCGTCGCCATGCCCCATGGGCCGCTGGTTAACCTGATGCACTGGCAGATTGCGCAAACCCTGGCCGATGGCCGCCCGGCCCAACGAACCTTGCAGTTCGCCGCACTGGGCTTTGACGTGGCCTTCCAGGAAATCTTCAGCACCCTGTGCGCCGGCGGTGAACTGTCGCTGATTCCGGGCGACCTGCGGCTCAATTTCCGCGAACTGTTCCGGCATATCTGCGAGCGCGGCGTGCAGCGTCTGTTCCTGCCGTGTATCGCCCTGCAAGCCTTGGCCGAAGCCGTGGCCCAGACGCCTGAGCTCTGGCGTTTGCCCTGCGCGCTGAGCGATGTGATCACCGCGGGTGAGCAACTGCGTATCAGCGAACCGATGCGTGAGCTGTTCCAACGCCTGCCTGACTGCCGCCTGCACAACCACTATGGGCCGACCGAATCCCACGTCACCACCGCCTTGACCCTGGACGGTGATGCGGCGTCCTGGCCGGTGTTGCCATCGATTGGCGTGCCTGTGGCCAACACGCGTATCTACCTGCTCGACGAATGCCTGCAGCCGGTGCCGTTGGGTGTCGCCGGTGAGATCTACATTGGCGGCGCCTGCGTGGCCCGTGGCTATTTGCATCGCGATGACCTGACCGCCGAGCGCTTCCTGGCGGATCCGTTCGTGCCTCAGGGCCGCCTGTATAAAACCGGTGACCTGGGCCGCTACCAACGCAACGGCGAGATCGATTACCTGGGCCGCAACGATGGCCAGATCAAGATCCGCGGCTTTCGCGTGGAGCTGGGCGAAATCGAAGCGCGCCTGGCTCAGCACCCGGGCATAAGCGATGCGGCGGTGCTGGTGCGCGAAGACAGCCCTGGCGACAAGCGCCTGGTGGCCTATTTCACCGCTCACGCCGAGGCGGTGCCCAGCGGTGTCGACGAACTGCGCGCGCATTTGCAAGCGCTGCTGCCCGACTACATGATCCCGGCGGCCTATGTGCAACTGGACGCGCTGCCGCTGTCGCCCAACGGCAAACTCGAGCGGCGCGCATTGCCGGTGCCGGATGTCGAGGCCTTTGCTAGCCGTGAATACGAAGCGCCGCACAATGCCATCGAAACCACCCTGGCCGAGTTGTGGAGCCAGGTGTTGGGCGTGGCCAGGGTAGGGCGCCAGGACAACTTCTTCGAAATGGGCGGTCACTCGCTGCTGGCGGTCAAGCTGATCGAGCGTATGCGTCAATTGGGCCTGAGCGCCGATGTACGCGTGCTGTTCGGCCAGCCGACTCTGGCGGCCCTGGCCGCAGCCGTGGGCGGTGGCAGTGAAGTCCAGGTGCCGGCCAACCGTATCCCGGCTGACTGCGCACACATTCGTGCCGACATGCTCAGCCTGATCGACCTCAGCCAGGAGACTCTCGACCGCATCGTCGCGCGGGTGCCGGGCGGCGCGCGCAATGTGCAGGACATCTACCCGCTGGCGCCGTTGCAGCAGGGCATTCTGTATCACCACATCACCAGCGAGCAGGGTGACCCTTACTTGTTGCAGGCCACATTCAGTCTGGAAAACCGCGCGCAACTCGACAGCTTCGCCCAGGCCCTGCAAGCAGTGATTGATCGCCATGACATCACCCGCACGGCGATCCTCTGGGACGACCTCGAACAGCCGGTGCAGGTCGTGCTGCGCCGCGCCGAACTGCCCCGCGAAGCCCTGCAGTTCGACCCCGCCGAGGGCAGTATGCTGGAGCAGTTGCACGCACGCTTCGATCCACGCCAGGTGCGCCTGGTGTTGAGCAAGGCGCCGCTGCTGCACCTGGCGTATGTGCACGATGAAGCCAACCAGCGCTGGCTGGCGATGTTGCTGTTCCACCACATCGCCATGGACCACACCGCACTGGATGTGATCAGCGAAGAAGTGCTCGCCTACCGCAGCGGTGGCTTCGCGCAATTGGACGCGGCGATGCCGTACCGCAATTACGTGGCGCAGGCGTTGTTGGGCGTCAGCCAGGCTGACCACGAACAGTTCTTCCGCGAGATGCTCAGTGACATCGATGAGCCGACCCTGCCGTTTGGCTTGCAGGAAGTGCAGGGCGATGGGCTGTCGGCCGAGGAGGCCAAGCTCCAACTGGATGCGCCGCTGTGTCGGCGCCTGCGGGCGCAGGCGCGCCATCTGGGCGTCAGTGCCGCGAGCCTGCACCACCTGGCCTGGGCACGGGTGCTGGCCAGCGTCAGTGGGCGTGATGAGGTGGTGTTCGGCACGGTGTTGCTCGGCCGCATGCAAAGTGGCGATGGTGCCGACCGCGCCCTGGGCATGTTCATCAATACCTTGCCGCTGCGAGTCAGCGTGGGTGAACAAGGCGTGCGGGCCGGGGTACGCGCCGTGCATGCCCGGCTCTCCGCGCTGCTGGGCCACGAGCATGCACCGCTGGTGGTCGCCCAGCGGTGCAGCGCCGTGCCGGCGTCGTCGCCGTTGTTCAGTTCAATCCTCAACTACCGTCACAGCCCGTTGCAGGACAGTGAAGGGCCGCAGTATTGGTCGGGTGCCCAAGTGCTGGAGGTGCGCGAGCGCACCAACTATCCGTGCATGCTGTCGGTGGACGACCAAGGCGAAGGCTTTCTGCTCAGCGTGCAGACCTCCGGCGTGGATGCCCAGCGTGTGGCGGCCTATATGCAGACCGCCTTGCAACACTTGGTGGATGCGCTGGAGATCGCGCCGCACACCGCCGTTGAGCAACTCTCGGTGCTACCGGCGGCCGAGCGTGAAACCCTGCTGGAGCACTTCAACGACACCGTCAAGAATCACCCGCTGCAGCAGACAATTCACGGCCTGTTCGAAGCCCAGGTACAACGCACACCGGACGCCGTTGCGTTGCTGGCGGATGCCCAGCGCCTGACCTACCGCGAGCTGAACGAGCGCGCCAATCGCCTGGCCCATCATCTGCGCGAGCAGGGTGTGGTGCTGGAGTCGCGTGTGGGCATCTGCGTCGAACGCAGCGCCGAGATGGTCATCGGGTTGCTGGCGATCCTCAAGGCCGGTGGCGGTTACGTACCGCTCGACCCCGCTTACCCGTTGGATCGCCTGGCCTACATGCTTGAAGACAGCGCGCCGGCCGTGGTTCTGGTCCAAGGCGCCACCCGCGCCTTGCTGGGTTACATCGACGTGCCGGTGATTGACCTGGAACACGTCATCTGGCAACACCAGTCGGCGAATAACCCGCTGATTGCCGAATTGACCCCGCAACACCAGGCCTACGTGATCTACACCTCGGGCTCCACCGGCAAGCCCAAGGGCGTCATCAACGAGCACAGCCCGGTGGTCAACCGCTTGCTGTGCATGCAGGACACCTATCGCCTGGACAGCTCGGATGCCCTGCTGCAGAAAACCCCATTCAGCTTTGACGTGTCGGTGTGGGAGTTCTTCTGGCCGCTGTTCACCGGGGCGCGCCTGGTGATGGCCCGCCCGGGCGGGCACAAGGACCCGGCGTATCTGTGCGAGGTGATCGAGGCCGAACAGATCACCACGGTGCACTTCGTGCCGTCGATGCTCGATGTATTCCTGGCCCATGGCGATGTCAGCCAGGCGGCCAGGTTGGTGCGGGTCATGTGCAGCGGCGAAGCTTTGCCGGGCCACCTGGTGCGGCGCTTCAAGGCGCAATTGCCGGGCAGTGCGTTGTTCAATCATTACGGCCCGACCGAAGCCGCAGTGGAAGTCACGGCCTGGGATTGCAACGGCGCCGTCACGCCGGACAACACCCCGATCGGCAAGCCCATAGGCAACGTGCGCATGTACGTGCTCGACGCGCACTTGCAGCCGGTGCCCTTGGGGGTCAGCGGTGAACTGTTCATTGGCGGCGTGCAGGTCGCCCGTGGCTACTTGAACCGCCCCGAGCTGAACGCCGAACGTTTCCTCAAGGACCCGCACAGCGCCGGGCGGATCTACCGCACTGGTGACGTTGCGCGTTATTTGCCTGACGGCAACATTGAGTACCTGGGCCGCAATGATGACCAAGTGAAGATCCGTGGTGTGCGCATCGAACTGGGCGAAATCCAGGCACGCCTGGGCCAATTCCCGGGCATCCAGGAGGCCACGGTGCTGGCCCGCGAGGACGTGCCGGGCGACAAACGCCTGGTGGCCTATTACACCGGCGTGCCGGCCGCCCCCGAGGCCCTGCGTGCACATTTATTGGAGCAATTGCCGGAGTTCATGGTGCCGCAGGTGTTCGTGCACCTCGACGCGCTGCCGCTGAGCCCCAACGGCAAGCTCGACCGCAAGGCCCTGCCGGCGCCGGACATGGGCGCGCTACGCACCCATGCCTACGAAGCGCCCCAGGGCGAAATCGAAACCACCCTGGCCCGGCTCTGGACGGAGTTGTTGAACGTCGAGCGCGTCGGTCGCCATGACAACTTCCTTGAACTGGGCGGGCATTCATTGCTGGCGGTCAGCCTGATCGGACGCTTACGCCAGGAAGGCATCGAAGCCAACGCCAAGGCGCTGTTCGAACACTCCACGCTGTGGGAATACGCCGCAATTACGGAAAGAATGGAGATGGTCCTGTGAGTGTTATCGAACTGTTGGCGACACTGAAAGAAAAGGACGTGCAGCTGTCCGTCAAAGGCGATCAGCTGGTGTTGCAGGGCAACAAGCTGGCCTTGAGCGAGCCGGGCGTGCTGGCTTCGCTGCGTGAACACAAGGCTGCGCTGATCGCCTTGATCAAGGCCGGCGACTACTCGGCGCAGCGAGCCGGGCAGGTCGACGTGCCGGCCAATGCCATTGCTATCGATTGCACTCATATCCGCCCGGCGATGCTGCCCCTGGTGAACCTGAGCCAGGCGAGCATCGACCATATCGTCGCCCAAGTCCCCGGCGGCGTGGCGAATGTGCAGGATATCTACCCGCTGGCGGCACTGCAGGAAGGGATCTTCTACCACCACGTGACGGCGCGCCAAGGTGACCTTTACCTGATGCGCTCACAGTTCGCGATCACCACGCGGCCACGCCTGGAGGCGTTTGCCCAGGCTTTGCAGCAGGTGATCAATCGTCACGACATCCTGCGCACCAGTATTGTCTGGGAGGGCCTGGATGAGCCGGTGCAAGTGGTCTGGCGCCAGGCGCAACTGGTGAGCGACGAGGTGGCTCTCGACCCGGCCGACGGGCCGATTACCGAGCAGTTGTACCAGCGCTTCGACGCCCGCGCCATGCACATGCACTTGGGCCAGGCGCCGCTGCTGCGCGTGGTTTTCAGCGAAGACCCGACCAACCAGCGCTGGGTGGCGATGCTGCTGTTCCATCACATCGCCATTGACCACGTGGCCATGCAAGTGGTGTACGAGGAGATCCACGCTTGTTTGTACGGCCGTGCCGAGCAACTTGGCGCGCCGGTGCCGTACCGCAACTATGTGGCCCAGGCACGCCTGGGCACGACGGTGCAAGAGCACGAAGGGTTCTTTCGCGACATGCTCGGCGACCTGGATGAACCGACCCTGCCGTTCGGCCATCAGGATGTCCAGGGCGATGCGCACGTGCACGAGCTGGCTCACGTGTTGGACGCGGACTTGAGCCGACGCCTGCGGGCCCAGGCCCGGCAACAGGTGGTCAGCGTCGCCAGCCTGCATCATTTGGCCTGGGCACAGGTGCTGGGGCGGATCAGCGGGCGCGACGACGTGGTGTTCGGCACCGTGCTGATGGGGCGCATGGGCGGCAGTGAAGGCAGTGAGCGCGGGCTTGGTCTGTTTATCAATACCTTGCCGCTGCGGCTGGATGTCGGGGCGCTGGACGTACAGGCCGCGACCAAGGCCGCCCATGCGCGCTTGACGCGCCTGCTTGGGCACGAGCACGCACCGTTGGCGCTGGCCCAGCGCTGCAGCCGCGTGGCCGCGCCCACACCGTTGTTCAGCGCCTTGATCAACTATCGCCAGAGCCTGGCGCCGACGACGAACGTGGCGCAATGGGACGGTATCGAGTTGCTCGGCGGCGAGGGGCGCAGCAACTATCCCCTGGTGCTGTCGGTGGATGACGTCGGTGAAGACTTCAACCTGACTCTGCAAGGTGTGGCCAGCATGCCGTTACCGCGCATCCTCGGCTATTTGCTCACCGCGTTGCACACGCTGGTTGACGCCTTGGAACAGGGCCATGCCACATCCATGCAGGCGTTGCCGATCGTGCCCGACGATGAGCGTGCCCGCCAGGTGACGTGTTTCAATCGCAGCGCCAGGAATTACCCGCGCGGCCAGACCATTCACGCCTTGATCGAGGCCCGCGCGCTGGCGCTGCCCCAGGCGTTGGCCGTGTGCCAGGGCGAGCAGCGACTGAGCTACCAGCACCTTAACGAGCGGGCCAACCAACTGGCCCATTACTTGATCAACCTAGGTGTCGGCCCTGACGACCGCGTCGCCATCTGTGCTCGACGCAGCGTCGACACCCTGGTGGGGTTGGTGGCGATCCTCAAGGCTGGCGCCGCCTATGTGCCAGTGGACCCGGCACACCCATTGGAACGTATTGCCTACCTGTTGCAGGACAGCGCCCCCGTGGCGGTGCTGGTGCAGTCGGCCACCGCTGCGTGCGTCGCCGGGCTTTCGGTACCGATCATCGACCTTGACGCCTCGGCCTGGCCTGCCTCCTGCGCCGACAACCCCCAGGTGCCAGGCCTGACCCCGGCGCACCTGGCGTACGTGATCTACACCTCCGGCTCCACCGGCCAACCCAAAGGCGTGATGGTCGAACACCAGACCCTGGAAAACCTGGTGAACTGGCATTGCGATGCGTTTGACCTGCACGCCGGCAGCCATACCTCCAGCGTCGCCGGCTTCGGTTTTGACGCGATGGCCTGGGAGGTGTGGCCGGCCTTGTGCGCCGGCGCGACCTTGCACCTGCCTCCTGCACATCACGCCCAGGAAGACCTTGATGCGCTGCTGCAATGGTGGCTGGACCAGCCGCTGGACGTCAGCTTCTTGCCGACCCCGGTGGCCGAGTACGCTTTCAGCCAGTCACTGGAACACCCGACCCTCAAGACCCTGCTGATCGGCGGCGATCGTCTGCGCCAGTTCAATACGCCACGGCGCTTCAAACTGATCAACAACTACGGTCCGACCGAAGCGACGGTGGTCGCGACCTCTGGGCTGATCGAAGCCGGCAAGACCCTGCACATCGGCAAACCGGTGGCCAACGCCCAGGTCTACGTGCTGGATGCGCACCAGCAACTGCTGCCCCAAGGGGTGGCCGGTGAGCTGTATGTGGCCGGTGCCGGGGTGGCACGCGGGTACCTGAATCGCGTGCAAATGACTGCCGAACGCTTCCTCAAGGACCCGTTCAGCCGCGACCCGCAGGCGCGCATGTACCGCACCGGCGACCTGGTACGCTGGTGCGAGGACGGCACCCTGGAGTACCTGGGGCGTAATGACGACCAGGTGAAAATCCGCGGTGTGCGCATTGAACTGGGTGAAATCGAAAGCCGACTGGGTGAGCAGGCCCAGATCCGCGAAGCGGTAGTATTGGCGCGCGACGGTCGGCTGGTGGCGTATTTCACTGAATACGCCACTCCACCATCACCCGTGGACATCGAAACCCTGCGCAGCGCGTTGCAGGCACAGTTGCCGGAGTACATGGTGCCGAGCGCTTATGTGCGCCTGGACAGCCTGCCGCTGACCGCTAACGGCAAGCTCGACCGCAAGGCCCTGCCGGATCCGGGTCTGGAGTCGATGCTCAATCGGGGTTATGCCGCACCTGAGGGTGAGGTGGAGACCACCCTCGCGCAGATTTGGGCGGATGTGCTCAAGGTCGAGCAAGTAGGGCGCCATGACCATTTCTTTGAGCTGGGCGGGCACTCGCTGTTGGCCGTCAACCTGGTGGAACGCATGCGCCAGGCCGGCCTCAATGCCGACGTACGCGTGCTGTTCAGCCAACCCACCCTGGCAGCGCTCGCGGCGGCAGTGGGCAGTGGCCACGAAGTGCAGGTGCCGGCCAACCTGCTGGTACCGGGCCTGCGCCACATCACCCCGGACCTGTTGCCGCTGGCGCAGCTCAGCCAGGCCAACATCGACTTGATCGTTGCCGCCGTGCCCGGTGGCGTGGCCAACGTGCAAGACATCTACCCCCTGGCACCCTTGCAGGAAGGCATTCTCTACCTGCACTTGTCGGCTGCGCACCGTGATCCCTACCTGCTCAAATCGCTATTCGTCTTCGATGACCTCGCGCGCTTGCAGGCGTTTTGCCAAGCATTGCAACAGGTCATCGAGCGCCATGACATCCTGCGTACGGCCGTACTTTGGGAGGGCCTCGAGCAGCCGATGCAGGTGGTGTTGCGTCACGCACAGCTGGCGGTTGAAGCGTTCAAGCCAACCCTTGGCGACGTGCCGGTTGTCGAGCAGCTGCGCGCGGATGTGCAGAGCCGTTATACCCGCCTCGATTTGAACCAGGCGCCGCTGATGCGCGTGGTCTACGCCGACGACTCGGCGAACGCAAAGGTCGTCGCGTTCTTTCTGTTCCACCACCTGGTGCTTGATCACACCGCCGTGGAGGTGGTGCAGCATGAGATGCAAGCCTATCTGCTCGGGCACGCCGACCGCCTGGGAGCGGCGGTGCCGTATCGCAACTACGTGGCCCAGGCGCGCCTGGGGGTCAGCGAGCAGGAACACGAGGCGTTTTTTCGCGCGATGTTGGCGGACATCGACGAGCCGACCCTGCCGTTTGGTCTGCAGACCGTCGAGGGGGACGGGGAGGGCATTGACGAAGCCAGCCTGACCCTCGACGCGACTGTGAGTCGGCGCTTGCGCACGCGCGCGCGGCAACTGGGCGTCAGCCCGGCCAGCGTGTTCCACCTGGCCTGGGCGCGGGTATTGAGCGTGGTCGCGCAGAACGACCGCGTGGTGTTCGGTACGGTGATGATGGGCCGCCTGCAAGGCGGTGACGGCGCCGACCGGGCACTGGGCATGTTTATCAACACGCTGCCGTTGCGCGTCGATATTGACGCGCAAGCGGTGCAAGCGGCGGTCAAGGCCACCCACGCCAGCCTCAGTGGCTTGCTTGGCCACGAGCATGCCTCGTTGGCCCTGGCTCAGCGCTGCAGCAGTGTCGCGCACTCCACGCCGTTATTCAGTGCCTTGCTCAACTACCGGCACAGCGCCGAGCCATCGGCGGCCGCGCTGGCTGAATACCAGCGTGCTTGGCGCGGCATTGAGGTGATTGACGTGCATGAGCGCACCAATTACCCGTTGAGTGTCAGCGTCAATGACCTGGGCGAGCAGTTCAGCCTGAGTGCATTGGCGGTGGCACAGATCGGTGCAGATAAAATCTGTGCTTACTTCAATACGGTCATCGAGCGCTTGGTCGACGCCCTGGAACACTCGCCGTTCGCGCCACTGAACGGCATTTCGATGCTGCCTGGGGCCGAGCGTGAGCAAGTGCTACAGGAGTTCAATGCCACTGCCAGGGACTACCCGCGCGCGCAGACCCTGCATGCGCGGTTCGAAGAGCATGTTGCTGCGCAGCCGCTGGCACTGGCAGCGGTGCAGGGCGAGCAGTCGTTGAACTATGCGCAGTTGAACCGGCGTGCCAACCAATTGGCCCACCATTTGCTCGGCCTTGGCGTGGCACCGGGCGAGCGCGTAGCGATCCTGCTGGAGCGCTCGCTGGACCTGCTGGTGAGCCAGTTGGCGATCAGCAAGTGCGCGGCGGTGTATGTGCCGCTGGACATCAACGCGCCGCTGGACCGTCAAGGCTTCATGGTTGCGGACAGTGGTACACAGTGGCTGCTCACGTTGGCGTCGATCGAGGTGCCCGATGGCGCCCGTCGTCTGGACCTGGACCGCCTCGATTTCACTGACACCCCCGATTGCAACCCGGCGCTGGAGCAATCGGCCGAGATGGCGGCGTACATCATGTACACCTCCGGCTCCACCGGCACGCCGAAGGGCGTATTGGTACCGCACCGGGCAATTACGCGGTTGGTGATCAACAACGGCTATGCCGATTTCAACCAACGCGACCGCGTGGCCTTTGCCTCCAACCCGGCGTTCGATGCCAGTACCCTCGACGTTTGGGCGCCCTTGCTCAATGGCGGCGCGGTGGTGGTGGTCGACCAGGACACGCTGTTGTCCCAGGCTGATTTCGCCGCGCTGTTGCAGCAGCAAGCGATCAGCGTGTTGTGGATGACCGCCGGCCTGTTCCACCAATACGCCGAAGGGCTGCTGCCGGTGTTCACGCAACTGCGTTACCTGATCGTCGGCGGCGATGTGCTCGACCCGAGTGTCATCGCCCGGGTGCTCAAGGACGGCGCACCGCAGCACCTGCTCAATGGCTATGGCCCGACCGAAGCGACTACCTTCTCGACCACCTTTGAAATCACCTCGGCCGAGGAGGGCAGCATTCCGATTGGCCGGCCAGTCGGCAACAGTCGTACCTACGTGCTGGATGCCCATCAGCTGCCGGTACCGGTTGGCGTGACCGGCGAGCTGTATATCGGTGGTCAGGGTGTCGCCCTGGGCTATCTCAACCGTGCGGACCTGACGGCGGAGAAATTCCTCGCCGACCCGTTCAGCGACGCTGGCCTGATGTACCGCACCGGCGACCTGGTGGCCTGGCGTGCCGACGGCACCTTGCAGTACCTGGGGCGTAACGACCAGCAGGTGAAAATCCGTGGTTTCCGCATTGAATTGGGCGAGATCGAGACACGCCTGGCCAGCTGCCACGGGGTCAGGGACGCAGTTGTGCTGGCCCGTGAGGACGAACCAGGGCACAAGCGCCTGGTGGCGTATTTCACTGAGCGTGACAGCGTGGACATCGTGACCCTGCGCGACGACCTGTTGGCGCAGTTGCCGGACTACATGGTGCCGAGCGCCTATGTGCGCCTGGACAGCCTGCCGCTGACCAGCAACGGCAAGGTTGACCGCAAGGCCCTGCCGGCGCCGGACCAGGACGCCTTGCTCAGCCGCGGCTACGAAGCCCCCCAGGGGGAAGTGGAAAACGTGCTGGCACGGATCTGGGCGGACCTGCTCAAGGTCGAACAGGTTGGCCGTTACGATAACTTCTTTGAACTGGGCGGCCACTCGCTGCTGTCCGTGAGCCTGATTGAACGCATGCGCCAGGCCGGCCTCGGCGCCGATGTGCGTGTACTGTTCAGCCAGCCGACCCTGACGGCGCTGGCCGCCGCGGTGGGCAGTGGGCGTGAAGTGGCCGTGCCGGCCAACCTGATCACCGCCGCGTGTGAGCGCATCACGCCAGACCTGTTGCCCCTGATCAGCCTGGACCAGGCGAGCATCGAGCATATCGTCGCCCAGGTTCCGGGCGGCGTGGCCAATGTGCAGGATCTCTATGCCCTGGCGCCGTTACAGGAAGGCATTCTCTATCACCACATCACGGCCGAGCAGGGCGACCCCTACCTGCTGCAGTCGCAAATGGCCTTCGACAGCCTCGAGCGTTTGCAGCGTTTTGCCCACGCCCTGCAAGCCGTGATCGAGCGCCACGACATCCTGCGTACCGGGATGGTCTGGGAGGGCTTGAGCACCCCGGCACAGGTAGTGTGGCGCAAAGCCGAGCTACCGGTGCAGGAGCTGACTCTCGACCCGGCCGACGGCGATATCCTGACCCAATTGCATGCGCGGTTTGACGCTCGGCACTACCGCCTTGACGTCAGCCAGGCACCCTTGATGCGCCTGGCCTATGCCCGCGACGAGCGCAATGACCGCACCGTGGCGGTGCTGTTGTTCCACCACATGGTCCTGGACCACACCGCACTGGAGGTGGTCAGCTGGGAGATGGCCGCCAGCCTGTTGGGCGCCACCGAGCCACTCCCGGCGCCGGTGCCTTACCGCAACTACGTAGCCCAGACGCGCCTGGGTGGGGTTGAGCAGGAGCATGAACGCTTTTTCAGCGAGATGCTCGGCGACATAGACGAGCCGACGCTGCCGTTCGGCCTCAAGGACGTGCAGAGCGACGGCAACACGGTGGCTGAAGTTACCCAGACCTTACCGGTGGACGTCAGCCGGCGTCTGCGCACAGCGGCGCGCGCCCTTGGGGTCAGCGTTGCCAGCCTGTTCCACTTGGCCTATGCCCAGGTGCTGGGCGCAGTCTCGGGCAGGCAGGACGTGGTGTTCGGCACGGTCCTGGTCGGGCGCCTGCAGGGCGGCGAAGGGGCTGATCGCGCGCTGGGGATGTTCATCAACACCTTGCCGCTGCGCGTCGACCTCGGCCAGCACAGCGCACGGACCGGCGTGCGCGCCACCCACGCACGCCTGTCGGCGCTGCTGGGCCACGAGCATGCCTCGTTATCCCTGGCCCAGCGCTGCAGTGGCGTGGCCGCGCCGGCGCCGTTGTTCAGCGCGATGCTCAACTATCGGCACAGCGCCAGCGATGGCGTGATGCATCAGACCCGTGACGCCTGGGTGGGCATCGAAACCCTGGCCAGCGAGGAACGCACCAACTACCCGCTGGCACTGAACGTGGATGACCAAGGTGACAGCTTCCGCTTGAACGTACAGGCCATCGCGGTGGATGCCCAGCGCGTGGTGGACTATGTGCAGACGGCTTTGCATAACTTGGTGCAGGCGCTGGAGACCGCGCCGCACAGCGCCTTGCAGCAACTCTCGGTGCTACCGGCCGAGGAGCGTGAAACCGTGCTGGTGGCCTTCAACGACACGGCCCGCGACTACCCGCTGCAACAAACCCTGCATGGGCTGTTCGAAGCCCAAGTGGCGCGCACGCCGGACGCCGTCGCAGTATTGGCGGACGCCCGGCACCTGAGTTATCGCGAGCTGAACGAGCGCGCCAACCGCTTGGCTCATCATCTGCGCGAGCTCGGTGTGGTGCCCGATTCGCGGGTGGCGATCTGCGCTGAACGCAGCCTGGGAATGGTGGTTGGCTTGCTGGCAATTCTCAAGGCCGGCGGCGGTTATGTGCCGCTGGACCCTGCTTATCCGCTGGAACGCCTGGCCTACATGCTTGAAGACAGCGCGCCGGCCGTGGTGCTGGTCCAACGCGCCACCCGTGCCTTGCTGGGTCACCTCGACGTGCCGGTCGTCGACTTGGAGCGCCTCACCTGGCAACAGCAGCCGGCGAGCAACCCGTTGATTGCCGGGTTGACCCCACAACACCAGGCCTACGTGATCTACACCTCCGGCTCCACCGGCAAGCCCAAGGGCGTCATCAACGAACACAGCGCGGTGGTCAACCGCCTGCTGTGGATGCAGGAAGCCTACGGCCTCGACGCCAGCGACACGGTGCTGCAGAAAACCCCGTTCAGCTTCGATGTGTCGGTGTGGGAGTTCTTCTGGCCGCTGTTTACCGGGGCGCGCCTGGTCATGGCCCGTCCTGACGGGCACAAGGACCCCGCGTACCTGTGCGAGATCATCCAGGCCGAACGTATCACCACGCTGCACTTTGTGCCGTCGATGCTCGAGGTATTCCTCGCCCATGGTGATCTCAGCCAGGCGGCCGGGCTGGTACGCGTGATGTGCAGCGGCGAGGCACTGCCGGGCAGTGTGGTGCGCCGCTTCAAGCAGCAACTGCCGACCAGCGCCTTGTTCAACCTCTATGGGCCGACCGAAGCGGCGGTGGACGTTACCGCCTGGGACTGCGCCGGGCCGACCACCCCGGACAACACGCCGATCGGCAAGCCGATCGCCAATACCTACCTCTATGTGCTGGATGAACACTTGCAGCCGGCGCCACTGGGGGTCAGTGGCGAACTGTTTATCGGTGGCGTGCAGGTTGCCCGTGGCTACCTGAATCGCCCGGAACTGACGGCCGAACGCTTCGTTGACAACCCCTTCAACGCCGGGCGCATGTACCGCACCGGTGATGTCGGACGCTTCCTGGTCGACGGCAATATCGAGTACCTGGGCCGTAACGATGACCAGGTCAAGATTCGTGGCCTGCGCATAGAACTGGGGGAAATCCAGGCACGCTTGGGCGAATACCCGCAGATCCAGGAAGCCGCGGTGCTGGCCCGCGAGGACGTGCCGGGCGACAAGCGCCTGGTGGCCTATTACACCGGCGTGCCGGCCGAGGCTGAAGCCTTGCGCACGCACCTGTTGGCGCTATTGCCGGACTACATGGTGCCGCAATTGTTCGTGCACCTTGAGGCGCTGCCGCTGAGCCCCAACGGCAAGCTCGACCGCAAAGCCCTGCCGGCACCCGACCTCGGGGCGTTACGTACGCGTGAGTATGAGGCGCCGTTGACCGACACCGAAATCGCACTGGCCCGGCTCTGGGCTGAATTGCTGGAGGTCGACCAGGTCGGTCGACATGACCATTTCTTTGAACTGGGCGGCCATTCATTACTCGCCGTCAGCCTGATCGGGCGGTTACGCCAGGAAGGCATCGATGCAAACGTCAAGGCGCTGTTCAAGCAACCCACGCTCTGGGAATACGCCGAAATTACAGAAAGAATGGAGATGGTCCTGTGAGTGTTCTCGAACTGTTGGCGACATTAAAAGAAAAAGACGTTCAGCTTGCCGTCAAGGGTGACCAACTCGTGGTGCAGGGCAACAAGCAAGCGTTGAAGGAGCCCAGCGTATTGGCGTCGCTGCGTGAGCACAAAGCCGCGTTGATCGCCTTGATCAACGCTGGCGAGTACCGCGCCGAGCGCGCCGGACAGGTCACGGTGCCGGCCAACCGCATCCCCGCCGATTGCACGCACATCACCCCGGACATGCTGGCGCTGACGACACTGGATCAGGCCAGCATCGAGCGCATCGTCGCGTGTATTCCCGGCGGCGCAGCCAACATCCAGGACATCTACCCGCTGGCGCCGCTGCAATCGGGCATCCTGTTCCATCACCTGTCTGCGCAACAGGGCGACCCCTACGTGCTGCAATGCATGATCGGCATGGACAACCGTCAATGCCTGGATGACTTCAATCAGGCCCTGCAACACGTGATCGACCGGCACGACAGCTTCCGCACCGCCGTGCTCTGGGACGGCCTGGAAGAACCCCAGCAAGTGGTACTGCGCCAGGCGCGCCTGCAGGTGGAAGAAGTCGCGCTGGACCCAACCGTCGGCGACATTCGCCAGCAATTGGAACAGCGCTTCGACAACCAGCATTTCCGCATGGACATCAGCCAGGCGCCGCTGATCCGCATCGCCTGCGCGCACGACCCGGTCAATGATCGCTGGCTGGCCTTGCTGATGTTGCATCACATCGTCTCCGACCACGCCGCGTTGGCGGTGGTGCAGCATGAAATCCAGCAATACCTGCTGGGCCAGGCCGCGCAACTGGGCAAGCCGGTGCCGTACCGCAATTACGTGGCCCAGGCACGCCTGGGTGTCAGTGAGCAGCAGCACGAAGCGTTTTTTCGCGAGATGCTTGGCGACGTGGACGCACCGACGCTGCCCTTTGGCCTGGCGGATGTGCAAGGGGACGGCCAGGTGCTGCAAGAGGCCGTGCAGGCGGTTCCGGCGGCGTTGGGCCAGCGCCTGCGCACCCAGGCCCGGCAGCAAGGGGTCAGTACGGCCAGCTTGTGTCATCTGGCGTGGGGCCAGGTGCTGGCGGCCATCACCGGCAATGAACGGGTGGTCTTCGGCACAGTATTCCTCGGGCGTATGGAGAGTGGCGAAGGCGCCGAGCATGCGCTGGGCATGCTGATCAACACCTTGCCACTGCGCGTCGACGTGGGCGGTCACAGCCCGGCCGCCGCACTCAAGGCAACCCATGCGCGGCTCACCGCGTTGCTCGGCCATGAGCATGCACCATTGGTGCTGGCGCAACGTTGCAGCGGCGTGGCCTCGCCGCAACCCTTGTTCAGCGCCTTGCTCAATTATCGCCACAGTGCCCATGACCTGGGGTCCGAGCAGGCCCAGACGGCCTGGCGCGGTATCGAATTTTTCCATACCGAAGAGCGCACCAACTACCCGCTGACCCTCAGTGTCGATGAACTGAGCGACGGTTTTGCCGTCACCGTCCAGGCGTTGCCGGTACTGGGCGCGCAACGTTTTTGCGAATACATGCTGACCGCACTGGAACATCTGGTGCAGGCGCTGGAGCAAAGCTCATCGATAGCGGTCAACCAACTGCCGGTGCTGCCAAGCGCCGAGCGTGCGCAACTGCTCGAAGGCTTCAACCAGACCCAGGTCGACTACCCACGCGGGCTGACCATCCATCAGCGTATCGAACAACAGGTGCTGCGCGACCCGCAGGCGGTCGCGGTGCTGTACGACGGGCAGGCGCTGTCCTATGGTGAACTGAACCAGCAGGCCAACCACCTGGCCTTGCAACTGCTTGAACTGGGTGTGCGGCCGGACGATCGCGTGGCGATCTGCGCGCGCCGAAGTCTGGAAACCCTGGTGGGTCTGCTGGCGATCCTCAAGGCCGGCGCGGCGTATGTGCCGATTGACCCGGCGCACCCGCTGGACCGCATCGGCTACCTGCTCGAAGACAGTGCCCCGGTGGCCGTGCTGGTACAGCCGGGCCTGGCTGAGCGTTTGCCGGCCCTGCAAGTACCGGTGCTGAAACTCGACAGTCGCCTGCTGCAAGGGCCTGCGCAAGACAATCCACACATCGCCGGCCTGACCCCGGCGCACCTGGCGTATGTGATTTACACCTCCGGGTCCACCGGCCTGCCCAAAGGCGTGATGGTCGAACACCAGACCCTGGAGAACCTGGTGAACTGGCACTGCCAGGCGTTCGACCTGCACGCGGGCAGCCACACCTCCAGTGTCGCCGGGTTTGGTTTCGACGCGATGGCCTGGGAAGTCTGGCCGGCCTTGTGCGCGGGAGCGACCCTGCATCTACCGCCGGCGGCCCACGGCAATGAAGACATTGACGCGCTGCTGGCCTGGTGGCGGGCGCAGCCGCTGGACGTCAGCTTCTTGCCCACCCCGGTGGCCGAGTACGCCTTCAGCCAGTCACTGGAACACCCGACCCTCAAGACCCTGCTGATCGGCGGCGATCGTCTGCGCCAGTTCAATACGCCACGGCGCTTCAAGCTGATCAACAACTACGGTCCGACCGAAGCGACGGTGGTCGCGACCTCTGGGCTGATCGAAGCCGGCAAGACCCTGCACATCGGCAAACCGGTGGCCAACGCCCAGGTCTACGTGCTGGATGCACAGCTCAAGCCGGTGCCGCTGGGCGCGACCGGTGAGCTGTATGTCGGAGGCGGTGGGGTGGCGCGCGGTTACTTGAACCGTGCGCAAATGACCGCCGAACGTTTTGTGAATGATCCGTTCAGTGCCGCGCCGCAGGCGCGCATGTACCGCACCGGCGACCTGGCGCGCTGGCTGCCTGACGGCAACCTTGAATACCTGGGGCGTAACGATGACCAAGTGAAGATCCGCGGCGTGCGTATCGAACTGGGTGAACTCGACAGCTGCCTGGGCGCGCATCCGCAGGTCCGTGAAGCCGTGGTATTGGCCCTGGACGGACGCCTCATCGCCTATTTCACCGAGCGCGAGGCGCTGGACATTGAAACCCTGCGCGGTTTTATGCAGGCGCAACTGCCGGAGTACATGGTGCCGTCCGCCTATGTACGCCTGGACAACCTGCCGCTGACCGCCAACGGCAAGCTGGACCGCAAGGCCCTGCCGGAGCCGGACCACGAGGCCATGCTCAGCCGCAGCTATGTCGCGCCGCTGGGCGAAGTGGAAGCCACCCTGGCGCAGATTTGGGCAGACGTGCTCAAGGTCGAGCGCGTCGGGCGCCATGACCATTTCTTCGAATTGGGCGGGCATTCGTTGCTGGCGGTCAGCCTGGTAAGCCGCATGCGCCAGGCCGGCTTGAACGCCGATGTGCGCGTGCTGTTCAGCCAGCCGACGCTGGCGGCGTTGGCGGCGGCTGTCGGCCACGGCCGTGAAGTGACGGTTGCGCCCAACCGCATCCAGGCCGATTGCCAACGCATTACCCCGGACCTGTTGCCCCTGATCAGCCTGGACCAGGCCAGCATCGACCGTATCGTCGCCAGCGTGCCCGGCGGAGTCGCCAATGTGCAGGATATCTACCCGCTGGCACCGCTGCAGGAAGGCATTCTGTACCACCACCTCAGTGCTGAGCATGGCGATCCGTATTTGCTTCAGGCGCGCTTCAGCTTTGCCGACAGCCAACGCTTGCAGGCGTTTGTACAGGCGTTGCAGGCCGTGATTGACCGGCATGACATCTTGCGCACCGCAATGGTACTGGAGGGCCTGTCGGCGCCGGTACAAGTGGTGTGGCGCAAGGCTGAACTGGACGTGCGGCATGTGGTGGTGGATGTCGCGAAAGGCGCTGTGCTTGCCCAACTGGAGCAGCGTTTTGGCGCCCGCCAGCATCGCCTGGACCTGGCCCGTGCGCCAATGATGCAACTGGTGCATGCCGAGGACCCGGCCAACCAGCGTGTGGCCGCGATCCTGTTGTTCCACCACATTGCCCTGGACCATACCGCGCTGGACGTGGTGAGCCAGGAAATGCAGGCCTACCTGCTGGACCCGAGCGCTGAACTGCCGGTGCCGGTGCCGTATCGCAATTATGTGGCCCAGGCGCGCCTGGGTGTCAGCGAGCAAGAGCACGAAGCGTTCTTCCGCGAGTTGTTGGGTGATATCGACGAACCGACGTTGCCGTTCGGCCTGCAGGATGTGCAGGGCGATGCCCAGACGATCGAAGAGGCCCGCCTGGGCGTCGATCCCGAATTGAACCGGCGCTTGCGCAGCCAGTTGCGCCACCTTGGCGTCAGTGCCGCCAGCCTGTTCCACTTGGCTTGGGCCCAGGTGCTGGCCGGTGTCACCGGCCAGCAACACGTGGTTTTCGGCACGGTATTGATGGGCCGCATGCTCGGCGGCGAAGGCGCCGAACGGGCGTTGGGGATGTTCATCAATACCTTGCCGTTGCGCATTGATGTGGACAGTCGCGATGCTCGCGCCGGCGTACGCCAGGCGCATTCGCGCTTGAGCGCGCTGCTGGGCCATGAGCATGCCTCGTTGGCCCTGGCGCAACGCTGCAGCCAGGTGCTGGCAACGCTGCCGTTGTTCAGTGCACTGCTCAACTATCGCCATAGCAGTGCGGGCGATGGGTCGGCACAGACCCAGCAAGCCTGGCAGGGCATGGAAGGGCTTGGCGGCGAAGAACGCACCAACTACCCACTGACCTTGAACGTCGATGAATGGGGTGACGGTTTCAGCCTGACAGTGTTGACCTTGCCAGAAGTCGGGGCGCAACGCCTGTGCGCGTTTGTGCATCAGGCATTGGAGCACCTGGTGCAGGCACTGGAGCAATCGTCCACGACCGCGCTGCACACGCTGGCAATCCTGCCGGCTGATGAGCGTGAGCAGGTGGTGACGGCATTCAACGCCACGGCGCGCGACTACCCGCAGACCCAGACCGTCCACGCAATTTTCGAAGCGCTCGCGACCAAGCAGCCGACGGCACTGGCCGCCGTGCACGCGGCACAACGGGTGACCTATGCCGAATTGAATGCACGGGCCAACCGCTTGGCCCATTACTTGATCGGCCTGGGCGTGGCGCCGGGCGAGCGCGTCGCGATCCTGCTCGAACGTTCCGTGGACCTGCTGGTGAGCCAGTTGGCGATCAGCAAATGCGCGGCCGTGTATGTGCCGCTGGACGTTAATGCGCCGCTGGACCGTCAAGGCTTCATGGTCGTGGACAGCGGGGCGCAACTGTTGCTCAGCGTGGCCTCGATCGCTACGCCGCCGGGCGCGCGTCGCCTGGACCTCGACCGCCTGGACCTGAGCGCTGGTCCCGACTGCAACCTGGCACTGGAGCAATCGGCCGAGACGGCTGCGTACATCATGTACACCTCCGGCTCCACCGGCACGCCGAAGGGCGTATTGGTACCGCACCGGGCAATTACGCGCTTGGTGATCAACAACGGCTATGCCGATTTCAATCAGCACGACCGTGTGGCGTTTGCCTCAAACCCGGCGTTTGATGCCAGTACCCTCGACGTGTGGGCGCCCTTGCTCAACGGCGGCGCGGTCGTGGTGGTGGATCACGACGTGCTGCTGTCCCGCCAGCTGTTTGCCCAGTTGCTCAGCGCTGAAGCGGTGAATGTGCTTTGGATGACTGCCGGCCTGTTCCACCAATACGCCGAAGGGCTGCTGCCGGTGTTCACGCAACTGCGTTACCTGATCGTCGGCGGCGATGTGCTCGACCCGCGTGTCATCGCCCGGGTGCTCAAGGACGGCGCACCGCAGCACCTGCTCAATGGATATGGCCCGACCGAAGCGACTACCTTCTCGACCACCTTTGAAATCACCTCGGCCGAGGAGGGCAGCATTCCGATTGGCCGGCCAGTCGGCAACAGTCGTACCTACGTGCTGGATGCCCATCAGCTGCCGGTACCGGTTGGCGTGACCGGCGAGCTGTATATCGGTGGTCAGGGTGTCGCCCTGGGCTATCTCAACCGTGCGGACCTGACGGCGGAGAAATTCCTCGCCGACCCGTTCAGCGACGCTGGCCTGATGTACCGCACCGGCGACCTGGTGGCCTGGCGCGCGGACGGCACCTTGCAGTACCTGGGGCGTAACGACCAGCAGGTGAAAATCCGTGGTTTCCGCATTGAATTGGGCGAGATCGAGACACGCCTGAGCGAGCACCCACAGGTCAAGGACGCCGTGGTACTCGCCCGTGAGGACGAACCAGGGCACAAGCGCCTGGTGGCGTATTTCACTGAGCGTGACGCGGTCGACCTCCAGGCGCTGCATGAGCACCTTCAAGTGCAGTTGCCGGAGTATATGGTGCCGAGCGCCTATGTGCGCCTGGACAGCTTGCCGCTGACCAACAACGGCAAGGTCGACCGCAAAGCCTTGCCCGCACCCGATCAGGACGCGTTGCTCAGCCGTGGCTACGAAGCGCCGCAAGGCGACGTGGAGAACGTGCTCGCGCAGATCTGGGCCGATGTGCTCAAGGTCGAGCAGGTCGGGCGGCACGACAATTTCTTCGAACTGGGTGGGCATTCGCTGCTGGCCGTCAACCTGATCGAGCGCATGCGCCAGGCCGACCTGAGCGCCGACGTGCGTGTGCTGTTCCGCCAGCCGACCCTGGCGGCGCTGGCCGCCGCGGTGGGCAGTGGCCGTGAAGTCGCCGTGCCGGCCAACCTGATCAGCCCCGAGTGCGCGCGCATTACCCCCGAACTGTTGCCGCTGGTCACACTGGATCAGGCGAGCATCGAGCATATCGTCGCGCAAATCCCGGGTGGCACGGCGAATGTGCAGGATATCTACCCGCTGGCACCGTTGCAGGAAGGCGTGCTTTACCATCATATCCGCGCCGAAACCGGTGATCCCTACCTGCTGCAATCCAGCTACGGCTTTGACAACCTGGAGCGTTTCCAGGTGTTCGCCGAGGTGTTGCAGGCGGTGATCGATCGCCATGACATCCTGCGTACCAGTCTGGTCTGGCAAGGTTTGGAAAACCCGGTGCAAGTGGTCTGGCGCAAAGCCGTACTGGGTGTCGAGCAGATGCATGTGCAAGCGCAGGGCGCTGACGTCGTGAGCCAACTGCGTGAACGTTTCGACGCCCGTCACTATCGTCTGGACCTGACCCAGGCGCCGTTGATGCGCATCGTCTATGCCCATGACGAGGCCAACCAGCGTGTGGTCGCCTTGCTGATGTTTCATCACCTGGTGATGGACCACACCGCGCTCGACGTGGTGCAACAGGAAATGCGCATGCTCCTGCTGGGGCAAACGGAGCAACTGGGCCACGCCGTGCCGTACCGCAACTATGTGGCGCAGGCTCGCCTGGGCAGTGCCGATGTGGAGCACGAACGGTTCTTCCGCGACATGCTCGGCGCAATCGATGAGCCGACCTTGCCGTTCGGCCTGCAGGACGTGCAAGGCGATGGGCATGGGGTGGGCGAAGCCACGCGCCTGCTCGATATCGACTTGAGCCTGCGTTTGCGTGAACAGGCACGCCAGAGCGGCGTGAGTGCCGCCAGCCTGTTTCACTTGGCTTGGGCGCGCGTGCTCGGCACCTTGTCGGGCCGCCAACAGGTGGTGTTCGGCACCGTGCTGCTCGGCCGTATGCAAGGCGGTGAAGGCGCGGACCGCGCGTTGGGCATGTTTATCAACACCTTGCCGCTACGAGTCGATGTTGACGCTGCCGGCGTGCGCTCTGCCGTCAAGTCCACCCATGCGCGCCTGACCGCACTGCTCGGTCATGAGCATGCGTCCCTGGCCCTGGCCCAACGTTGCAGCGGGGTGCCGGCGAGTACGCCGTTGTTCAGCGCCTTGCTCAATTACCGTCACAGTGGTGTGGTCGACGCCGCCGCCACACTCGACGACGCGTGGCACGGCATGTACTTCTTGCATGCCGAAGAACGCACCAACTACCCGATCACCCTCAGCGTCGATGACCTGGGCGAGCAATTCAATCTCAGTGCACTGGTGGTCTCGCCCCTGGAGGCGCAGCGCATCTGTGATTACCTGCTCAACGCCGTGGAGCACCTGGTGCAAGCGTTGGAACAGGAGCCCCACACACCGTTCGAGCAATTGCCGGTGGTGCCGGCGGCCGAAGTTCGCCAAGTGCTGGTCGAGTTCAACGCAACCAGGCGTGACTACCCGTATACCCAGACGCTTCATGCGCTGTTCGAGGCGCGTACGGCGGCGGCCCCCGAGGCCGTGGCAGCGGTGCATGGCACGCGAACTTTGAGCTACACGCAACTGAACCGGCGTGCCAACCGCCTGGCCCACCATTTGCTCGGCCTTGGCGTGGCACCGGGCGAGCGCGTGGCGATCCTGCTGGAGCGCTCGCTGGACCTGCTGGTGAGCCAGTTGGCGATCAGCAAGTGCGCGGCGGTGTATGTGCCGCTGGACATCAACGCGCCGCTGGACCGTCAAGGCTTCATGGTTGCGGACAGTGGTACACAGTGGCTGCTCACGTTGGCGTCGATCGAGGTGCCCGATGGCGCCCGTCGTCTGGACCTGGACCGCCTCGATTTCACTGACACCCCCGATTGCAACCCGGCACTGGAGCAATCGGCCGAAACGGCGGCGTACATCATGTACACCTCCGGCTCCACCGGCACGCCGAAGGGCGTATTGGTACCGCACCGGGCAATTACGCGGTTGGTGATCAACAACGGCTATGCCGATTTCAACCAACGCGACCGCGTGGCCTTTGCCTCCAACCCGGCGTTCGATGCCAGTACCCTCGACGTTTGGGCTCCCTTGCTCAATGGCGGCGCGGTGGTGGTGGTCGACCAGGACACGCTGTTGTCCCAGGCTGATTTCGCCGCGCTGTTGCAGCAGCAAGCGATCAGCGTGTTGTGGATGACCGCCGGCCTGTTCCACCAATACGCCGAAGGGCTGCTGCCGGTGTTCACGCAACTGCGTTACCTGATCGTCGGCGGCGATGTGCTCGACCCGAGTGTCATCGCCCGGGTGCTCAAGGACGGCGCACCGCAGCACCTGCTCAATGGCTATGGCCCGACCGAAGCGACTACCTTCTCGACCACCTTTGAAATCACCTCGGCCGAGGAGGGCAGCATTCCGATTGGCCGGCCAGTCGGCAACAGTCGTACCTACGTGCTGGATGCCCATCAGCTGCCGGTACCGGTTGGCGTGACCGGCGAGCTGTATATCGGTGGTCAGGGCGTTGCCCTCGGCTACCTGAACCGTGCCGACCTGACGGCGCAAACATTCCTCGCCGACCCGTTCAGCGACACGGGCTTGATGTACCGTACCGGCGACCTGGTGGCCTGGCGCGCGGACGGTACCTTGCAGTACCAGGGCCGTAACGACCAACAGGTGAAAATCCGTGGTTTCCGCATCGAGCTGGGCGAGATCGAGGCACGCCTGAGCGAGCACCCACAGGTCAAGGACGTGGTGGTGCTGGCCCTTGAAGACGAGCCAGGGCTCAAACGTCTGGTGGCCTATTTCACCGAGCGCGACAGTGTCGACCTCCAGGCGCTGCGTGACCATCTGCAGGCGCAATTGCCGGACTACATGGTGCCTGCCGCCTACGTGCGCCTGGATCAGTTGCCGCTGACCAACAACGGCAAGGTCGACCGCAAAGCCTTGCCTGCACCCGACCAGGACGCGTTGCTCAGCCGTGGCTACGAAGCGCCGCAAGGCGACGTGGAGAACGTGCTCGCGCAGATCTGGGCCGATGTGCTCAAGGTTGAGCAAGTAGGGCGTCATGACAACTTCTTCGAACTGGGCGGTCATTCGCTGCTGGCCGTGAACCTGATTGAACGCATGCGCCGCGCCGACCTCAGTGCCGACGTGCGCGTACTGTTCAGCCAACCGACCTTGGCGGCACTGGCCGCCGCCGTCGGCTCAGGCCGCGAGGTGGCCGTGCCGGCCAACCTGATTACCCCCGAGTGCACGCATATCACCCCGGACCTGCTGCCCCTGGCCCAACTGGACCAAGCGGCGATCGATCGCATCGTTGCCAGCGTGCCGGGCGGCGTGAGCAATGTGCAGGACATTTACGCCCTGGCGCCGTTGCAGGAAGGTATTCTCTATCACCACATCACGGCAGAGCAGGGCGACCCGTACCTGCTGCAATCGCAATTGGAGTTCGACGACGTCGAGCGTCTGCAGGCATTTGCCCAGGCGCTGCAGCAGGTGGTCGACCGTCATGACATCCTGCGTACGGCCGTCGTGTGGGAGGACATGGCCAGCCCGGCGCAAGTGGTGTGGCGCAATGCCGAGTTGCGAGTGCAAGCGATTGACCTGGACCCAGCCGACGGTGACATTCTGGCTCAACTGCATGGGCGCTTTGACGCCCGGCATTACCGCCTCGAGGTCAGCCAGGCTCCGCTGATTCGCCTGGTGTATGCCGAGGACCGCGCCAATCAACGCGTGGTAGCCATCCTGTTGTTCCATCACCTGGCCCTGGACCATACCGCCCTGGAGGTGGTCAGCCAGGAAATGCAGGCTAGCCTGCTGGGGCAGGCCGAGCCCCTGGCGCCTGCGATTCCGTACCGCAACTATGTGGCCCAGGCGCGCCTGGGTCTCAGTGAACAAGAACACGAGACGTTCTTCCGCGACATGCTCGGTGATATCGACGAGCCGACGTTGCCGTTCGGTTTGCAGGATGTAAAGGGCGAGGGGCACGCCATCCGTGAAGCCTCGTTGACCCTGGACGCCGCGTTGAGCCGGCGCCTGCGCACACGGGCACGGCTACTGGGTATCAGCGCCGCCAGCGTGTTTCATCTGGCGTGGGCCAAGGTGTTGGGCAATGTGTCCGACGCCCGCCACGTGGTGTTTGGTACCGTATTGATGGGCCGTATGCAAGGTGGCGACGGCGCCGACCGTGCGCTGGGCATGTTTATCAATACCTTGCCGCTGCGGGTCGATATCACGGGCATGGGCGTGCAGGCTGCGGTCAAGGCGACCCATGCGCGCTTGACCGGGCTGCTTGGGCATGAACATGCGTCGCTGGCCCTGGTGCAACGTTGCAGCGGGGTGGCGCAATCGACACCGCTGTTCAGTGCATTGCTCAACTACCGTCACACGCCGGCGGCGCACACCACGCTGACGGCCGAGATGGAGCAGGCCTGGCGCGGGATGCGCTTCCTGGCGTCCGAAGAACGTACCAACTACCCGGTCAGCCTGAGCGTCAATGACCTGGGTGAAGACTTTAGCCTGGATGCGTTGACGGTCGCGTCGGTGGACCCGCAACTGATCTGCGGTTACCTCGCGACCCTGCTCGAGCAGCTGGTCGAGGCCTTGGAGCAGACGCCACAGATGGCGCTCGAGCATCTGTCGATGCTCTTGCCGAAGCAAACTCGCCAGTTGATCGTGGACTTCAACGCCACTGACGCCGAGTACCCACGGGACTTGACCGTGGTGCAGATGATCGAGGCACACGCCTTGCACACGCCGCACGCCGTGGCGGTGGTGCTGGGTGACCAGACGCTGAGCTACCGCCAAATCAACGAACAGGCCAACCAGGTGGCGCATCACCTGCGCAGCCTCGGCGCGCAGGCCGATGCACGGGTGGCGATCTGCATAGAGCGCAGCCCAGCGATGATTGTCGGGCTGCTGGGCATTCTCAAGTCGGGCGCCGCCTATGTGCCACTTGACCCGCAATATCCGTCGCAACGCCTGGCACTGACCCTCCAAGACAGCCAGCCGCTGGCCGTGCTAGTGCAGGCTCAGACCCGCGGGGTACTGGGTGACAGCGGTATCGCGCTGCTGGACTTGGACGACGCGCTGTTACGTGCGCAACCGCTGCACAACCCGGCCACCGTGGCTGGGCCCAATCACCTGGCGTACGTGATCTTCACCTCGGGCTCTACCGGGCGCCCCAAAGGCGTGATGGTCGAGCATGGTTCCCTGGTCAACCACATCACCTGGCAGACCCGCACCTTTGGCTTCGATGCCAATGAACGGATCCTGCAACGCACCTCGGTGGCTTTCGACGCTTCGGTCTGGGAAATCTGGACGCCACTGGCCATCGGTGCGCGCCTGGTGCTGTTGCCGGCACACGCCTCGCGGGACGTTGAGCGGATGGCGCAGACCATGGTGGAACAACAGGTCAGCGTCGCCCAGTTCGTGCCGAGCCTGCTGCGTCTGCTGGTGCAACTGCCGGCCAGCGGCGTGCAATGTCGCTACCTGTTCAGCGGCGGCGAAGCACTGGAGCCCCAGCTGGCGATGCAAGCTCGGGCACTGACCACTCACGGTATCGTCAACCTGTATGGGCCGACCGAGGCCACCATCGACAGTACCTCGTGGACCTGCGACGGCCACCTGCCGGTCGAATCGGTGCCGATTGGCAAACCGATCGCCAACGTGCGGGCCTATGTGCTCGATGCACGGCTGAAACCGGTGGCGTTGGGGGTCGCGGGCGAGTTGTATATCGGCGGCGCCGGTGTCGCCCGCGGCTACCTGGGGCGCGATGACCTGACGGCCGAGCGCTTCCTGGCAGACCCGTTCACCGGCACTGGACGCTTGTACAAAACCGGTGACCTGGTGCGTTACCTGTCCGACGGCAGCCTCCAATACCTGGGGCGCAATGACGATCAAGTCAAGCTGCGCGGCTTGCGCATCGAACTGGGGGAAATCGAAGCGTGCCTGTTGGCGCACACCGACGTGCGCGAAGCCGTGGTATTGGTGCGTGACGAGCGCCTGGTGGCGTATCTCACGCTGCATGAGGCGGCGTCTGCCCTGGATATCGAAGCCTTGCGCGAGCAGGTGCAGCAGTATTTACCGGCGTACATGGTGCCGCAGGCGTACGTGGTGCTGGAGACCTTGCCGTTGAGCCCCAATGGCAAGCTTGACCGCAAAGCCCTGCCGGAACCGGGCATGGAGTCGGTGATCGCACGGGGTTATGAAGCACCGGTAGGTGCGGTCGAAACCCTGCTGGCGCAGATCTGGGCCGATGTGCTCAAGGTCGAGAAGGTGGGTCGTCATGATCACTTCTTCGAACTGGGCGGGCATTCGCTGCTGGCCGTCGGCCTGATTGGCCGCATGCGCCAGGCCGGCCTGAACGCCGACGTGCGTGTGTTGTTCAACCAGCCAACCCTGGCGGCGCTGGCCGCTGCCGTGGGCAGCGGGCGTGAGATCCAGGTGCCGGCCAACGCAATCCCGGACGGTTGCACACACATTACGCCGCAGCTGTTGCCGCTGGTGACACTTGATCAGGCCAGCGTCGATCGCATTGTCGCCACCGTCGCTGGCGGTGCCGCCAACGTGCAGGATATCTACCCGTTGGCACCGCTGCAGGAAGGCATCCTTTACCATCACATCAGCGCCGAACAGGGCGACCTGTATGTGCAACAGGGCCAGTTCGCGTTTGCCAACCTGGCACGTCTGCAGCAATTTGCCCAGGCCTTGCAACAGGTCATCGACCGCCACGATGTGCTGCGCACCAGCTTTGTCTGGGAGGGTCTGGAGCAGCCGGTGCAAGTGGTCTGGCGCCAGGCGCAGATGATCACCCGGGCGGTGCAGTTCGATCCGCGCGGCGGCGACATCGCCGCGCAACTGGCCGCGCACGTTGACCCGCGCCGGCATCGCTTGAATGTGACCCAGGCGCCGCTGATGCAACTGGTGTACGCCGATGATGAGGCTGGCCAGCGCATCGTCGCTACTCTGCTGTTCCACCACACCATCATGGACCACATGGCCATGGACGTGGTGTGGCGCGAAATGGAGGCGTTCCTGCTCGGCAAAGGGGATGAGTTGGTCGCCTCGGTGCCTTACCGCAACTACGTGGTACAGACGCGCCTGGCCAGCCGCGAGCAGGAACACGAGACGTTCTTTCGTGACATGCTCGGTGATGTCGACGAGCCGACCCTGCCGTTCGCCCAGCAGGACGTGCGTGACGACGGCTACGACATCGATGAGGTCGACCTGACCCTGGATGCGGGCCTGAGCCGGCGTTTGCGCAGCGTGACGCGCAAAAACGGGGTCAGCCCCGCCAGCCTGTTCCATTTGGCTTGGGCGCGGGTGCTGGGAGTGGTTTCCAGTACCGAACGCGTGGTGTTCGGCACCGTGATGATGGGCCGCCTTCAAGGCGGGGAGGGTGCCGACCGGGCCCTGGGCATGTTTATCAATACCTTGCCGCTGCGGGTCGATATCACCCATCAGGGCGTGCAGGAGGCGGTCAAGGCCACCCATGCACGCCTGTCTGGCCTGCTCGCCCATGAGTTGGCTTCTCTGGCCCAGGTGCAACGTTGCAGCGGCGTGCCGCAATCGTTGCCGTTGTTCAGTGCATTGTTCAACTACCGCCACACCCCGGCCAACGCCGCTGAAGTCAGCGAGGCGTCGCTGCGTGCCTGGCAAGGCATGGAGCTGTTACAGGCACGGGAGCGCTCCAACTACCCGCTGACCTTGAGCGTAAACGATTTGGGCGAGGCCTTCAGCCTCAGCGCGCTGGCACTGGCGTCCATGGGCGCGCAACGCATCTGTGCCTACGTGAACCGCGTCGTCGAGCAACTGGTCGAGGCCCTGGAACAGGCGCCGCAGACCGCACTCAATAGCCTGTCGATCTTGCCGGCCGAGGCCCGTCAACAGGTGCTCGGCGGATTCAACGATACGCGTGTCGACTACGCCAACGGCCAGACCATTCACCAGCGTTTCGAACTCCAGGTCGAGCTGTACCCGCATACGCTGGCCGCTGTGTATCAGGGGCAGAGCCTGACCTACAGCGAGCTGAACCGCCAAGCCAACCAACTGGCGCACCAGTTGATCGAACTCGGCGTGCAACCCGACGATCGCGTGGCGATCTGCGCCCAGCGCAGCCTAGAAATGCTGGTGGGGTTGGTGGCGATTCTCAAGGCGGGCGCGTGCTATGTGCCTATCGATGCGGCGCACCCGGCCGAGCGCCTGCGTTACCTGCTCGACGACAGCGCACCAGTGGCCGTGCTGATCCAGCCCGCGCTGGCGCAACGCTTGCCGACCTTGACCGTGCCAGTGATGGAACTGGACCGGCGCCTGTGGCAAGGTCCGTCCAAAGGCAACCCACACATCGCCGGGTTGACCCCGGCGCACCTGGCGTACGTGATCTACACCTCCGGCTCCACCGGCTTGCCCAAGGGCGTAATGGTCGAACATCGCACCCTGGAAAACCTGGTGAGCTGGCATTGTGATGCGTTTGAACTGGGGCACGGCAGCCATACGTCGAGCGTCGCCGGTTTTGGCTTCGATGCCATGGCCTGGGAAGTCTGGCCGGCGCTCTGCGTCGGTGCGACCCTGCATCTGCCGCCCGCCCATGACGGCAGTGAAGACATCGACGCGCTGCTGCGATGGTGGCTGGCCCAGCCGCTGGATGTCAGCTTCCTGCCGACGCCGGTGGCCGAGTACGCCTTCAGCCAAGCGCTGCAACATCCGACCCTCAAGACCCTGCTGATCGGCGGCGACCGTCTGCGTCAGTTCAATACGCCGCAGCGGTTCCATCTGGTCAACAACTATGGCCCGACCGAAGCCACCGTGGTGGCGACCTCCGGGCGTATCGAAGCCGGCCAGGTGCTGCATATCGGCAAGCCGGTGGCCAATACCCAGGTCTACCTGTTGGATGAGCGTCAGCAGCCGGTGCCCCTGGGGGTTGCGGGTGAGCTGTATGTAGCCGGTGCCGGTGTGGCACGGGGTTACCTGAACCGCCCGCAGATGAGCGCCGAACGCTTCCTCAAAGACCCGTTCAGCCGCGACCCGCAGGCCCGCATGTACCGCACTGGCGACCTTGCGCGCTGGCTGGAAGACGGCACCCTCGATTACTTGGGGCGTAACGATGACCAGGTGAAAGTCCGCGGTGTACGCATCGAATTGTGCGAAATCGAAACCCGCCTTGCTGAACAACCCCACGTGCGTGAAGCCGTGGTACTGGCCCGTGAAGGGCGCCTGGTGGCCTACTTCACTGAGACGCAGCCACTGGATGTCGAGACTTTGCGCAACGGCCTGCAAGCGTGCCTGCCGGAGTACATGGTGCCGGCCGCTTATGTACGCCTGGACCTTCTGCCGCTGACCGCCAACGGCAAGCTCGACCGCAAGGCATTGCCCGAGCCGGGGCTGGAAGCGCTGATCAGCCGTGGCTATGAAGCCCCCGAGGGCGAGGTGGAAACCACACTCGCGCAGATCTGGGCCGATGTGTTGAAGCTGGAACAGGTAGGCCGCCACGATAACTTCTTCGAGTTGGGCGGCCATTCCTTGCTGGCTGTGGGCCTGGTTGAGCGGATGCGCCAGGCAGGTTTGCAGGCGGATGTACGTGTGCTGTTCAGCCAACCCACCCTGGCGGCACTCGCTGCGGCAGTGGGGGCCGGTAACGAAGTGGCGGTGCCCGTCAACCGTATTGACGCGGGCTGTACGCACATCACCCCGGACCTGCTGCCGCTGGCCACGCTGGATCAGGCCAGCATCGACCGCATCGTCGCCCATGTCCCCGGTGGCGTTGCCAACGTGCAGGATATCTATGCCCTGGCGCCATTGCAGGAAGGTCTGTTGTATCACCATATCAGCGCTGAGCAGGGCGACCCGTACCAGCAACATGCACTGTTCGCGTTTGACAGTCGCCAGCGTCTGGACGGATTCGTCCAAGCCTTGCAACACGTGATCGGCCGCCATGACATCCTGCGTACCGGGCTGTTTTGGGAGCAGCTTGAGGCACCGGTGCAAGTGGTCTGGCGCGAGGCCCCGTTGGGGCTCGACGAACTGATCCCGCGGGCCGGTGATGTGCTGGCGCAGTTGCGTGAACACTTCAGCCTCGGTCAACACCGCATGGACATCCGCCAAGCGCCGATGATGCACCTGGGGTTCGCCCATGACCCGCAGCACCAGCGCTGGATCGGCATGCTGTCCTTCCACCACATGATCAACGACGCAACGTCCATGGGCGTGCTGGTGGGAGAAATCGAAGCACACATGAGCGGGCGTGCGCAGCAACTGGGGGCCTCGGTGCCGTACCGCAACTATGTGGCCCAGGCCCGCCAGGGCAATGACCAGGCGGCTCACGAGGCGTTCTTCCGCACTATGCTCGGTGATGTCGATGAACCGACCTTGCCGTTTGGTGTGCAACGTATCGACAGCGAGCGCGATGCCACCGAAGAGGTTGATCATTGGCTGGGCGCGGTGCTTAGCCAGCGCCTGCGTCGGCAAGCGCGGCACCTGGGGGTCAGTGCCGCTGCGCTGTATCACTGGGTCTGGGCCCGGGTCATCGGTGCGGTGTCGGCCCGCGATGATGTGGTGTTCGGCACGGTTCTGCTCGGCCGCTTGCAGGCCGGTGACGGTGCTGACCGCTCCATGGGGATGTTCATCAACACCTTGCCGCTGCGCGTGCGCCTGAGCGATGACAGCCTGAGTGCGGCGGTCAAGCATACCCATGTCGCCTTGAGCCAGTTGGTGGCCCATGAGCATGCTTCGCTGACGTTGGCCCAACGCTGCAGCGGCGTAGCGGCACCGGCGCCATTGTTCAGTGCCTTGCTCAACTACCGTCATGCGTCGAGCACGGTCAGCGAAGCCAGTCGTGTGGCCTGGGAAGGTATCCAGATGCTCGCCAACGAAGGGGTCAACAGCTATCCGCTGATCCTCTCGGTGGACGATGTGGGCGAGGACTTCCGCATCAGTGCCTTGGCCCCACGTTCGGTGGGCGCGCAACGGGTGCTGGGCTATGTGTGCACGGCGTTGGTCGGGTTGGTCGATACGTTGGAACACGCACCGCATGCGCCCGCCAATCGCACGTCGTTGCTGGCCGAGGATGAACGCCGGCTGCTGCTGCAGACCTTCAATGGCACCCCGCGGGACTACCCGCATCAGCAACCGGTCCATCAAGTGTTCGAAGCCTGGGCACAGGCACAACCGCAAGCCGTTGCGGCGGTGCATGGCCAACAGCAGGTCAGCTATGCCGAGTTGAACACACGTGCCAACCGCCTGGCTCATTATCTGATCAGCCTGGGTCTGCAAGCGGGCGACAGCGTGGCGGTGCTGCTGGAGCGCTCGATCGACCTGCTGGTGAGCCAACTGGCCATCAGCAAGTGCGCGGCGGTGTATGTGCCACTGGACGTTAATGCGCCCGTCGAACGCCAGGCGTTCATGCTGGAGGACAGCCACGCCACATGGCTGTTGAGCAACACAGGGCAGGCGAGGGTGTTCGATGTGCCGCGCATCGACCTGGACCTGCTGAAGCTTGGCGACCAGTCCGCGCACAACCCGGCACTGGAGCAATCGGCCGAGACGGCGGCGTACATCATGTACACCTCCGGCTCTACCGGCACGCCAAAAGGCGTATTGGTGCCGCACCGAGCAATCACGCGGTTGGTGATCAACAACGGTTACGCCGATTTCAATCAGCAGGATCGTGTGGCGTTTGCTTCCAACCCGGCGTTCGATGCCAGTACCCTCGACGTTTGGGCGCCCTTGCTCAATGGCGGCGCGGTGGTGGTGGTCGACCAGGACACGCTGTTGTCCCAGGCTGATTTCGCCGCGCTGTTGCAGCAGCAAGCGGTCAGCGTGTTGTGGATGACCGCTGGCCTGTTCCACCAATACGCCGAAGGGCTGCTGCCGGTGTTCAAGCAGTTACGCTACCTGATCGTCGGCGGCGATGTGCTCGACCCGAGTGTCATCGCCCGGGTGCTCAAGGACGGCGCACCGCAGCACCTGCTCAATGGCTACGGCCCGACCGAAGCCACCACCTTCTCGACTACCTTTGAAATCACCTCGGCCGAGGAGGGCAGCATTCCGATTGGCCGCCCGGTCGGCAACAGTCGTGCCTACGTGCTGGATGCCCATCAGCAACCGGTGCCGGTCGGCGTGATCGGTGAACTCTACATCGGCGGTCAGGGCGTTGCCCTCGGCTACCTGAACCGTGCGGACCTGACGGCGGAGAAATTCCTCGCCGACCCGTTCAGCGACGCCGGCCTGATGTACCGCACCGGCGACCTGGTGGCCTGGCGTGCCGACGGCACCTTGCAGTACCTGGGGCGTAACGACCAGCAGGTGAAAATCCGTGGTTTCCGTATCGAGCTGGGCGAGATCGAAACCCGCTTGGCCAGCTGCCCCGGGGTCAGGGACGCAGTTGTGCTGGCCCGTGAGGACGAGCCGGGGCACAAGCGTCTGGTGGCCTACTTCACTGAGCGTCAAGCGTTGGACATCGAGGTACTGCGCACGCGCCTGCAAGGGCAACTGCCGGAGTATATGGTGCCGAGCGCCTATGTGCGCCTGGACAGCCTGCCGCTGACCAGCAACGGCAAGGTTGACCGCAAGGCCCTGCCGGCGCCGGACCAGGACGCCTTGCTCAGCCGTGTCTACGAGGCCCCGGAGGGGGCGGTGGAGGTCGCCCTGGCGCTGCTGTGGGAGAACGTGCTCAAGGTTGAGAAAGTGGGGCGGCATGACCATTTCTTCGAACTGGGTGGGCATTCACTGCTGGCGGTCAGCCTGGTTGAGCAGATGCGCAAGCAAGGCATGGACGCCGATCTGCGCGTGCTGCTCGCACAACCGACGCTGGCTGCAATGGCCGCGGCGGTGGGGCGGGTGGAGCACGTGGTGGTGCCGCAATCAAGCGTGCCGACGCTTGAGCGCAAGCGGCGCATTTGAGTCAGCGTCTGATCTGAGGTCCAAGTGGGAGCGGGCTTGCGCGCTCCCACTTTGGCCTCGCGGTGACTCAGTCCCGACTCCCTCCATGGGTTATCGGCATGTCACCCCCGCATTGTCCCGGCTTCCCATGACATACACCTCCCCGTGGATGTTTTAGTTTTCCAGCCCTGTGGAAAGCCCTGGGGCACGTATTCGATCCATCTCTTTTTTAAACCTGACGATAACGGTGTCCTGCCCACGACGGGCTTGGCGCTGCTGCTCAATGCACGATGCACGATGCACAGGTTGCAATTGAAACCGGACTTTCTCGTCACTGTTTTCGAATCTTAAGCAGGTCACAACATGCACTTCAGCGAATTGATGGCAGTTCTTTCGACCCACGCGATCCATCTGCAACGTGAGGAGGATGATTTGATCATCCTCGGCGACGATGAGGCGCTTGATGATGGGTTGATCGACAACGTGCGCACACACAAGGCGCAATTGCTTGAGTTGATAACCCGCAACGGGGGTGACTGGTTGAGCCCGGCTTACCGCATTACCCCGCAGATGCTGCCGTTGACCACGCTGGACCAGGCGACCATCGACCAGATCGTCGACGCCGTGCCGGGCGGGCTGGCCAATGTGAAGGACATCTACCCGCTGGCGCCGTTGCAGGAAGGCATGCTGTACCACCACTTGAGCGCTGAGCAGGGCGACCCCTATTTGCTGCAGTCGCAGTACGCCTTCGACAGCCGCGCGCGCCTGGAGCACTTCATTCAGGCGCTGCAATACGTGATCAAGCGTCATGACATCCTGCGGACCACCGTGGTCTGGGAAAGCCTGGATGAACCGGTGCAGGTAGTGCTGCGCAAGGCCACGTTGAACCATGAAGAACTGCACCTGGATCCGCGCGACGGCGATGTGCTGGGCCAGTTGCGCGGCCGCTTCGATGCCCGCCACTATCGCCTGGACATCCGCGAGGCGCCGATGATGCGCGTGGCGTTTGCCCTGGATTCGCCGAACCAGCGCTGGGTGGCGGTGCTGCTGTTTCACCATATGGCCCTGGACCATACCGCGATGGAAGTGGTGCAGCACGAGATGCAAGCCTTCCTGCTCGGGCAGACCGAGCACCTGGGTGAGCCGGTGCCGTACCGCAACTATGTGGCCCAGGCGCTCTTGGGGGTCAGTGAGCAACAACACGAAACATTCTTTCGCGAGATGCTTGGCGACATTGATGAGCCGACGCTGCCGTTCGGTTTGCAGGATGTGCAGGGTGATGGCCACGGCATTGAAGAAAGCCACCTGATGCTCGACAACGGCTTGAGCAAGCGTCTGCGCGTGCAGGCGCGGCAATTGGGCGTCAGCGCGGCCAGCGTCATGCACCTGGCACTGGCCCAAGTGCTGGGCAAAGTTTCCGGGCGCCAAGAGGTGGTGTTCGGCACTGTGCTGTTGGGCCGCATGCACGCGGGCGAAGGATCGGATCGCGCCCTGGGGATGTTCATCAACACGTTGCCGCTGCGCGTGAGCGTGGGTGAGCAAAGCGTACGCAGCGGCCTGAAGCTGACCCATCAGCGTCTCACCGCCTTGCTCCAGCATGAACACGCCTCGTTGGCCCTGGCCCAGCGTTGCAGTGCCGTTGCGCCGCCCACGCCGCTGTTCAGCGCCATGCTCAACTACCGCCACAGTGCTTCAGGCAGCAGTGCCGAGGCCCAGGCGGCCTGGGCCGGCATGCAAGCCCTGGGCGCTGAAGAGCGCACCAACTACCCGCTGACCGTCAACCTCGACGACCTGGGTGAAGACTTTCACATCACCGTACTCGCCGACGCCGAAATCGGTGCGTCGCGCGTCGCCCATTACCTGCATGCGGCACTGGAAAGTCAGGTAGCTGCCCTGGAACACGCGCCAGAGGCGCCCCTGCAAAGCCTGGGTATCCTGCCGGCGACCGAACGCCAACACCTGCTGCAACACTGGAACAGCAGCGACAAAGTGTTTGCCGACAGTGCGTTGATTCATGGCCAATTCCAAGCGCAGGCGGCGGCACACCCCGATGCCTGTGCGCTGGTCTATGAAGGCCGGCACTTGAGCTACGGCGAACTGAACCGCCGCGCCAACCAGGTTGCGCATCGCCTGTTGAGCCTGGGTGTGCGCGTGGATGACCGCGTAGCGATCTGCGTCGAACGTGGGCTGGAGATGATCGTCGGCCTGTTGGGCATCCTCAAGGCCGGGGCCGGCTATGTACCGATTGACCCGGCCTATCCGCAGGAGCGCATCAGCTACACCCTGCAAGACAGCGCACCGGTGGCGGTGCTGGTGCAGCAGGCGACTTACGCCTTGGTGGCCGAGTTGTCGGTGCCGGTGATCGACCTGGACGCTGGCGATTGCCGCGCTGAATCGACCGATAACCCTGACGTGCCGGGCCTGACCGCAGCGAACCTGGCCTATGTGATCTACACCTCCGGCTCTACTGGGCTACCCAAAGGCGTGATGATCGAACACCGCAATGTGGCGCGATTGTTCAGCGCCACTGAGGCTTGGTTCAACTTCAATGATCAGGACGTGTGGGCCTTGTTCCATTCGTTTGCCTTTGACTTCTCCGTATGGGAAATCTGGGGTGCGCTGATGCACGGCGGGCAGTTGCTGATAGTGCCGCAGCTCACCAGTCGCTCGCCAGACGCCTGTTATGCGCTGCTGTGCAGCGCGGGCGTCACCGTCCTCAACCAGACGCCGAGTGCTTTCCGTTCGTTGATCGCGGCTCAGGGCCAGAGCGAACTCAAGCACGCCCTGCGCCAGGTGATCTTCGGCGGCGAAGCCCTGGAACCGGGGATTCTCAAACCGTGGTATGCGCGCAGCAGCAACGTCGGCACGCAACTGGTGAACATGTACGGCATCACCGAAACCACGGTGCACGTGACCTATCGCGCGCTTGCTGCGGCGGATGCACAGTTGGTGGGCGTTAGCCCCATCGGCGGGCGCATTCCCGACCTGCAGCTGTATGTACTGGACGAGCAGCGTGAGCCGGTACCGGTCGGCGTGGTGGGCGAGTTGTATGTCGGCGGCGCCGGGGTTGCCCGTGGCTATCTGAACCGGCCGGAACTGAATGCCGAACGGTTTATTGCCGACCCTTTCAGCACCCGCGCCGCGGCGCGCTTGTATCGCAGCGGTGACCTCGGGCGTCGCCTGGCCGATGGCAGCATCGACTACCTGGGGCGCAATGACGATCAGGTTAAAATCCGTGGTTTCCGCATTGAGCTGGGTGAGATCGAAGCGCGCCTGGCTGCCTGTGACGGCGTGCGCGAGGCCGTGGTGATTGCCCGTGAAGATGAGCCCGGCGACAAACGCCTGGTGGCCTACGTCATCGCCCGCGACGGCGTCGAACCTTCGGCCGCCGAGTTACGCCAGCAGTTGCTGCTGTCCCTGGCTGAGTACATGGTACCTGCCGCCTTTGTGCGGGTGGCGCAGTTCCCGTTGACCACCAACGGCAAGCTCGACCGCAAAGCCCTGCCGGCGCCGGATGCCGACGCGTTGGCGCGCCGGCAATACGCGGCCCCCGAAGGTGAGGTAGAAGCCACTATTGCCGCGATCTGGCAAGACCTGCTCGGGGTGGAGCGCGTGGGCCGTGAGGATCACTTTTTCGAACTGGGCGGTCACTCACTGTTGGCCGTCAAGCTGATCGAGCGCATGCGTCAGGTCGGCCTGGGCGCCGATGTGCGCGTATTGTTTGGCCAACCGACCCTGGCCGCACTCGCGGCCGCCGTGGCCGGTGCGAACAAGGATGTGGTGGTGCCCGCCCGTCGGGTGCCCGAGGGTTGCGAACACATCACCCCGGACATGCTGCCCCTGGCTGAGTTAGACCAGACCGCCATCGACCGCATTGTTGCGACGGTGCCGGGCGGTGCGGCCAACGTCCAGGAAATCTACAGCCTGGCGCCGCTGCAAGAAGGGATCTTGTATCACCATCTTGCCGCTGCCCAAGGCGATCCCTACCTGCAATACGTGACCTTCAGCTTTGACAGCCGCGAGCGCCTGCAACGGTTTGCCGCTGCGCTGCAAGGCGCGATTTCCCGGCATGACATCCTGCGCACCGCGGTGGTGTGGGAGCGTCTTGATGAGCCGGTGCAAGTGGTCTGGCGCGAAGCTGAGCTGGGCGTCGACGAGATTCACCTGGACCCGGCCGGCGGCGATATCGCCACGCAATTGACCGAATGCCTCAACCCGCGTCATCACCGCCTGGATATTCGCCAGGCGCCGATGATGCGCATCGGTTACAGCGAAGATGCGCCGAACCAACGCTGGGTCGCGGTGTTGCTTCTGCATCATCTGGTGGATGACGCCACCTCGCTGCGGATGCTGACGTCGGAGATCGAAGCCCACACCCGTGGCGAAGAAGCGTTGCTGGCCCCGTCCGTGCCGTACCGTAATTATGTGGCGCAGGCACGCCAGGGCGTGAGCCGCGAGGAGCACGAAGCGTTCTTCACCGAGATGTTGGGGGACATTGACGAGCCCACCTTGCCGTTTGGCCTGCAAGACGTGCAGGGCGACGGTCATGGCGTCGAGGAGGTGGTCCTGGAGCTGGATGATCGCCTCAGCCAGCGTTTGCGCGCGCAGTCACGCCAACTGGGTGTGACGCCGGCCAGCCTGTATCACTTGGCATGGGCCCGGGTGCTGGGTGGCCTTTCGGGGCGCAACGATGTGGTGTTCGGCACCGTATTGCTGGGACGTTTGCAGGGCGGTGAAGGTTCCGACCGTGCCCTCGGCATGTTTATCAATACCTTGCCGTTGCGGGTCAGCCTGGGTGAGGCCGGTGTGCGCGCCATGGTCAAGAGCACCCACACACGCTTGACCGGTTTGCTCGGCCATGAGCATGCCTCGCTGGTGCTGGCGCAGCGCTGCAGCAAAATCGCGGCATCCACACCCCTGTTCAGTTCGCTGCTCAACTATCGCCAGCTCGGCGGTGCAGACGTCTCGGCAGAAGCGGTAGCGGCATGGGAAGGCATTGCGGTGCTCGACAGCAAGGAGCGCACCAACTACCCGCTGACCCTGTCGGTCAACGACATGGGCGAGGCATTCAGCCTGTCGGTGATGGCCGATGCGGCGATTGGCGCCGCCCGGGTCTGCGGTTACATGCAGTGCGTCCTCGACAACCTCGTGCAAGCCTTGGAGCAGACCCCGCAGGCCTCGTTGCGAGGCCTGGGGATGCTGCCGGCGCTTGAGCGCGAGCACCTGTTGCAGCACTGGAACGCCACCGACAGCCTGTTTGCCGACGCGGCCTTGATCCACCACCAGGTTGAGCAGAATGCCGCTGAACGCCCTGACGCGACCGCCGTGCTGTTTGACGATGAGCGCTTGAGCTACGGCGAACTGAACCGCCGCGCCAACCAGGTTGCGCATCGCCTGTTGAGCCTGGGTGTGCGCGTGGATGACCGCGTAGCGATCTGCGTCGAACGTGGGCTGGAGATGATCGTCGGCCTGTTGGGCATCCTCAAGGCCGGGGCCGGCTATGTACCGATTGACCCGGCCTATCCGCAGGAGCGCATCAGCTACACCCTGCAAGACAGCGCACCGGTGGCGGTGCTGGTGCAGCAGGCGACTTACGCCTTGGTGGCCGAGTTGTCGGTGCCGGTGATCGACCTGGATTCGGCGGGCTTGCAAGTCGAGTCAGCGCTGAACCCACACGTGCCCGACCTCACCTCGGCGAACCTGGCCTATGTGATCTACACCTCCGGCTCTACTGGGCTACCCAAAGGCGTAATGATCGAACACCGCAACGTAGCGCGCTTGTTCAGCGCCACCGAAGGCTGGTTCAACTTCAACAAGCAGGACGTGTGGGCGCTGTTCCACTCGTTTGCCTTCGACTTCTCCGTGTGGGAAATCTGGGGTGCGCTGATCCATGGCGGCCAGTTGCTGGTGGTGCCGCAGCTCACCAGCCGTTCGCCGGACGAATGTTATGCGCTTCTGTGCAGCGCCGGCGTCACCATCCTCAACCAGACGCCGAGTGCCTTTCGTTCGTTGATTGCCGCCCAGGGCCAGAGTGCCTTGAAGCACTCCCTGCGGCAGGTGATCTTCGGTGGCGAAGCCCTGGAACCGGGGATTCTCAAGCCCTGGTATGCGCGCACGACCAACGCCGGCACGCAACTGGTGAACATGTACGGCATCACCGAAACCACCGTGCACGTGACCTATCGTGCCCTTGAAGCGGCGGACGCCCAGTTGGTGGGCGTTAGCCCCATCGGCGGGCGCATTCCGGACTTGCAGTTGTATGTCCTTGACGACCAGCGCGAACTCGTGCCGGTGGGTGTCGTCGGTGAACTGTATGTCGGTGGCGCGGGGGTTGCCCGTGGCTACCTGAACCGACCTGAATTGAACGCCGAACGATTTATCGCCGACCCGTTCAGCGGCCGTGCTGATGCCCGCCTGTACAAGACCGGGGACTTGGGGCGTTGGCTGGCAGACGGCAGCATTGACTACCTGGGGCGCAATGACGACCAGGTGAAGATCCGTGGTTTCCGCATTGAGTTGGGTGAGATCGAAGCGCGCCTGGCCGCCTGTGAAGGCGTGCGTGAAGCCGTAGTGATTGCCCGCGAAGACGCGTCCGGCAACAAGCGCCTGGTGGCTTATGTCATCGCGGCCGAGGGCGCCGAGCCGTCGACCACGGCGTTGCGCACTGAATTGTTGGTGTCGCTGGCCGACTATATGGTGCCCAGCGCGTTCGTCATGCTGGCGCGCTTGCCACTGACCACCAACGGCAAGCTTGATCGCAAGGCCCTGCCGGCACCCGACGGCGACGCCCTGGCCCGGCGCGAATACGAGCGCCCTGAAGGCGATGTCGAGCAGACCCTCGCGGCGCTGTGGCAAGAGTTGCTTGACGTGGCTCGCGTGGGTCGCCATGACAACTTCTTTGAGCTGGGCGGTCATTCGCTGCTGGCGGTCAAATTGATCGAGCGCATGCGTCAGATCGACTTGAGCGCCGACGTGCGCGTGTTGTTCGGCCAACCGACCCTGGCGGCTTTGGCAGCGGCCGTCGGTGGTCATCAAGAGCTGGTGGTACCGGCCAACCTGATCGGCCGGGACTGCTCCCGTATCACGCCGGACTTGCTGCCGCTGGTCGACTTGGACCAGGCGGCCATCGACCGCATCGTCGCCAGTGTGCCGGGCGGTACGCGCAACGTGCAGGACATCTACGCGCTGGCGCCGTTGCAGGACGGCATGCTCTACCATCACTTGGCTGCGCCGCAAGGCGATGCCTACTTGCTGCATATGTTGTTTGCCTTCACCGGACCGGAGCCGGTGAACCAGTTCGCCAAGGCACTGCAGAGCGTCATCGACCGCCACGACATCTTGCGCAGCAGTATTGTCTGGGACGGGCTCGAAGAGCCGGTGCAGGTGGTTTGGCGCCAGGCAACCCTGGGCCTGGAAGAAGTGGTGATCGACGCGGCCGACGGTGACGTACTGGCGCAATTGCACAGTCAGTTCGACCCGCGCCATTACCGCCTGGATATGCAGCGTGCGCCGCTGATGCACCTGGCCTATACCCAGGACAGCGCCAACCAGCGCTGGGTGGGCATCCTGTTGTTCCATCACATGATGCTCGACCACACTGCCCTTGAGGTGCTGATCGAGGAAGTCCAGGCCAGCCTCAAGGGCCATACCGAACACTTGGCGCCGTCGATTCCGTATCGTAACCATGTGGCACAGTCGCGCCTCGGTGCTGATCGACAGGCCCATGAACGCTTCTTCACCGACCTGCTCGGTGACATTGACGAACCGACCTTGGCCTTCGGCCTGCGCGATGTGCAGGGCGATGGCAGCGGTGTCGAAGAAGCCCACCTGATGCTCGACAGTCAATTGAGCGCGCGCCTGCGTGAGCAAGCGCGTCTGCTCGGGGTCAGCGCCGCGAGCCTGATGCACCTGGCCTGGGGTCAGGTGTTGGCGCAGGTTGCCGGGCGTGACGAAGTGGTGTTCGGCACGGTGTTGCTCGGCCGCCTGCAAGGCGGTGAAGGCGCCGGCCGTGCCTTGGGGTTGTTCATCAACACCTTGCCCCTGCGGGTCAGTATCGGTGAGCACGGTGCCCGCGAGGCGGTGCGTGTCACCCACGAACGCCTGTCACAATTGCTTGCCCATGAACACGCGTCTTTGTCCCTGGCTCAGCAGTGCAGCGGCCTGCCGGCGGCGCAAGCGCTGTTCAATACCTTGCTCAACTATCGGCACAGTGCGCCGGTCGAGGCTACAAGTGCGGACATCGCCGCCTGGGATGGCATCCAGGCCCTGAGCATGGAAGAGCGCACCAACTACCCGCTGGTGTTGAACATCGATGATTTTGGCGCGGGCTTCCAACTCAATGCCCAGGCGCTGGAAAAAATCGGTGCGCAACGGGTTTGCGGCTTTATGCAGACAGCCCTGGCGCACTTGGTCAACGCATTGGAAGACACGCCACAGCTGGCCTTGAGTCAATTGTCGGTGCTGTCGGCCGCCGAGCGTGATGCGGTGTTGGTTGATGTCAACGCCACCGCCGTGCACTACCCCGAGGCGCAGACCATCCACCGGCTGTTCGAGGCACAGGTCGAGCGGCAACCGGATGCCACGGCGGTGTGCCAGGGCGACCAGCACATCACGTATCGCCAGCTCAACCAGTGCGCCAATCAGTTGGCCCACCGCCTGCTCGAAGAGGGGGTGCGCCCGGATGACCGCGTGGCCATTTGCGCGCGGCGCAGCCTTGAAACCCTGGTCGGCCTGGTGGCGATCCTCAAGGCCGGCGCGGCGTACGTGCCCATCGACCCGGCCCACCCGCAGGAACGCATCGCCTACCTGTTGCAAGACTGCGCGCCGGTGCTGGTGCTGGCGCAATCGAGTACCCGCTCATTGCTCAGCGACACGCTATTGCCGGTGATCGAGCTGGACAGTGATCAATGGCATCGCCGTCCGACACTTGACCCGAACGTGCAGGGCCTGACTTCAGCGAACCTGGCCTATGTGATCTACACCTCCGGCTCCACCGGCTTGCCCAAAGGGGTCATGGTCGAACACCGTACCCTGGAAAACCTGGTGCATTGGCATTGCCTGGCCTTCAACCTGCACGCCGGTAGCCAAACCTCCAGCGTCGCCGGGTTTGGCTTTGACGCCATGGCCTGGGAAGTCTGGCCAGCCCTTTGCGTGGGGGCGACCCTGCACCTGCCGCCGGCCAAGGAGGGCAGCGAAGACATCGATGCGCTGTTGCATTGGTGGCTGGCACAGCCGCTTGACGTGAGCTTCCTGCCGACTCCAGTGGCGGAATACGCGTTCAGCCAGCACATGCAACACCCGACCCTTAAAACCTTGCTGATCGGCGGCGACCGCCTGCGCCAGTTCAGCACGCCGCAGCGTTTCCAGGTGGTCAACAACTATGGTCCGACCGAGGCTACGGTGGTTGCCACTTCCGGCCTGATCAACCCCGGCCAACACCTGCACATCGGCAAACCCATCGCCAACACCCAGGTCTACCTGCTCGACGAGCACCTCAAGCCCGTGCCCAAAGGCGTGGTCGGTGAGCTGTACGTCGGTGGTGCCGGTGTGGCGCGCGGTTACCTCAACCGCCCGGAACTGAGCGCCGAACGTTTCCTGCGTGACCCGTTCAGCCAGGACCCGTTGGCGCGCCTGTATCGTACCGGCGACCTGGCACGCTGGCTGGAGGAGGGCACCCTGGACTACCTGGGCCGTAACGACGACCAGGTGAAAATCCGTGGCGTGCGCATCGAGCTCGGCGAAATCGAAAGTCGCTTGAGCGAGTACCCGGACGTCAGCGAAACCGTGGTGCTGGCGCGTGAAGGGCGCCTGGTGGCGTACTTCACCGAACACCAGCCGGTCGACCGTCAAGCCCTGCGCAGTGCGTTGCAGGCACAGTTGCCGGAGTACATGGTGCCAACGGTGTATGTGCGCCTGGACAGCCTGCCGCTGACCGCCAATGGCAAGCTGGACCGCAAGGCCCTGCCGGTTCCCGATCAGGAGGCATTACTCACTCGCGGCTACGCAGCGCCCGAGGGTGAGGTGGAAATCGCCCTGGCGCAGATCTGGAGCCAGGTGCTCAAGGTCGAGGAGGTCGGGAGCGAGGATCACTTCTTTGAACTGGGCGGCCACTCGTTGCTGGCCATGCGTTTGATCTCCCAGGTACGCCTGCACTTGGGCGTGGAGCTGGACCTGGCGGCGCTGTTTGCGCACCCGCAGCTCTCGGCACTCGCGCAGGTAGTGGCCAAGGCCGGGCGCAGCCACTTGCCGGCGATTGTGCCGGTGTCCCGCGAAGAATCGTTGCCGCTGTCGTTTGCCCAGCAACGCCTGTGGTTCCTGGCACAGATGGACAATGCCGCAGCGGCCTATAACATGCCGATCGGTCTGGGCCTGCATGGCGCACTGGACGCCCTGGCGCTGGAGCGCGCACTGACGCAGATCGTCAGTCGCCATGAAGTGCTGCGCAGCGCCTTCGTGGTGGACAATGATGAACCGCAGCTGGTGCTTACTCCGGTCGAAGGTTCGTTCGTACTGGTGCAGGATGATCTGCGCGGACAGGCCGACGCCCCGCAGCAATTGCAGGCACTGACCGAGCATGAAGCACTGGCGCCGTTCGACCTGGTCAACGGCCCACTGCTGCGGGCGCGCCTGGTACGCCTGGGCGATGAGCACCATGTGTTGCTGCTGACCGTGCACCATATTGCTGCCGATGGCTGGTCGATGGGCGTGCTGACCCGCGAAATGGTGGCGTTGTATGGCGCCTACAGCCAGGGCCTGGCCGATCCGTTGCCGCCGTTGGCGTTGCAATACGCCGACTTTGCCGTGTGGCAGCGCCGCTGGTTGAGTGGCGAGGTGCTGCACAAGCAGAACCTGTATTGGCAGCAGACCCTGGCCGGCGCGCCGGCCGTGTTGACCCTGCCCACCGACCGCCCGCGTCCGGCGCAGCAGGACTTCAGCGGCGCGGTGCTGCCATTGCAGCTGGATGTGCCGTTGAGCGAGGGCCTCAAGGCGCTCAGCCAGCGGCATGGCACCACCTTGTACATGACCCTGCTGGCGGCGTGGGCTGTGTTGCTGAGCCGCTTGTCCGGGCAGGATGAAGTGGTCATCGGCTCGCCGGTAGCCAACCGCAACCGGGTCGAAGTGGAGAGCCTGATCGGCCTGTTCGTCAACACCCTGGCGGTGCGCATCGATGCCTCGGGCGAACCGACGGTGCAAACCTTGCTGGCGCGGGTCAAGACCCAGGCGCTGGGCGCGCAGGCGCATCAGGACCTGCCGTTCGAGCAAGTGGTGGATATCGTCAAGCCGGTGCGCAGCATGGCCTACAGCCCGCTGTTCCAGACCATGCTGACCTGGCAGGGCAGCGAGGGCGCGGCACCGGCATTCGGCGACCTTATAGTGGAGGGCGGCGGCCAGATCAACACAGCGGCCAAGTTCGACCTGTCCCTCGAATTGAGCGAAGCCCAAGGCCATATCATCGGTTCCCTGAGCTACGCCACGGCGCTGTTCGATGAGGCGACCCTCGCGCGTCACCTGGGTTATTTCGAGCGCCTGTTGCAGGCCATGGTCAGCGATGATCAGGGTGTGCTGGCGCGCGTGCCGTTGCTCGATGAGCCGGAGCGCCAACAGCAACTGGCCGCGCTCAGTGGCCAGCGCACACCGCTCAACCCCGGCACCGTGCACAGCCTGTTTGAAGCACAGGCCGTGCGCACCCCGCAAGCACTGGCAGTGCAGGCGGGTGATCATTCGCTGACCTACCGCGAGCTCAACGAGCGCGCCAACCAACTGGCCCATCATCTGCGCCAGCTCGGCGTACAACCGGATGCACGTGTAGCGATTTGTGTCGAGCGCAGCCCTGAGTTGATCGTCGGTCTGCTGGCGATTCTTAAGGCCGGCGGCGCCTACGTACCGATCGACGCGAACTACCCGCTGGAGCGTATTCACTACATGCTGCAAGACAGCGCTCCAGCGGCGTTGCTGGTGCACGGCGTGACCGCACAGCTGGCCTGCGCGCCGGGGCTGCCAGTGGTCGACCTTGACGGTGACGATTGGCGCGAGCACGCCCTGCATAACCCGCAGGTGGCCGGGCTGAGCCCGACGCACCTGACCTACGTGATCTACACCTCGGGCTCCACCGGTCAGCCCAAAGGCGTGATGGTCGAGCACCAGGGCGTGGTCAACATGCTTGGCTGGTACCTAGAAGACGTCGGGCTGGACGCCAGCGATGCGGTGCTGCTGCTGACCTCCCACAGCTTCGACCTGACCCAGAAAAACATCTTCGCCAGCCTTGCCGTCGGTGCCACCTTGCACCTGGCGGACAGCCCGTTTGATCCGGTGAGTATCGTGCGCCAGATCGGCGAGCAGGCGATCACTCACATCAACCTGGCACCGAGTGCGTTCTATGCGCTGATCGATGCCGACCAACAACAGGTCTTGAGCGGCCTGCGCAGGGTGGTCCTGGGCGGTGAGCCGATCAAACTGTCGCAATTGGAAAAACTACAGGCCCCACGCCCACTCTTTATCAACAGCTATGGCCCGACCGAGTGCAGCGACGTGGTTGCGTGGCATGCGGTCGACGCCGACCTTTCGAGCTATGGGGCGGGCGATATTCCCCTGGGCCGGCCATTGCGCAACCTGACGCTCTACGTGCTGGATGCCTACGGGCAACCGATGCCGACCGGCAGCGTCGGTGAGCTGTACATCGGCGGCGCCGGTGTGGCGCGCGGTTACCTCAACCGTGAAGAACTGACGGCCGAGCGTTTCCTCGACGACCCGCACACCACCGGCGGGCGCATGTACCGCACCGGCGACCTGGCGCGCTATCGTACAGACGGCACGCTCGACTACCTGGGGCGCAATGACGACCAGGTCAAAATTCGCGGCCTGCGCATCGAGCTCGGTGAAATCGAAGTTTTGCTCGCGGCCTATCCCGAGGTCATCGAAGCGGCAGTACTGGTGCGTGATGAACGCCTGGTGGCGTACTTCACAGGGCAGGCGCCAAAGGTCGAAGACCTGCGCACCTACCTGCAAGGCGCACTGCCGGAGTACATGGTGCCGTCGGCCTATGTGCAGCTTGCGGTATGGCCGCTGAGCCCCAACGGCAAGCTGGATCGCAAGGCGCTGCCGGCGCCGGGCCTCGATGCGGTAGTCAGTGGCGTGTATGAAGCCCCCGAGGGCGAGCTTGAAACCACGCTGGCGCAGATCTGGCAGGATTTGCTGGGGTTGGAGCAGGTCGGCCGCCAGGGGCATTTCTTTGAATTGGGCGGGCATTCGCTGTTGGCGATGCGCCTGATCTCCCAGGTGCGCCAGCGTCTGGGCGTGGAGTTGAGCCTGGCCGAGTTGTTTGCCCAGCCGCAACTGGCCGCGTTGGCCCAGGTGCTGGCCCAGGCGGCGCGCAGCACCTTGCCGGCCATCCTGCCGGTGCCAAGGGGCCAGGACTTGCCGCTGTCGTTCGCCCAGCAACGTTTGTGGTTCCTGGCGCAGATGGAAGGCGCCAGTACTGCCTACAACATGCCGATTGCCCTCGGGCTGCGGGGCCACCTGGATGCCCAGGCGCTGGAACGCGCCCTGGCCTCCATCGTGGCGCGTCACGAAGCCCTGCGCAGTCGGTTTGTGCAACACAACGATGAACCACTGGTGTGTATTGACCCGGCCGAGCAGGGGTTCGCGCTGCTGCGCCTGCCAGTCGACAACGACGTCGCGTTGCAGGCGCATATCAGTGCCGACGCGTTGGAACCCTTCGACCTGGAGCAAGGACCGTTGATTCGTGCCTGCCTGTTGCAGCGTGCCGACGATCACCATGTGCTGTTGCTGACCATGCACCACATTGTCTCCGATGGCTGGTCGATGGGTGTGCTGACCCGTGAGCTGATGGCGCTGTACGAGGCGTTCCGTCTTGGCCACGCCGATCCACTGCCGCCGTTGACCCTGCAATACAGCGACTTTGCCGTATGGCAACGGCGTTGGTTGAGTGGCGAAGTCCTGCAGCAGCAAAGCCAGTACTGGCAGCAAGCGCTCGCCGATGCGCCTGCACTGCTGATGCTACCCACCGACCGCCCACGGCCGGCTCGCCAGGACTACAGCGGCGCCACCTTGAGCCTGCTGCTCGACGTCAACCTGACCGCCGGGCTCAAGGCTCTGAGCCAGCGTCACGGCACCACGTTGTACATGACCATGATGGCGGCGTGGGCCGCGTTGCTCTGCCGGTTGTCAGGCCAGGATGAAGTGGTGATCGGCTCGCCGACCGCCAACCGCATGCGTGCCGAAGTCGAAGGGCTGATCGGCCTGTTCGTCAACACCCTGGCGGTGCGTCTCGGCGCCGGCGAAGACTGGAGCGTGGCAGCCTTGCTGGCCCATGCCAAGGACCGCACGCTGGCGGCGCAGGCCCATCAAGACTTGCCGTTCGAGCAAGTGGTGGAGGTGCTCAAGCCGGCGCGCAGCCTGGCCCATAGCCCGGTATTCCAGACCTTGCTGACCTGGCAGAACAGCGACGGCCCAAGCCTGGTGATGGGCGACTTGCAGTTCGAAGGGGTTGGCGAGGCCAGCAGTTTTTCCAAGTTCGACCTGTCATTGGACCTCAGCGAAGTGCAGGGCCACATCGCCGGCGCACTGGAGTACGCCACCGCGCTGTTCGACGAGACCACGATGCAACGTTATCTGGGCTATTTCGAGCGCCTGCTGCAGGCGATGGTCACCGATGACCAGGCCCTGCTGGCACACATCCCGTTGCTGGATGAAGACGAGCGCGACTACCTGCTGCACGACCTCAACGCCAACCACGTGGCCTATCCGCACGACAGCACCATTCACCAGTTGTTCGAGGCCCAGGTCGAGGCGCATCCGCAGGCCATCGCCGTGGCGTTCGAACAGCAACGCCTCAGTTATGCCGAGCTGAACCGCCGGGCCAACCGCCTTGCGCACCAGTTGATCGGCCTGGGGGTCGGCCCGGATGACCGCGTGGCAATCTGCGCCGAGCGGGGCGATGAAGTGCTGGTGGGCCTGCTCGGGGTGCTGAAGGCCGGCGCCGCCTATGTGCCGCTGGACCCCAACTACCCGCCGGAGCGCCTGGCCTACATGATCGCCGACAGTGCGCCGTCGGTGGTGCTGAGCCAGCGCATGCTGCTGGAGCGCCTGCCGGCGTTGGCGATTGCGCACGTGTTGCTCGATGCGCCACATACGGGTGCCGAACACAACCCACAGGTACCGGGCCTGACAGCTCGTCACCTGGCGTATGTGATCTACACCTCGGGTTCGACCGGCAATCCCAAGGGCGTGATGATCGAGCACCGTGGGCTGGTCAACTACAGCCTGGACGCCGCGCGCTTGTTCGGCTTGACCGCGCAGGACACGGTGTTGCAACAAAACACCCTGAACTTCGACCTGTCGGTGGAGGAGATCTTCCCGGCCCTGCTGGCGGGCGCAACCCTGGCGCCGAGCCGCCATGTCTTCGGCAGCGAAGCCGCGAGGGACCCGGCGATCACGCCCACCGTCCTGCACCTGACGGCAGCGCACTGGCACACCCTGGCCGCCGAATGGCACCACACGCCGCACCAGGCCCAGGCGCATTTGCAGCATGTGCGCTTGATCAACGTCACCGGTGATGCGCTGTCGGCGCAGAAGTTGAAGCTGTGGGACGAAGTGCGTCCGGCTCATATCCGGCTGATCAACACCTATGGTCCGACGGAAGCGACGGTGTCCTGCACCGCGGCCTACGTGACCCATAGCGCGGACACCAACGGCAACACGACCATCGGCAAACCGATGGCCAACACCCGTATCTACTTGCTGGACAGCCAGCAGCAGCCGGTGCCGCTCGGTGTGGCGGGGGAGATCTTCATCGGGGGTGAGGGGGTTGCACGCGGTTATCTGAACCTCGACGTAATCAGCGCCGAGCGCTTTATCGCTGACCCGTTCAGCACCGCGCCGGCTGCGCGGATGTACAAGACCGGTGACTTGGCGCGCTACCTGGCCGATGGTTCGATCGAGTACCTGGGCCGCAATGACTTCCAGGTTAAGGTGCGCGGCTTCCGCATCGAATTGGGCGAGATCGAAGCGCGCCTCGGCAACTGCGTCGGGGTCAAGGAAGCGGCCGTGATTGCCCGCGAAGACCTGCCCGGCGAGAAGCGCCTGGTGGCCTACGTGGTGCCGCACGCCGGGGTCAGCCTCACGGCGGCCGGCCTGCGCAGCTACCTGGCGCCGTTACTGGCCGAATACATGATTCCGTCTGCGTTCGTGACCCTCGACGCTTTGCCGCTGACGCCTAATCGCAAGCTCGACCGCAAGGCTTTGCCGGCCCCGGATCATCTGGCGGTGGCCAGCCGTGATTACCAGGCGCCCGAGGGGCGTATCGAACGCAGTCTTGCGCTGATCTGGGCGCAGGTCTTGCAGCTGGAGCAGGTCGGTCGGCATGACAACTTCTTCGAGCTGGGGGGGCATTCGCTGCTGGCGGTCAAACTGGTGGAGCGCATGCGCCAGGAAGACCTTCGGGTCGACGTCGGCGCCTTGTTTACCCACCCAACCCTGGCGGGGTTGGCCAAGGTCGTGGGCAGCCGCCGTGCACTGGTGATCCCGGCCAATGGCATCACCGCCGAGTGCCAACGGATTACCCCGCAGATGTTGCCGCTGGCCAGCCTCGGCCAGGACGAAATCGATAGCCTGGTCGCCAGCGTGCCGGGCCAACTGGCCAACGTGCAGGATATCTACGGCATGACGCCGTTGCAGGAGGGCATTCTCTACCACCATTTGCTTGCGGATGAAGGCGACGTGTACCTGGAGCAGGCGACGTTCAATTTTGACAGCCGCGAGCGCCTCGAAACCTTTGCCCACGCGTTGCAAGGCGTGGTCGAGCGCAACGATATCCTGCGCTCGACCATGCGCTGGGAAGGCTTGAGCGAGCCGGTGCAGGTGGTGCTGCGCCATGTACCATTCGCACTCGAGGAGATCAGCCTGGAAGGCGAGGGTGACGCCGCCGCGCAACTGCGTGAGCGCTTCCACCCGCGCCATTTCCGCATGGACCTGCGCGACGCCCCGCTGATGCGCCTGGTGTGTGCCTATGACGGCCCGCAACAGCAGTGGTCCGCACTGTTTATGTTCCATCACATGCTGTTCGACCACGTCGCCATGGACATCCTGCAATACGAGTTGCAGGCGTTCCTTTCGGGCCAGGAAACCCGCCTGAATGCGCCGGTGCCGTACCGCAACTACGTGGCCCAGGCACGCCTGGGCATGACCGAACAGGAGCATGAAGCGTTCTTCAGCGCGATGCTGGCGGACATCGACGAACCGACCCTGCCGTTCGGCCTGCACGATGTGCAGGTCGGGGGGGCCCTGGAACTGGCGCAACTGCCCGTGGAAGAAGGCCTCGGTCAGCGCCTGCGCAGTGCTGCGCGGCAACTGGGAGTGAGTGCCGCCAGCCTGATTCATGTGGCATGGGCCCAAGTGTTGGCGCATGTCTGCGGCCAGGATGACGTGGTGTTCGGTACCGTGCTGATGGGCGGCATGCAGGGCGGCGAACGCGCCCTGGGGCTGTTTATCAACACCTTGCCGCTGCGTGTGAGCGTGGGTGCCGAAAGCGCGCAGGCTGGGGTCAAGGCTACCCATGCCCGCCTGAGCACGCTGTTGAGCCATGAACACGCATCCCTGGCTTTGGCGCAGCGTTGCAGCGGCGTGGCCGCGCCGGCACCGCTGTTCAGTGCCTTGCTCAACTACCGTCACAGTGTCGGCGCAGCCTCCAGTGAGGACATTGCCGTATGGGCCGGTATCCAGGCCCTGGGCGGTGAAGAGCGTAGTAACTATCCGCTGTCACTGGACGTCGATGACTTTGGCCAGGCCTTTGCCCTGACCGTGCAGGTCAGCCCGGACATCGGCGCGCAGCGCGTATGTGCCTATATGCACGGCGCGTTGGACAGCCTGGTGGACGCCTTGGATCGCACCCCGAACGCTTCACTGAGCAGCCTGGAGATTCTGCCGCTGGTCGAGCGTCGCCAAGTGTTGCTGGACTTCAACCAGACCCGCACCGACGACGCCCAGGATGAACTGATCCATGGGTTGTTCGAGCAACAGGTACTGCGCAATGCCGATGCCATCGCGCTGGAGTTCGACGGTCAGTCGCTCACCTACGGGGAGTTGAATGCCCAGGCCAACCAGTTAGCCCATCATTTGATCGCCCTCGGCGTGCAGCCCGATGACCGTGTAGCCATTGCCCTGGAACGCGGAACCCAGATGGTGGTGGCCTTGCTCGCCAGCCTGAAGGCCGGCGCCGCCTACGTGCCGCTCGACCCGGCCTACCCGCCACAACGCCTGGCCTTCATGCTGGCCGACAGTGCGCCGCGAGTGTTGCTCAGTGAGTATGCGGTACTGCCGTTGATCGGTGCGCTGCCACAGGCGTTGCACGTGGTGACCTTGAACAGTGCGCTGCAACCCTGGCGTGAGCTGAGCGAGCACAACCCGCTCGCGGCTGAACGGGGGCTCGACAGCGGGCACCTGGCCTACGTGCTGTACACCTCCGGCTCCACCGGCACGCCCAAAGGCGTGATGATCGAGCATGCCGGTCTGTGCAACGAGATCCGTGCCATTCGCGGCTTGACCGGCCTGACGGCGGGGGATCGTGCACTGCAATTTGCGACCATCAACTTTGATGCCTCCATCGAGGAGATCTTCGGTGCGCTGACCTGCGGTGCCACCCTGGTGTTGCGCAGCGCTGCCTGGTTGAATGATGCCGCTCAATTCTGGGCGCTGGCGGCGCAGGCGCGTCTGTCGGTGATCAGTCTGCCTACGCGGTTCTGGCAGGGCCTGGCGGACGACCATGTGACCGCCATTCCGACCTCCGTACGGGTGGTCGTGGTGGGTGGCGAAGAACTGAGTCCGGAAGCGGTGCAGCACTGGTTCCTGCGCAGCGGGCATACGCCACGCTTGCTCAATACCTATGGCCCGACCGAGGCCACGATTATCGCCACCGCCAATGAGGTGTTCGCAGCCAACCCGCACCCACGCGCCATTGGCCGTCCGATTGCCAATACCCGCGTGTATGTGCTGGATGCCCATGGCCATCCGACCGGTCTGGGTGTGGCCGGTGAGATTCATATTGCCGGTGCCGGCCTCGCACGAGGCTATCTCAACCAGCCGCAACTGAGCCGCGAGCGCTTCCTGGCCGACCCGTTCAGCGATGCACCAGGCCGAATGTATAAAACCGGTGACCTTGGCCGCTGGCTGCCGGACGGCACGCTGGAGTACCTGGGGCGCAATGATGATCAGGTGAAAATCCGTGGCTTCCGTATGGAACTGGGCGAAGTCGAAAGTGCGCTGCTGGCTTGCGAAGGTGTGCGCGCGGCGGTGGTCGTGGCCCGGGATGACAGCGCAGGGCAGGTCAGCGGCAAGCAGTTGGTGGCCTACCTGTGCGGGACGCCGGTTTCGATCGAGCAACTGCGCGAGGAGCTGCTGACTCACTTACCGCAGTACATGATGCCCAGTGCCTATGTGCAGTTGGACAGCTTGCCAATAACGCCCAATGGCAAGCTGGACCGCAAGGCCCTGCCGGCTCCGGAACAGGTGATGCTCAGCCGCGACTACGAAGCCCCGGCGGATGCGCTGGAAGCTCTGTTGGCGAGCCAGTGGGCCCAGGTGCTGAAACTGCCACGAGTGGGGCGTCACGACAGCTTCTTCGAATCGGGCGGGCACTCGTTACTGGCGATTCGCCTGGTCAGCCTGTTGGCTCAAGCGCAGGTGCAGGTGACGTTGGCGGAGTTGTTCCAGCACGCCAGCGTCGCGTCGATGGCGGCGCTGTTGCGCTTGCGCACCGATGCGCCGGCGCTGGAACAGGGCCTGGTCACCGTGCGTGCCGGGGGCACGCAGGCTCCGCTGTTCCTGGTGCACGAGTTCAGCGGCTTGAATGTGTATTTCCCGGCGCTGGGCCAGCATCTGGACGCTGATACTCCGGTGTACGGGCTCGAAGGCGTGACCTGGGGGGCGCCGCAGTTGCAGACCATGGAATGCCTGGCCGCCCGGCATATCGACCTGATGCGCACGGTTCAACCGCACGGCCCTTACCGCCTGGCCGGTTGGTCGTTCGGCGGGGTACTGGCGTACGAAATCGCGGCGCAGTTGATCGGCATGGACGAGGAGGTGACCTTTCTCGGCTTGCTCGATACCCACGTGCCGCGCCTGGTGGATCAGGGCAAGGCGCGCTGGTCGGTGGCCCATGCCCATAACTTGCATCTGCTTGAACAGTGCCGGGCTTTTTGCCAGGCCCAGGTGCCGGTGGACAGCCACGCGCTGGAGACCCTGGCACAGCTGGAGCGCGAAGCCGAGCAACTGGACTTCAACAGCCTGTTGCAACGCTGTCGCGACGCCGGCTTGTTGCAACCGCAGTTGGCGGCACTGTCACGTGATGGGTTGTGGGCTTACCTGGATCGTGAAGTCGCCCACGGCCATGCGCAGGCGCATTACAACCTGTTCGCGCTGAATATTCCGGTGCATTTGTTCACTGCTGATCAGCGTACCGATGACGCCTCACGCAGCAGCGAGACGCTGGGTTGGGATCAGATCGTGCCGGCCGCGTTGCTGCAACGCATCAATGTACCGGGCGATCACCAGAGCATGATGCAGGCGCCGCACATCGCGGCGCTGGGCCAGGCCCTCGGCACGGCCCTGAGTGCCCTGCCAGCGGCCACGAATCAGGCGCTGCATCAGCCGGTACTGACGATCCAGAGTGGGCAGGCCGGGCGTGCACCGATCTTCTGCATCCCTGGGGCTGGCGACAGCGTTACCGGCTTTATCGGGCTGACCGATGCGTTCGGGCCGGATTGGCCGATCCATGGCCTGCAACCTCGTGGGCTGGACGCCAAATCGGTGCCCCATAGCCGTGTGGAATCGGCGGCGCAGGCGTATCTGGTGGCGCTGGAGCAGCAATGCCCGGTCGGGCCCGTGCATCTGCTGGGGCATTCGTTTGGCGGTTGGGTGGCGTTCGAAATCGCGCTGCGCCTGCAGGCGCTGGGACGTGAAGTGCTGTCCCTGACCCTGGTCGACAGTGAGGCTCCTGGCGGCACCGGCGTAGCCGGCAAGCCGTACACGGCCACCGGTGTGTTGCTGCGGCTGATCGAAACCATGCAACTGGCGGCCGGAAAACCCTTCGGCATTGATCCGCAGGCGTTTGCCAGCCTTGACGAAACGGCGCAACTGGCGGCGTTGCACGGCGCCATGGTGCGGGTCGGCATGCTCTCGGCACGCTCGACCCCGGATGTGATGTATGGCCCGGCGCGTACCTTCGGTGCCGCACTGCGCACGGTGTACCAGCCACGCTCGCGCTTCAACGGCCCTATACGCCTGGTGCTGGCCGATGATCCGACCCTGGACGCCCAGGGCAATCAGCGCGAACAGGCCGGCATGATCGAGGGGTGGAGCCGGCATACCGATCACCTGGAGACCTGGTATGGCCCGGGTAACCATTTCACGTTGCTCAAGGCGCCGTATGTTTACAGCTTGGCGTCCTGGTGGCACGACGGGCTGGTCGTGCCGGTCGGCAAGGTGACCTCATGACCTGTGGCAGAGGGGGAGCCGGCACGGGCGCTTGCGCCCTTACCTGAAGCGAGCAATCACGCAACTTAGCGCGAGCCCGGCAACTGGTCGGGCCTACCTTTCAACGTATTAGTGGTCATCTATGGAAAAGTCGAAGTTTCGCAAGATTGTCTGGGGCGTGGGTCTGGCCGTTGTCGCCGGCCTGGTGGTCTATTCGGTGCAATCGCCGGCCGAGCCACCGCAATATCTGACTGCCAAGGTCGAACGGGGCGAGATCGAGAATTCGGTGCTGGCCACCGGGATTCTGCAGGGGGTCAAGCAGGTGGATGTCGGCGCGCAGGTCTCCGGCCAGTTGAAGTCTCTTAAGGTCAAGCTTGGCGACAAGGTCAAGAAGGGCCAGTGGTTGGCCGAGATCGACCCGTTGGTGCTGCAGAACGCCCTGCGCCAGGCACAGGTCAACGAGGAGAACCTCGACGCGCAACGCAGGGCCACGGCGGCCCAGGTCGCCCAGACCAAATCGGTATGGGAGCGCTACCGCAACCTGCAATCGGATGCCGCGATCTCCAAGCAGGATTTCGAGACTGCCGAATCCAACTATCTGGTGCAGAGCGCCAACCTGGTGGCCCTGGACGCACAGCTGAAAAATGCGCGGATCCAGATCGACACCGCCAAGGTCAACCTGGGCTATACCCGTATCGTCGCGCCGATTGATGGTGATGTGGTCGGCATTGTCACCCAGGAAGGCCAGACCGTGATCGCCGAACAACTGGCACCGGTGCTGCTGAAACTGGCAGACCTGGACACCATGACGATCAAGGCTCAGGTATCGGAGGCGGATGTGATCCATATCCAACCGGGCCAGGAGGTGTACTTCACGATCCTGGGCGAAGCCAACAAGCGTTATTACGGCAAACTGCGCGGCACCGAGCCAGCACCGCAGAACTACCTGGACACCCAGGCCGCCGGCACCACCAAGCAGAACACAGCGGTGTTCTACAACGCCTTGTTCGACGTGCCTAATCCGGAACATCGCCTGCGTATCTCGATGACCGCGCAGGTGCGCATCGTGCGGGACACCGCCAAGGATGTGCTTATGATGCCAGTGGCTGCGCTGGGCAAGCGTAATGCAGACGGCTCGTACGTCGTGCGCGTGGTTGATGAGACTGGTCACGCCCAGGAGCGCAACGTGCAGGTGGGGATCAACAATAACGTCAAGGCTCAGATCAAGGATGGCCTGGTGGAAGGTGACAAAGTCGTTATCGGTGATCCGACTCCAGCCGTGGCGGGGATCTGACAATGACCCAAGCATTGTTGGAGCTCAAAGGCATCAGCCGCAGCTTTGTGGCGGGTGAGAAGGCGTTCATGGCCCTCAAGGATGTCAACCTGACCATCGACGCCGGGGAAATGGTGGCGATCACGGGGGCCTCAGGGTCAGGCAAGTCGACGCTAATGAATATCCTTGGTTGCCTGGATTACGCCACCGACGGTAGCTACACCATCAGCGGCCGCGAGACCCGCGACCTGGCGGACCAGGAACTGGCCGAGCTGCGCCGTGATCACTTCGGGTTTATCTTCCAGCGCTACCATTTACTACCGCACTTGAGCGCGATGCATAACGTCGAGATGCCGGCGATTTATTCCGGCGTACCGGAAGGGCAGCGCCATAGCCGTGCCAAGGAACTGCTGGCGCGACTCGGCCTGGCCAGTCACTTGGTCAACCGCCCCAGCCAATTGTCCGGCGGGCAACAGCAACGGGTGAGTATCGCGCGGGCCTTGATGAATGGCGGCGAGGTGATTCTGGCCGATGAACCGACCGGCGCACTCGACACCGCCAGTGGCAAGGAGGTGATGAACATCCTGTTGGAACTGCACGCGGCAGGGCACACGGTGATCATCGTGACCCACGATGCCAAGGTCGCTGCACACGCCGAGCGCATTATCGAGATGCGCGACGGTGAGATTGTCAGTGACCGGCTCAATGAACGGCCCGGGGTCGAAGTGGCCGAATCGGCCAATACCAAGATTCGGGCCAAGCCAGGGCGGCGTCTGGTGGCGAGCTTTGGGTTATTCAAGGAAGCGTTTGTGATGGCCTGGGTGGCGCTGATTTCTCACCGCATGCGCACGCTGCTGACCATGCTCGGCATCGTGATCGGCATCACCTCGGTGGTGTCGATTGTGGCCATCGGTGAAGGCGCCAAGCGCTATGTGCTGAGTGATATCCAGGCGATCGGCAGCAATACCATCGATATCTACCCAGGCACCGACTTTGGCGACAGCCATGCCTCAGCCATCGAGACCCTGGTGTTATCCGACGTCACGGCCCTCAGCCAATTGCATTACATCGACAGCGCCACGCCAAATGCCGGGCGCAATATGTTGCTGCGCTTTGGCAATATTGACGTGGATGCCACGGTCAACGGCGTGAGTGCCAGCTCGTTCCAGGTACGTGGGATCAAGATCGCCGAAGGCATCACCTTCAGTCAGGACGACGATACGCGCCAGGCTCAGGTGGTGGTGATCGACCACAACACCCGCAACCGGCTGTTTGGGCCGAATGTCGAGGCACTTGGCCAAATCATCTTGGTGGGAAACCTGCCGTGCACGGTGATTGGCGTGGCGGCGGACAATAAAAACATCTTCAACACCAGCAAGGCACTGAATGTCTGGGTGCCGTACGAGACCGCCGCTGGGCGCCTGTTGGGCCAGCGTTACCTGGACAGCATCACGGTGCGGATCAAAGACGGCCAGCCGAGCAAGGTGGTGGAAGAAAACGTGACCAAGCTGATGGAGCAGCGCCACGGCACCAAGGATTTCTTTACCTACAACCTCGACAGCATCATGCAAACGGTACAAAAGACCAGCCAGTCGCTGGCCTTGCTGTTGTCGTTGATCGCGTTGATTTCCTTGGTGGTGGGGGGGATTGGCGTGATGAATATCATGCTGGTGTCGGTAACCGAACGCACACGGGAAATCGGCATTCGAATGGCCGTGGGCGCGCGTCAGTCGGACATCCGCCAGCAGTTCCTGGTGGAAGCGGTCATGGTATGTCTGATCGGTGGGGTGATTGGTATCTCGTTATCGTTTGGCATCGGCTTTGTCTTTTCCCTGGTAATCAAGGAATGGCAGATGGTGTTTTCCCTGGAATCGATTGTCACCGCATTCGTGTGTTCAAGCCTGATTGGCATCATCTTCGGATTTGTACCGGCACGTAATGCGGCGCGGCTGGATCCGATCGAAGCCCTCGCACGGGACTGAGGCTGGTAAAAAAGCCCGCTCACCTTTACCGGTGGCGGGCTTTTTTGGTGCCTATGTCAGGTCGACTGGCCGACTACATGCAAACGATGTGCGCTGGCGTTTTTGATCGCGTCCTCAAAACGGTCGAGCACGCTGCCCACCTGGGCTTCGGTGATGGTCAGGGCCGGTAGAAAACGCAGGACCGAACCGTGGCGCCCACCTGTTTCGATGATCAGGCCATTGTCGAAGCAATTGAGTTTGATCGCCCGTGCCAGTGTGCCGTCACCGAGGCCCGCACGCTTGTGCACGTGCGGCTTGGTGACTTCAACGCCAATCATTAGTCCACGGCCACGCACATCGGCGATCGGGTCATGCCGTTGGGCGATTTCTTTTAGGCCTGCGAGCAGTTGCGCACCACGTGCAGCCGCGTGCTCCACCAAGCCTGCCTGGTGGATATGGCGCATGGTCGCGCGCCCGGCGACCATCGCGATCTGATTACCGCGGAACGTGCCGGCATGCATGCCCGGACCCCAGGTGTCGAGGTGCTCAGCGTAAACTATCACCGACAGCGGGTAGCCGCCGCCGATCGCTTTGGACAGGACCAGAATGTCGGGGACGATACCGGCATGTTCGATGGCAAAGGTGCTGCCGGTACGGCCCAGGCCCGTCTGTACTTCGTCGATGATCAGCACGATGCCCAATTCTTGGGTGATCTCACGCAATCCACGCAGCCACTCGGCCGAGGCGGGGATGCAACCGCCTTCACCCTGCACCACTTCAACGAGCACAGCGGCGGGGAGGGTGACGCCGCCTTCCGGGTCCGAGAGCACAGTGCGGATGTACTCGATCGACAGTTGGTCCGTCTGCTCACCGTCGGTGCCGAACGGGCAGCGGAAGCGGTAAGGGTAGGGGAGGAAGTGGGTGCTTTGCGCGATGACACTGGGAATGCTTTTGGGGTTGAGATTTCCCATGGCCGATAGCGCACCGGCGGTCATGCCGTGGTAACCACCGTGAAAGGCCATCAGCGCTGAGCGTTTGGTGTAATGACGCGCCAGTTTGATGGCGGCTTCCACCGCGTCCGAGCCGCTGGGGCCGCAAAACAGAATTTTACTGGAGGGGCGCATCGCGGCCGGCAACTGAGAAAACAGCTCTTGCACAAACGCATGCTTGGCGGGTGTGGCGAGGTCCAGGGCTTGTTGCAGTTGGTCGGTGCTCAGGAAGTCCAGTACAGCTTCCTTGACGGCAGGCGGGTTGTGGCCCAGGGCCAGGGTACCGGCGTTAGCCAGGCAGTCGAGGTATTCCTTGCCTTGTGCATCCTTGACCCACACGCCATTTCCGCTGACAAACAGGCGTTGGAAAGTGGCGGCGTAGGTGCGTGCATTCGATTCAACTTTCTTCAGATAATTTAGCTCTTCCATAATTATGCACTCATCGGCTGCGTCAGTGCGCAGCGCTGGATAGTTGATGGAACAAGAGACGGCGGGTCGTGAATAACGACAAACTCTTCAAGAAGGCAAACGGGGGCGGTTATATGACCGTATTACTGTCGGCAGTGAAAATAAAATCAGCCGAAAGTTAGCCGTAATGCTTCTGAAATGAGCGCTACCAAGGTAATTGATGGCAGTAGCTAGTTTGAAGGAAGCAGGCAGTGATCGCTATCGGCTTAGGCGCAGGATGCCCCTGAAATCCATGTCATGGACATGGCATTGGTGGCAGGGAGCTGGGAACAAGGTTTAAACGAGAAAGTTGTGCATGCAAGATCGCGCAGAAGAACGACGTTTATATCGCCGCCTGCGTCGGTAAATGAGTAAAAAGACGTCGATACCATGCAGTAATGGCACTGCCTTTACCAACTTGCAACCTTAGCAGAGCCTGGATTGGCATGCATCCAACGAATCAGCGAATGCCTCCCACGAATACCCATTTTGATAACAGCACGTTTGAGGTAGCTTTCCACTGTGTTGACTTTCAGTACCAGCGCATCAGCCAGCTCAGGAGCGGTGTGTCCCGCTAAAAGACCGATGCAAATTTCCTTCTCACGATTGGACAGCTTCAAGCCCGATTGCATTAGACGATTTTCAAAACGCTGGCGCAGGGAGTCAATGTTTCCGTTGTTGGGGTCAAAATTTTCAGCGGCGATGTTTTTGTCGAGCACAGCTTGTGAATTAATCGCGTTAATGTGTTTCTCTACCAATGGTAGCAGCAATGATGAGAAATCCTTGATAGTTATTTTCTCTTGCGTTGAAAAACTATCGGCTTGCGTGCGATATAACGAAATTATATAACAGTACTCGTTTTTGAGTGATTTCAGATGCAGCTGGGAACTGAAGGGAATAGCTGTCAAGGCCTGTTCTATCCCCACGTTAACCAAGGATGAAAAGTCAGTCATGTGGTGAATAGGGGCGCATTCACTCATCAGCAGCTCACTCGGCAATACCTCCGTTGTTTGTTGATTGGATCCAATCGGCGAAGCCGTACATTCGGGGCTTAGTATCTCGTAGCTGATCGTATTGGGCTCTGCACGTGACGTGTCGGCGTCCTTTACGCGTATTTGCGTAATGTACGTAGCATCCACGTGCAACTTGGTGAGTACCAGATCGTGCAAAAGCCGTGTAAATTTTCGGCTGCCCGCACTGGTGATGACCTTACCGATAAGAGGGAACAGGGTTTGGGAGTTAATCATTTGGCCGATTCCCGTACTTCTTGCGTATATTTCATCCCTCTATCAGCCGTTGCGCGCCTAGAATTCCGGACAGCAGGCCGATACCCAGCAGAAATACACTGGGGGCCTTGGTCATGACTTTCTGGGCGGCCGCGAAGGACAGCAATTGGCGTGAAATAGCGCCATAGATGAGCAAAATAGAGATGTCGATCACACCCCAGATCAGTGCAAGCAGCAGCCCCTGTTTAATAAAGTCGCCATCGTGTTCAATGAAACCTGGCAGAAAGGCAAGGAAAAATAGTATGTCTTTGGGGTTGGACAGGCCCACTTTCAGGGCGCGCCAGAAAAAGTGACGGCGACTGTTTTGCACTGGGACGATTCCATTGACGCTAGCCCGGAGGCTGGAAACCCCAAGCCAGGCCAAATACAGTCCACCGACAAGTTGGCCCCAGCTAAGTAGCATCGGGCTGACGTCCATCGCGGTGTAGATAAGTGTCAGGGTGATCAGCAGCAGAAGTTGGGCGGACAGCACACCGCCAGTGATCGTGGCGGTGGGCCAGGCTTGTCTGGCGTCGGAAATGACCAGAGCCACCACGGGGCCAGGAGAGGCGATCAGGAAAAATACTGCTACGGCAAAGGTTAGGTGCAATATGCTCATAGGGTGGTCACCAGGTCCAGTATGCGGTTGTTTTTGCCCAGACGTTGCGCGTAGTAGCGATAGCCGGCCACCGCGAAGGTGCGTTGAATCCAACGATCGTTGCCATCCAGACGGGCTGAGAACGCGCTGCGGGCGTGGGCGGTTTTGCGGTTGTCGATGATCAACAGGTCGCCGGTATTGAGGTGGACCGGTTGGGCGACTTCCCAGGCGGCTTTGCGTAAACCCTCAAGTTTGAGTTGCGCGTGCTTGCTGCTTGCGACCATGAATTGAGGGTCGAAACGAAAAAAGGGTGACTCAGGGTCGCCGTATAGAACGGTTTGTTTTTGGTTTATATCGATACGGCAGTTTTTTTCTGTCGTGCAGTAGTCCGAGAGAAAGTTGTAGTTTTCCCCATGAAAATAGTCAAGGTCTGCCGGTGTGATGATATTGCTGATGTTATCGATGGAGCTAATGAAGGTCGCGGCGTCGGCGTCGGGCGCTTGGCGCAGGCAAAACAACACCAGATAATCCGGCGAGACAGCGTGAAATGCATTTTCGGTATGCAACTCCAACTCGCAATCGTAACTGTCCGAGCTCGCACTCATAGAGTGCATTTTATGGGGGAAAAAGTTATTGATTATATCGCCGTTGGATTCTTGAATGTAACCAATCGGATCACCCAGTATGGCTGTTGCTTTCAAGATGACTTGTTCACTGATTGTGCAGTCTTTGTGTAGGCTGGCGCGATCAACGGGTGTCGATGGAATTGTGCCAGTCGGCAGGTTTTTTAGATGCAAAAAGCCTTTTTTATTACCAAATAAACGAAAATTTAATATCTCTGATTCAGTGGTTTGGTCGAGACTTGCTAGTTGGATGCTGGAGAACAGGAGTTTATTGAATTCGGGCATGGTAAATTATCTGCTGTGTTTTTTCAATGACGTTGAGGCTGCAAAAGGCTGGTTGTATGCCATAGGCAGATAAAACACGTTAATCCGGTATAGGTGTGCTCGATTTTTTATAGGTTATGTCGCTTATTTATACGGGTATTATTTTGCAAACGCCCTGTATTTAAAAACAGAAAAAAAGGACAGGTAAGGATGAGTATGAATCATGATGCTCTTGATCAAATGGTGCGCCGACTGCCACCGCTCTACGCATTGCGTGCCTTCGAACTGGCCGCACGCTTCAGTTCTTTCACTCAGGCGGCCGACAACCTTTTCATCACCCAAAGTGCCGTGAGTCGGCATGTTAAGGCCCTGGAGGAGCATTTTGGCTGCGCGTTATTTGAACGCAAGGGGCCAAAAATCGCCCTCACTCAAGTAGGTCGATTGTTGGCTCAAGAACTGAGAATCGGCTTTCGCCTGATCGAGCACGCCTGTACCACAATCACCCGTAAGGAGAAATTCTTGAGGGTCAAGGCTCCTTCCACCTTGACAATGCGCTGGTTGCTGCATGTGCTTGACGAGTTCAATACCGTGGACGTTACAGAGCAGGCGCAATTGTCCAGTGAGTGGATGGATGTTGACTACGTCAACTTCGATGTAGAGCCGTTCGATTGTGCGGTACTGTTGGGCAATGGCTGTTTCTCCAACGAGCTTGGATTTATAAAGCTTTTTGATGAATGGCTGATACCGGTCTGCTCGCCTGGCTTGCTGGAGCAGCGCAATTTAAGCGGTGAAGACGTGTTTGCCGCCGAGTTGATCCATCCGTCCCGGGACCGTCGAGATTGGCATCGCTGGCTGGAGCGCGTGGGCTTGACGTCCGCGGTTTCCTGGCATACAGGCAAGATTTTCGACACCCTAGAGTTGGGTATCTCCGCGGCTATTCAGGGTCGCGGAGTGTCTATCGGTGACTTGGCGCTGGTAGGTGACGAACTGGCCAAAGGGTCTCTGGTATTACCCTATAACAAGGCTGTCAGTACGGGCGACAGCTATTACCTAGTCTGGCCCGCACGCAGTAATAGCAACCCTACATTAGAGAACTTCAAACGTTATTTGCTTGACACTGTGCCTGTTATTGACGAACGCGGGTTGGAGTTCCTAAGTTGAGCGTAGCGGAAACAGTATCGTCCCAAACTCAGCCATGGGCGTTCAGCATCCGTTGTTAGAATGCTTCAGGGTTAAACGCGTGAGGTTTGCCGCTGGCCTCGCCCTCAAACAAAGCCGCACGGATCGCGTCTACCTCGCCGTACGCTCCTGCTCGCAACGAATCAAATCGCGAATATAATCGCTGTCATTGGTGTAATGGCCAGCCTCGATCCGAGCCTTGATCCAGCTGTCCTGCTGGTCCGTTACGGTGATGGTTTTTCGCACAGTAGCGATGGGAAATACCCGAGAAACGCATAGTTGAGGGTATGCGGAAATTAAGCGTCATTTTCATTTGAATTATTCAGTCGGTAGGTGCGATGACACCTCCATGGCATCATGGAGCAGATCTGACGATCTCAATCACTTCATCGTCAGCCACACGATAGAACACGATGTGGCGTGGTTTTTTCACCGCTGCCTGTATGGGTTTTGCGTTTTGGCGTGAATGGATGAGGTGATAGCTTCGAAGTCCCGGTGTAATCTCGTCGCGAGGGCGGCTGACAACGTGATGCGGCGTAGCCGCGATTGATTGCAGTGCGGTAAGGATCAGTGTCTGGTAACGCTGACGAGCCTGTTCACCGAATTGCGTGTTTGAGTGACGGAGTATGTCGACAATGTCGGCGCGAGCCGCGTTGGAAATCCGATACTGCGCCATGCTCACTGTTTCCCGTTCGCGGGGATCGTGGCCTCCTGGTTCAACTCGTCGAGAAACTGCCCTAGATCGCCTTCGTCCAACTGTGTAAAGCGCCCTTGCTCGATCTCCATAATGCCGATGGAGGTGGCTTGACGTAACGCCTGAATTTTCGCGGTATCTTCGGCTATCCGCTGCTCTAGCAGACGCAAACCTTCGCGCATGACTTCGCTGGCATTCTGATAATGGCCGGATTGCACCAGGTCCTGGATAATCTGTTCTTGGTGCGACGTGAGGACAACGTTTCGAGTGGCCATGATGAACTCCGGGTGAGGACGAGCGAGTGGTGTTTACTGATTGGCATATTATGCCATTGCAATGCCGGTGTGAATTTCCCTCCCGTAACAGTTGGTCTTCTAGCGTTTGAAAGCCCCAAAAAACAAGTACATCATCAAGTATTCTTGCATCAGCGTAATAAAATAATATCCATATAAATCAAAGATAAAACCACCCAATGCGCGTCTCGTTTCCCTCTCCAATTTTCTAATAGTTTTCTCTGTATCATCAATCGGTGGTGGCTCGCGCCGCGTTTTGCCGCAACTGGTCTAAGTAGTTCGCCCATTGCTGAGCCGCCTCCCTGCGTTGCACTAGCAGTTGAGCTCGCGCATACACAGCCCCCAGCGCACCTGGCATACGGTGAGATAGCGAGAGTTCGAGCACGATTGGGTCAATACCCAGGTGCTCGTGAGCAATGGTCCGGTACGTGGCACGAAAGCCATGGGCTGTGATGTCGTACTCCGGCCAGATGCGCTGGAAGGACTTGAGCATGGAGGTTGGGTTTATGGGACGTCCTGGATAGACCGGCGAGACGAACACCCAGCCTTTGCCGTCTTCATCCACCACGCGGGTTTTATGTAGCTCTCGTAACAGGACCAACGCTTGCTCAGGCAACGGCACGATGTGTTTGCTCTTGTCCAGGTGCTTGGTCTTGCTCACCACATAACGCCAATCGGCGCCCACCAAGTCGACATCTTCCCAGCGCATCTGCACCAGTTCGCCTGGGCGAACCGGCAACATGACCAGCAGCCGCATTGCTGCAGCTACGCTGCCGTCGTTGCAGTCATCAAGGCGTAGAAGAAACCTGCCCAGGTCGGATGGCCTTTCGATCGCCGGGTTGCTGGTCACGATGTGGCGAATCTTCAACTCCTCGATGTTGCTGAGCGCCACGTTGCGCTCCACCCAGCCGCGACCTTCGGCAAAGCCCAGAACGGCACGTATGATGGTGCGCACGCGCCGGGCCATGGCCATGGTGCGCTGGCGGCGCAACTCAGTGATGATCGTAGTGATGTGCTCCAACTTGATCTCGCTGATCGGTTTTTTGCCAATGGCAGGCAAGATGTGGTTGTTCAGCGCTCCGGTAAAGCCCGAGATGGATTTGGTAACCAGTTCGGCAGACTTGAATGCCAACCATTGCTCGGCCACGTACGCGAAGGTGCGCTCTCCATTGAGCAACTGTGCCTCGATCTTGGCGGTCTTGGCCTTGAGCGGAGCGGTGTGGTTAGCCACGTCGCGGCGGGCGCCGCGGGCAATGTCGCGCGCCTCCTTGAGGCTAATGTCGGGGTAAGCGCCGATGGAGAAGCGGTTTTCCTTCCCATGCAGCCGATACTTCAATCGCCAAACCTTGGAAGGGGATTTGCCGACCTTGCTCGACGCCCTTACCTCCAAGTAGAGGCCAGGGACTTCGCCATCGGCGTGTTTGCCGGGTTCGGTCAGTGAGCGGATCAAGGCATCGCTGAGTTTTCGTTTGAAAACAACCGCATTATCTGGGGGCATCGGTGGGGGCATCCTTTTTAAGGAACCGAAATTTGCCCCCAATTATGCCCCCATGAGTCGTGGAATCCATTGGATTTAGACAGGCGGCAATGGACTCGAATTAAAAGTAAGCGATTGTTATAAAACGGTTTTATGGAATTTAGTGGAATTCCATTACAAGCTATCGGGGTCCCCAAAAAACATCTGTATCCGCGAGCGTAACCAGCGTTCGCCCGGGTCGTTGTCCTGGGAGCCGCGCCAGGCCATGTGCAGTTCGAAACTGGGTACCGGCAGCGGCGGGTTTTCGGCGCGAACGCCACCGGCGGCCGTCAACGCTTCGGCGGTGTAGTCCGGCACCATGGCGACGATGTCGGTGCCCGCCAGCAACGTGCCTAGGCCGTTGAACTGTGGAACGGCGAGCACCACGTGGCGCTTGCGGCCAAGTTTCTCCAGCTCTTCATCGATAAACCCGCTCAGGTCACCGGCAAACGACACCAGTGCATGGGGGCGGGCGCAGAAGTCATCCAGACTCAACGGCCCCGGAACGGTGTCTGCACGTAGCAGTCTCGGCAGGCTGCGGCGCAATACTTTGCGTTTGGCATTGGCCGGCAGATCGGTGGTGTAGCTGACACCAATAGAGATCTCGCCAGAAGCCAGTAGCCCCGGCATTAATATGTAGTTGACCCGCCGCACCACCAACACAATCCCCGGCGCTTCGGCGCGCAGGCGTTTGAGCAGCATCGGCAGCAGGGCGAACTCGACATCATCCGACAGACCAATACGGAAGACTGCGGTGCTGGTCGCCGGGTCGAACTCGGAGGCGCGGCTCACCGCAGTGGAAATCGAATCCAGGGCGGGTGAGAGCAGGGCGAAGATTTCCACCGCCCGGGCTGAAGGTTCCATGCTGCGCCCGGTGCGCACGAACAGCGGGTCGTCGAACAGCCCGCGCAGGCGTGACAACGCGGCGCTGATGGCCGGTTGGCCGAGGAACAGTTTTTCCGCAGCACGGGTCACGCTGCGTTCATGCATCAATGTTTCGAACACGATCAACAGGTTCAGGTCGACACGACGCAGGTCATTACGATTCATCTGGAGTCCTGGCAGAGTCAGCAAACTTGACGAGAGCGGCCATATGAGAACAATGGCCGGCATGAATCTTACGGGGAAAGGCTGGTACTCTGCACCGGCTAATTCAGTTTTCCTGAAATGCTGGTTCGGTTTTCTACGGCATTCGACGTCGTAGCAGGAGTTGCGGAATCAATGACAGGCATGTCGACTATTAATAGCCGCTGATGGTCTTGGCTAGAAAGCCCAGATAGAGTTCATGGCATTAGAGGTTACTTTGACGAGGTTTGCGATGTCCCGCACGATCCGTTTTCACAAGTTTGGTCCAGCCGAGGTGCTCAAATGCGAAGAGCATGCGGCAGCGATGCCTGCACCGGGCGAAGTGCAGGTGCGTGTCGAAGCGATTGGCATCAGTTGGTACGACGTGCTCTGGCGTCAGAACCTGGCGTCGTCCCATGCTCGTCTGCCTTCGGGCCTTGGCCAGGAAATGGCCGGCGTGGTGACGGCAGTCGGCGAGGGCGTCGATGACCTGGTGGTGGGTGACAAGGTCGCCAGCTTCCCGGCACAAAGCCCAAACGATTATCCGGTCTACGGTGAGCAGATTGTTCTGCCACACTCGATGTTGACCCGTTACCCCGACATCCTCAGCCCGATTGAAGCCAGCGTGCATTACACGCCGCTACTGGTTGCCTACTTTGCCTATGTCGATCTGGCGCGGGTCAAGCCGGGCCAGTTTGCCTTGGTGACCGATGCCAGCCACTGTGCCGGGCCGTCCTTTGTGCAGTTGGGTAAAGCGTTGGGAGTGCGGGTAATTGCCGCTACCAAAACGGCCGATGAACGAGATTATTTGCTGTCGCTCGGTGCCGAGAAGGTAATCGTTACCGAAGAGCAGGATCTGCTGATGCAGATCAACAAGTACACCGACAACCGTGGCGTCGACGTTGTGTTCGACGGTCTCGGTGGGCCGCAGATGTCGTTGCTTGGTGATGTGCTGGCGCCTCGCGGCAGCCTGGTGTTGTATGGCCTGCAAGGCGGTAACCAGACACCGTTCCCGGCCTGTGCGGCGTTCCAGAAGAACATTCAGTTCTTTGTGCATTGCATCGGTAACTTCACCGGCAAACCGGAGTTGGGCATCATTCAGGATCAGGTGACGTTGCAACGGGCGTTGCGCGACATCAATCAACTGACCGCAGATCGTGTTCTGCTGCCGCTCAAGACCCGGGTCTTCCCGTTCAATGAGTTTGTTGAAGCCCACCGTTACATGGACGAATGCCCATGTCGCGAACGGGTTGCCCTCCAGGTCGAGCCTGCTTGATTGTTTTCGCCAGAGTCCGCTCCTGCGGGCTCTGGCGTTTTTGCCAAAACACATGATCCCGCACTCACCAAAGCACGCTGAAGCCTTTACTCTCTCTCGCTTGTTAATCCTCACCTATCCAGCACTATTCATTGCTGATTCTTCTATTTTCATGTGCCAGGTCAAGCCGTTATTTATAGATAGGCGGCCGACAAACATCTCCAGAAGACGGGATAGATAACATCGCGCTGCGGTCCAACTGCCAGTAAACTGCGTTCCTATCCCTGAACCATCCTTTCCAGAGGTTATGCATGACAATCAGTCCTTTTGCGGGAAAACCGGCACCGGTAGAACTGTTGGTCGATATCCCGCGACTGGTAACGGCCTATTACACCGGCCAACCTGATGCAGCAGTCTCCACCCAGCGTGTGGCGTTTGGTACTTCAGGACACCGTGGCAGCTCCTTCGAATTGAGCTTCAATGAATGGCATGTTTTGGCTATCAGCCAGGCCATTTGCCTGTATCGCGAAGCTCAGGGAATTGATGGGCCACTGTTTGTCGGCATCGACACCCATGCACTGTCGACTCCGGCCGGGGCCAGCGCGCTGGAAGTGCTCGCGGCAAACGGCGTCACGGTGATGATCGCCGAAGGCGATGAATACACCCCGACGCCAGCAATTTCCCACGCCATTCTTTGCTACAACCGAGGCCGCACCTCGGGCCTGGCAGACGGTATCGTCATCACGCCGTCGCATAACCCGCCGCAAAGCGGTGGCTACAAATACAACCCAACCAATGGCGGCCCGGCCGATACCCACATCACCAAGTGGATCGAAGCCAAGGCCAACGAACTGCTGACCAACAAGCTCGCTGGCGTAAAACGCATCAGCTACGAGCAGGCACTGAAGGCCAGTACTACCCATCGTCACGACTACCTCAACACCTACGTGGCCGATCTGATCAATGTGATCGACATGGATGCCATTCGTGGCGCCAAGCTGCGTCTGGGCGTAGACCCGTTGGGCGGAGCAGGGGTGCGTTACTGGTCGGCGATTGCCGAGCATTACCGTCTGGATCTGGACGTGGTCAACACCCAGGTCGATCCGACGTTCCGCTTTATGTCCGTGGACTGGGACGGTCAAATCCGTATGGACCCGTCCTCCAGCTACGCCATGCAAGGCTTGATCGGCCTTAAAGAACGCTTCGACGTTGCGTTTGCCTGTGACCCGGACCACGACCGCCACGGTATCGTTACGCCGTCCGGTGGCTTGCTGGCACCGAACAGCTATCTGGCGGTGTCCATCGATTACCTGTTCCAGAACCGTCCGCAATGGCGTGCTGATGCTGCCGTGGGCAAGACCGTGGTCAGCAGCGGCTTGATCGATCGGGTTGCCAAGAGGCTAGGTCGCCGTCTGTATGAAGTGCCGGTAGGTTTCAAGTGGTTCGCCGACGGCTTGTTCGACGGTTCTCTGGGCTTCGGCGGTGAGGAAAGCGCCGGTGCCTCGTTCCTGCGCAAGGACGGCAGCGTCTGGAGCACCGACAAGGACGGCCTGATCCCCGCGCTGTTGGCGGCGGAAATGACAGCCCGTACCGGCCGCGATCCGAGCCAGATCTATCGCGCCTTGACCGATGAGTTGGGTGAACCGTTCTCGGTGCGCGTCGACGCCAAGGCCAATCCTGAGCAGAAAGCCTTGCTCAGCAAACTGTCGCCGGATCAGGTCAAGTCCACGCAATTGGCCGGGGAGGCGATTCAAAGCATTCTCAGCCATGCGCCGGGTAATGATCAGGCGATCGGCGGTTTGAAAGTCATGACTGAGAACGGCTGGTTCGCGGCACGTCCTTCGGGTACCGAAGACATCTACAAGATCTACGCTGAAAGCTTCATCGGTGACGAGCATCTCAAGCAGCTGGTAGCAGAAGCTCAGACATTGGTGGATGGGGCAATTTCTGCGAAGTAATTGAGGACCCTATCGCGGGCAAGCCTCACTCCTACAGAAACTCGCAAACTTTGTAGGAGCGAGGCTTGCCCGCGAAGGCGGCGGTACAGTCAATATAGATTCCAGCTAAAACGAAAAAGGGGCGACCAAATGGTCGCCCCTTTTTTTGTGTGCGCCAGGCATGGCGCGTTGCGCGCAAGCGCAACCAGTTTGGCTGTGGTGGCCACGCTGGTGACTTGGAGGTGAAAGTCCTCTACACACCCGGCAAGGGGAAGTGTTAGCCAGAGG
>NZ_JBVASJ010000025.1:0-83947 GCF_057813935.1 Pseudomonas sp. F220
CTCAGCAGTGAAACGATGCATCGCCGATGGTAGTGTGGGGTTTCCCCATGTGAGAGTAGGTCATCGTCAAGATTAAATTCCGAAACCCCTATCTGCGTATGCAGGTAGGGGTTTTGTTTTGCCTGCAAAAAAAATCACGTTCTTACGCTTTCTATGCAACGGCTCTAGGCATGGATATCATGCGTGGCTCATGGTGAGGCGGGATGTGCATGCTGACGTTGTTAAAGCTTCTGAAGGATGGTCGATTTCACTCGGGGCAGGCGCTTGGTGCTGCTTTGGGCATTAGCCGCAGTGCTGTGTGGAAGCAGCTTCAACATTTAGAGGCAGGCCTGGATTTATCTATTCATAAAGTGCGTGGTCGTGGCTATCAATTGGCTACACCGCTGATGCTTCTATGTCCTGCCGAGATCGCCGAGCAGGCGCCCGGTTGTACGTGGCCAGTGATAATTTTCGACTCTATCGACTCCACAAACGCAGAAGCCCTACGATCCATCGAGAAGGGGCTGGCTGCGCCGTTTGTTGTGCTGGCAGAGCGACAGACTGCCGGTCGGGGTCGGCGGGGGAGAAAGTGGGCAAGCCCTTTCGCAGAGAACATCTATTACAGTCTGGTGCTGCGGATAGATGGTGGTATGCGACAACTTGAAGGCCTCAGTCTCGTCGTCGGTTTGGCTGTAATGCAGACCTTGCGTGAATTGGGAGTGCGGGATGCAGGTCTGAAGTGGCCGAATGATGTCTTGGTCGGTCAGAAAAAGATTGCCGGGATCTTGTTGGAGTTGGTTGGGGATCCTGCTGATGTGTGTCACGTCGTCTTGGGTGTAGGAATTAACGTGAACATGCAGATGACCGAAGAGATCGATCAGCAATGGACCTCAATGCGTCTCGAGACGGGCAAAGCCTATGATCGCAATCATCTGGTGGCTAATCTGGGGATGATGCTTCAGAAGTATTTGAGTCGCCACCAGGATTCAGGTTTTGCCGCTATCCAGGCGGAATGGGAGCAGAGCCATCTATGGCAGGGGCGCGCGGTTTCGTTGATCGCTGGAGTTAACCAGATTGATGGCATTGTAATGGGCATCGATCGGCAGGGCGGATTGCGTTTGAAGGTGGGTAGTGTGGAAAAAGTCTTCAGTGGCGGTGAGCTCAGCTTGAGGTTGCGCAATGATTCTTGAGCTCGACTGCGGTAATAGCTTCATCAAGTGGCGTGTGCTTCTTGCTGATGCGGCTCGTGTATTTGCCGGGGGGGTGGTCGATTCGGATCTCGCTTTGCTGGAGAGCTTGCGTGAGTGTGACGGCTTGATTCTGACGCGTTGTCGGTTAGTCAGCGTCCGGACCGCTGAAGAGACTAGCGCGCTTATTTCTTCACTGGTTGATGCGTTCGGCGTATCTGTTGTCTGCGCGGCACCGGCTCGTGAGATGTCTGGAGTTCGAAACGGTTATGAGGAATACGAGAGATTAGGGCTCGATCGATGGCTTGCGATGCTCGGAGGGTTTCATCTCGCGTCAGGAGCTTGCCTTGTGCTCGATTTTGGCACTGCAGTGACGGCTGACTTTATTGCTGCGAATGGCGAGCACCTGGGTGGATTCATATGTCCGGGAATGCCGTTGATGCGTAACCAGTTGCGCACCCATACACGGCGAATCCGCTATGACGACCTTGCAGCTGAGCGGGCGCTGGAAAGGCTGGTGCCCGGAGTTACAACGGTCGAAGCGGTTGAGCGCGGTTGCTCATTGATGCTGAGAGGCTTCGTCCTGACCCAATTGGAGTTGGCGCGCAGCTATTGGGGTCAGGATTTCACGGTGTTTCTCACGGGGGGGGATGCAGATCTGGTCTCGGAGATTGTGCCTGGGGCTAGAGTTGTCCCGGATCTTGTATTTGTAGGCTTGGCTATGGCATGTCCCCTGTCCTGAGGTATTTATGCGTTGGCTGTTTCTGCTGTTGCTGGTTCTCAATGGGTTCTATTACGTCTGGCATCAGCAGGAAGCACCTTTGCGGGCAAAAGAGGTCATGCCGCTTACCCTATATCGTGGTTCGCAGCAGGACATTCGTTTGCTGAGTGAGTCGGCTGATGCTGTGGCGAGGCGTGATAGGAGCAAGCCGGCTGACGTGGATAGCAATTGCCTCTACGTGGGAGGTTTTACTCGCCAGGAAACGGCCCAGGTGCTCGAGCAGCGGTTGAGCGGTCTGGATATCAAAACCCGGCCGCTGTCGGTCAGCCTTACTGATTCCGCCGGTTATTGGCTGCGCGTGGCGCCAGAGAGTCGGCATCTCGTGGATGATCTGCTTCTGCAAAACCTTGCCAAAGAATTCAATGAGTTAAAACATAAAATAATGCCGTGCGAAGGCATTGCAACTGTTGAATAGTTTGCATAGAATGGCGCCCGCTTCGCAGTGATGACCTTTTGGGGTTAAAGGTGCAAAGCGATAGTCAACGCGGCTAACCTCAGGTTTTTAATGAGAAAATGCTTGACAGAAGGGTAGCATGATATAGAATGCTGCCTCGCTTAGGAGGGGTTCCCGAGCGGCCAAAGGGATCAGACTGTAAATCTGACGTCTACGACTTCGAAGGTTCGAATCCTTCCCCCTCCACCATTTTTAGCGTGAGCTGCAAGCTCCGCGGGTATAGTTTAGTGGTAGAACCTCAGCCTTCCAAGCTGATGATGCGGGTTCGATTCCCGCTACCCGCTCCAAGTTTGCAGGTTGTGCAAGGTGTTTTGCTCTTGTAGCTCAGTTGGTAGAGCACACCCTTGGTAAGGGTGAGGTCAGCGGTTCGAATCCGCTCAAGAGCTCCATATAACAAGGCAGATATGAAAATATCTGCCTTTGTTTTAATGGTTGGTTTGACTTACTTAATTCTTCTCCTGGGGGTGATTTCGATGGCTAAGGAAAAGTTCGAACGTAATAAGCCGCACGTCAACGTTGGCACCATTGGTCACGTCGACCACGGCAAGACAACTTTGACTGCTGCCCTGACTCGCGTTTGCTCCGAAGTTTTCGGTAGCGCGAAGGTCGACTTCGACAAGATCGATAGTGCCCCAGAAGAAAAAGCTCGTGGTATCACCATTAATACCGCTCACGTTGAGTACGATTCGGCCGTGCGTCACTATGCGCACGTTGACTGTCCAGGTCACGCCGACTACGTAAAAAACATGATCACCGGTGCTGCTCAGATGGATGGTGCAATTCTGGTTTGCTCGGCTGCTGATGGCCCGATGCCGCAAACTCGTGAGCACATCCTGTTGTCCCGCCAGGTCGGTGTTCCGTACATCGTTGTCTTCCTGAACAAGGCTGACATGGTTGACGACGCTGAGTTGTTGGAGCTGGTTGAAATGGAAGTGCGTGATCTGCTAAGCACTTATGATTTCCCGGGTGACGACACTCCGATCATCATCGGTTCTGCTTTGATGGCTCTGAATGGCCAAGATGACAACGAAATGGGTACCAGTGCCGTTCGTAAGTTGGTTGAGACTCTGGATAGCTACATTCCTGAGCCGGTTCGTGCAATTGACAAGCCGTTCCTGATGCCGATCGAAGATGTATTCTCGATTTCTGGTCGTGGCACTGTGGTGACTGGTCGTATCGAGCGCGGTATTGTCAAGATTCAGGAAGAGATTGAGATCGTTGGTCTGCGTGACACGATCAAGACTACCTGTACCGGTGTTGAGATGTTTCGCAAGCTGCTCGACGAAGGTCGTGCGGGTGAGAACTGCGGCGTATTGCTGCGTGGTACCAAGCGTGATGATGTTGAGCGTGGCCAGGTTCTGGTCAAGCCGGGCAGTGTCAAGCCGCATACCAAGTTCGTTGCTGAAGTTTACGTTCTGAGCAAGGAGGAGGGTGGTCGTCATACGCCGTTCTTCAAAGGCTACCGTCCACAGTTCTACTTCCGTACGACTGATGTGACTGGTAATTGCGAATTGCCAGAAGGCGTTGAGATGGTAATGCCAGGTGATAACGTTCAGATGACCGTTACCCTGATCAAGACCATTGCAATGGAGGATGGTCTGCGTTTCGCTATTCGTGAAGGCGGTCGTACCGTCGGCGCTGGTGTCGTAGCAAAAGTCATCGAGTAAGTTGTTGAAGTATCTTTGTCGGGCCGACATAATGGTCGGCCTGATTTTGTTTTTAGGTCAGTAGCTCAATTGGCAGAGCGACGGTCTCCAAAACCGTAGGTTGGGGGTTCGATTCCCTCCTGACCTGCCAGATTCACTCGGTGTGTCTGGCTTTCTTTTCACAGGATTTTCTTAGATGACTCCCAAGGCTGAAGCTCAAGGTTCTCGCTTCGATCTGCTCAAGTGGCTTGTAGTAGTCGCTTTGGTGGTTGTTGGTGTTGTGGGTAATCAGTATTACTCTGGTTCTCCGATCCTGTACCGCGTGCTTGCTTTGCTCGCCATTGCTGCTGTAGCTGCCTTTGTAGGCCTGCAGACTGTCAAGGGCAAGTCTTTCTTTGCACTGGTTAAGGAAGCTCGCACTGAAATCCGTAAAGTCGTGTGGCCAACTCGCCAAGAAACCACGCAGACCACATTGATTGTCGTGGCTGTTGTTCTGGTTATGGCGTTGCTGTTGTGGGGGCTTGATTCCCTGCTCGGCTGGCTTGTTTCCTTGATTGTTGGCTAAGGGTGTCCCGTGGCTAAGCGTTGGTACGTTGTGCATGCTTACTCGGGTTACGAGAAGCATGTCATGCGCTCGTTGGTCGAGCGTGTGAAGCTGGCTGGCATGGAAGAAGGCTTTGGCGAAATTCTGGTTCCCACTGAAGAAGTGGTTGAGATGCGTAATGGCCAGAAACGCAAAAGTGAGCGCAAGTTCTTCCCAGGTTATGTGCTGGTACAGATGGATATGAATGAGGGTACTTGGCACTTGGTCAAGGATACCCCTCGTGTGATGGGGTTCATTGGCGGAACCGCCGACAAGCCTGCACCGATCACCGATAAAGAGGCGGAAGCAATTCTGCGTCGTGTTGCTGACGGTAGCGACAAGCCGAAGCCGAAAACACTGTTCGAACCAGGTGAAGTGGTACGTGTCACCGATGGTCCGTTCGCTGATTTCAATGGTACTGTCGAAGAAGTTAACTACGAAAAGAGCCGGATCCAAGTGGCAGTGCTCATTTTCGGTCGCTCTACTCCGGTAGAGCTAGAGTTCAGTCAGGTCGAAAAGGCATAACTGAACAAGCATCCCATACCCCGCAGCCCTAGGCTGTGGGGTTTTGTCGTCACTGGGATAAACGCGCAAGTAACCGGGGAGCCTTTCGAGGCGTTCGAACCCGTAATTGGAGTGCCTCATGGCCAAGAAGATTACCGCTTACATCAAGCTGCAAGTGAAGGCCGCTCAGGCTAACCCAAGCCCACCTGTTGGTCCTGCTCTGGGTCAGCACGGCGTGAACATCATGGAATTCTGCAAGGCTTTCAACGCCCGTACTCAGGGTCTTGAGCCAGGCCTGCCGACTCCAGTGATCATCACTGTCTACAGCGACCGTAGCTTCACTTTCGAAACCAAATCCACCCCTGCTTCGGTTCTGCTGAAGAAGGCTGCTGGTTTGACTAGCGGTTCCGCTCGTCCGAACACCGTTAAGGTTGGCACTGTAACTCGTGCTCAGCTGGAAGAAATCGCGAAAACCAAAAACGCGGATCTGACTGCAGCTGATATGGAAGCAGCCGTGCGTACTATCGCCGGTTCTGCTCGTAGCATGGGCCTTAACGTGGAGGGTGTGTAATGGCTAAGCTGACCAAGCGTCAAAAGGCTATCGCCGGCAAAATCGAAGCAGGCAAGGCCTACAACTTTGTAGACGCCGCTGCACTGCTGACCGAGCTGTCGACTGTCAAATTCAGCGAGTCGGTTGATATCGCTGTAAACTTGGGTGTTGACCCGCGTAAATCCGACCAGGTTGTTCGTAGCGCTACTGTGCTGCCGCACGGCACTGGTAAGACCGTTCGCGTTGCTGTGTTCACCCAGGGCCCGGCAGCTGAAGCTGCTCTGGCTGCCGGCGCTGATCGCGTAGGTATGGACGACCTGGCTGCCGAAATGAAAGGCGGCGACCTGAACTATGACGTGGTTATTGCTTCTCCGGATGCAATGCGCGTTGTTGGTCAGTTGGGTCAGATCCTTGGTCCACGTGGCCTGATGCCTAACCCGAAAGTCGGCACCGTTACCCCGGACGTCGCTACCGCGGTTAAAAATGCCAAGGCTGGTCAGGTTCGTTATCGCACCGACAAAAACGGCATTATTCACACTTCCGTTGGCAAGGTCGGTTTCGACGCCGTCAAGCTGAAGGAAAACGTTGAAGCCCTGATCGCTGATCTGAAGCGTATCAAGCCAGCTTCCTCGAAAGGTATCTACGTTAAGCGCGTTACCCTGAGCACTACTATGGGCCCAGGTCTGGTCATCGACCAAGGCTCGCTGGACGTATAAGACACAAATTGGCGCAAGCGATTGCGTCAATTGAAAAATTGGGGTCCCTGCCTGGCGGGGGCTATCCAAGACCGTAGGCGACGCAAGTCTTAAACCTCAAGCCTACGCAGATGGTGCTCCCGGTTCCTTACCGAATCAGACACCAAAACGACATCCGGCTCCGGTTGGATGAAACGGTAACAAGCAGGAGTTAAACCCGTGGCAATTAAACTTGAAGACAAGAAGGCCATCGTCGCTGAAGTCAACAAGGCTGCCCAAGTTGCTCTGTCCGCTGTCGTGGCTGATGCCCGTGGCGTAACAGTAGGCGCTATGACCGGACTCCGTAAAGAGGCTCGTGAAGCTGGCGTTTACGTACGCGTTGTACGTAACACCCTGCTCAAGCGCGCTGTTGCCGGCACTCAATATGACGTGCTCAACGACGTGTTCACTGGCCCGACCTTAGTTGCATTCTCCAACGAACATCCTGGCGCTGCTGCCCGTTTGTTCAAAGAGTTTGCCAAAGGTCAGGATAAGTTCGAGATCAAGGCAGCTGCGTTCGAGGGCAAGTTCCTCGCAGCTAACCAGATCGACGTACTGGCAACTCTGCCGACCCGTAACGAAGCAATTTCTCAGCTGATGAGCGTGATCCAAGGCGCAACCAGCAAATTGGCTCGTACTCTGGCGGCTATTCGCGACCAAAAAGAAGCTGCTGCAGCCTAAGGCTCGGTACCTCCTTTCGCGTTTTTTGTTTATTTCGATGGTCGCGTAGGCCGTCCACCCAATACAGGAAATTAGAGTCATGTCTCTGACTAACGAGCAAATCCTTGACGCAATCGGCGCGAAATCCGTTATGGAAATCGTTGAACTGATTAAGGCAATGGAAGAGAAGTTCGGCGTTACCGCTGCTGCTGCTTCCGCTGGCCCAGCTGTAGCTGCTGCCGTTGTTGAAGAACAAACTGAATTCAACGTCAATCTGGTTGAGACTGGCGAGAAGAAAGTTAACGTGATCAAGGCTGTACGTGAGCTGACCGGTCTGGGCTTGAAAGAAGCCAAGGCAGTAGTTGATGGCTGCCCAGGCATGGTTCTGGAAGCTGTTTCTAAAGATGCAGCTGAAAAAGCCAAGGCAGTCTTGGAAGAAGCAGGCGCTAAAGTCGAGCTGAAGTAAGCATCGACCTTGCGTCTCCAGCCCAAGCGTTAAGCGGAAGGCTGATGGCTGGTGGCTCTTGCCACCGGCCTTTTTCCGTTATTGGCAATCGACTCGGTCGTCGCCACTAACGCGCTGTAACCACCCGATGCGGTGGCGCAAACCATGGGGTTTGCAAGATTTTCTGGCTGCTCCCGTCGGGAGGGGCCAAACAAGCAGGTGACCAAGCTGGGGAACGCTGATGGCTTACTCATATACTGAGAAAAAACGTATCCGCAAGGACTTTAGCAAGTTGCCGGACGTCATGGATGTGCCATACCTTCTGGCCATCCAGCTGGATTCGTATCGTGAATTCTTGCAAGCGGGAGCGACTAAAGATCAGTTCCGCGACGTGGGCCTGCATGCGGCCTTCAAATCCGTTTTCCCGATCATCAGCTACTCCGGCAATGCTGCGCTGGAGTACGTCGGTTATCGCCTGGGCGAACCGGCATTTGATGTCAAAGAATGCGTGCTGCGCGGTGTCACGTACGCCGTACCTTTGCGGGTAAAAGTCCGTCTGATCATTTTCGACAAAGAATCGTCGAACAAAGCGATCAAGGACATCAAAGAGCAAGAAGTCTACATGGGTGAAATCCCCCTGATGACTGAGAACGGTACCTTCGTAATCAACGGTACCGAGCGTGTAATCGTTTCCCAGTTGCACCGTTCCCCGGGCGTGTTCTTCGACCACGACCGCGGCAAGACGCACAGCTCCGGTAAACTGCTGTATTCCGCGCGGATCATTCCTTACCGCGGTTCGTGGCTGGACTTCGAGTTCGACCCGAAAGACTGCGTGTTCGTACGTATCGACCGTCGCCGCAAGCTGCCTGCATCGGTACTGCTGCGCGCGCTGGGCTATACCACTGAACAAGTGCTCGACGCGTTCTATACCACCAACGTTTTCCATGTGAGCGGTGAAACCCTCAACCTGGAATTGGTGCCTCAGCGTCTGCGTGGTGAAATCGCTGTCATTGATATCCTCGATGACAAGGGCAAGGTTATTGTCGAGCAGGGTCGTCGTATCACCGCTCGCCACATTAACCAGCTGGAAAAGGCCGGGATCAAAGAGTTGGTTATGCCCCTGGACTACGTCCTGGGTCGCACTACCGCCAAGGTCATCGTGCATCCGGCAACCGGCGAAATCCTGGCTGAGTGCAACACCGAGCTGAACACCGAGATCCTGGCGAAAATCGCCAAGTCTCAGGTTGTCCGTATCGAGACTCTGTACACCAACGATATCGACTGCGGTCCGTTCGTCTCTGACACTCTGAAGATTGACTCCACCAGCAACCAATTGGAAGCGCTGGTCGAGATCTATCGCATGATGCGTCCTGGCGAGCCGCCAACCAAAGACGCTGCCGAGACCCTGTTCAACAACCTGTTCTTCAGCCCTGAGCGTTATGACCTGTCTGCGGTCGGCCGGATGAAGTTCAACCGTCGTATCGGTCGTACCGAGATCGAAGGTTCTGGCGTGTTGTGCAAAGAAGATATCGTCGCAGTCCTCAAGACTCTGGTTGATATCCGTAACGGTAAAGGCATCGTCGATGACATCGACCACCTGGGTAACCGCCGTGTTCGCTGCGTAGGCGAAATGGCTGAAAACCAGTTCCGCGTTGGCCTGGTACGTGTTGAGCGTGCGGTCAAAGAGCGTCTGTCGATGGCTGAAAGCGAAGGCCTGATGCCGCAAGACCTGATCAACGCCAAGCCAGTGGCTGCGGCGGTGAAAGAGTTCTTCGGTTCCAGCCAGCTGTCCCAGTTCATGGACCAGAACAACCCGCTGTCCGAGATCACCCACAAGCGTCGTGTTTCTGCACTCGGCCCTGGCGGTTTGACTCGTGAGCGTGCTGGTTTTGAAGTTCGTGACGTACACCCGACTCACTACGGTCGTGTATGCCCGATTGAAACGCCGGAAGGTCCGAACATCGGTCTGATCAACTCCCTGGCGGCCTATGCGCGCACCAACCAGTACGGCTTCCTCGAGAGCCCGTACCGTGTGGTGAAAGACGCTTTGGTCACTGACGAGATCGTGTTCCTGTCCGCCATCGAAGAAGCTGATCACGTGATCGCTCAGGCTTCGGCCACGATGAACGACAAGAAAATGCTGATCGACGAGCTGGTAGCTGTTCGTCACTTGAACGAGTTCACCGTTAAGGCGCCGGAAGACGTCACCTTGATGGACGTTTCACCGAAACAGGTTGTTTCGGTGGCTGCGTCGCTGATCCCGTTCCTCGAGCACGATGACGCCAACCGCGCGTTGATGGGTTCGAACATGCAGCGTCAGGCTGTACCAACCCTGCGTGCCGACAAGCCGCTGGTGGGTACCGGCATGGAGCGTAACGTTGCCCGCGACTCAGGCGTTTGCGTCGTGGCTCGTCGTGGTGGTGTGATCGATTCCGTAGACGCCAGCCGTATCGTGGTTCGTGTTGCTGATGATGAAGTCGAGACTGGCGAAGCCGGTGTTGATATCTACAACCTGACCAAGTACACCCGTTCCAACCAGAACACCTGTATCAACCAGCGTCCGCTGGTTCGCAAGGGTGATCGGGTTCAGCGCAGCGACATCATGGCTGATGGTCCGTCCACCGATATGGGTGAGCTGGCTTTGGGTCAGAACATGCGCATCGCGTTCATGGCCTGGAACGGTTACAACTTCGAAGACTCCATCTGCCTGTCCGAACGTGTTGTTCAGGAAGATCGCTTCACCACGATCCACATTCAGGAACTGACCTGTGTGGCGCGTGACACCAAGCTTGGGCCAGAGGAAATCACTGCAGACATCCCTAACGTGGGTGAAGCTGCACTGAACAAGCTGGACGAAGCCGGTATCGTTTACGTAGGTGCTGAAGTTGGCGCAGGCGACATTCTGGTCGGTAAGGTCACTCCGAAAGGCGAGACTCAGCTGACTCCAGAAGAGAAGCTGTTGCGTGCCATCTTCGGTGAAAAAGCCAGCGACGTTAAAGACACCTCCCTGCGTGTGCCTACCGGCACCAAGGGTACCGTCATCGACGTACAGGTCTTCACCCGTGACGGCGTCGAGCGTGACGCTCGTGCTCTGTCCATCGAGAAGACTCAACTCGACGAGATCCGCAAGGACCTGAACGAAGAGTTCCGTATCGTTGAAGGCGCAACTTTCGAACGTCTGCGTTCCGCTCTGGTCGGCCGCAAAGCCGAAGGCGGCGCCGGTCTGAAGAAAGGTCAGGAAATCACCGACGAAGTACTCGACGGTCTTGAGCATGGTCAGTGGTTCAAACTGCGCATGGCTGAAGATGCTCTGAACGAGCAGCTCGAGAAGGCTCAGGCCTACATCGTTGATCGCCGCCGTCTGCTGGACGACAAGTTCGAAGACAAGAAGCGCAAACTGCAGCAGGGCGATGACCTGGCTCCAGGCGTGCTGAAAATCGTCAAGGTTTACCTGGCAATCCGTCGTCGCATCCAGCCGGGCGACAAGATGGCCGGTCGTCACGGTAACAAAGGTGTGGTCTCCGTGATCATGCCGGTTGAAGACATGCCGCACGATGCCAATGGCACCCCGGTCGACGTCGTCCTCAACCCGTTGGGCGTACCTTCGCGTATGAACGTTGGTCAGATCCTCGAAACCCACCTGGGCCTTGCGGCCAAAGGTCTGGGCGAGAAGATCAACCGTATGATCGAAGAGCAGCGCAAGGTTGCTGACCTGCGTAAGTTCCTGCACGAGATCTACAACGAGATCGGCGGTCGTAACGAAGATCTGGACAGCTTCTCCGACCAGGAAATCCTGGATCTGGCGAAGAACCTGCGTGGCGGTGTTCCAATGGCCACTCCAGTGTTCGACGGTGCCAAGGAAAGCGAAATCAAGGCCATGCTGAAGCTGGCGGACCTGCCAGAAAGCGGCCAGATGCAGCTGACTGACGGCCGTACCGGCAACAAGTTCGAGCGCCCGGTTACTGTTGGCTACATGTACATGCTGAAGCTGAACCACTTGGTAGACGACAAGATGCACGCTCGTTCTACCGGTTCGTACAGCCTGGTTACCCAGCAGCCGCTGGGTGGTAAGGCGCAGTTCGGTGGTCAGCGTTTCGGGGAGATGGAGGTCTGGGCACTGGAAGCATACGGTGCTGCTTACACTCTGCAAGAAATGCTCACAGTGAAGTCGGACGATGTGAACGGTCGGACCAAGATGTACAAAAACATCGTGGACGGCGATCACCGTATGGAGCCGGGCATGCCCGAGTCTTTCAACGTGTTGATCAAAGAAATTCGTTCCCTCGGCATCGATATCGATCTGGAAACCGAATAACACGTGACGCGAATCGAGAGCGGGGCAGGATTGCCCGCTCTCTGCTCCGCCAGGAGGAAAGGCCTTGAAAGACCTACTGAATTTGCTGAAAAACCAGGGTCAAGTCGAAGAGTTCGACGCCATCCGTATCGGATTGGCATCGCCTGAGATGATCCGTTCGTGGTCGTTCGGTGAAGTTAAAAAGCCGGAAACCATCAACTACCGTACGTTCAAACCTGAGCGTGACGGCCTGTTCTGCGCCAAGATCTTTGGCCCGGTAAAGGATTACGAGTGCCTGTGCGGTAAGTACAAGCGCTTGAAGCACCGTGGTGTGATCTGCGAGAAGTGCGGCGTTGAAGTCGCGCTGGCTAAAGTTCGTCGTGAGCGCATGGCGCACATCGAACTGGCTTCGCCAGTTGCCCACATCTGGTTCCTGAAATCGCTGCCGTCCCGTATCGGCTTGCTGATGGACATGACCCTGCGTGATATCGAACGCGTTCTCTACTTCGAGAGCTATGTCGTTATCGATCCAGGCATGACCACCCTTGAAAAAGGTCAGCTGCTCAACGACGAGCAGTACTTCGAAGCGCTGGAAGAGTTCGGCGACGATTTCGATGCCCGCATGGGTGCCGAAGCTGTCCGCGAACTGCTGCACGCCATCGATCTGGAGCACGAGATTGGCCGTCTGCGCGAAGAAATTCCGCAAACCAACTCCGAAACCAAAATCAAAAAACTGTCCAAACGTCTGAAGTTGATGGAAGCCTTCTTGGGTTCCGGCAATCTTCCAGAGTGGATGGTGCTGACCGTTCTGCCGGTACTGCCGCCAGATTTGCGTCCTCTGGTTCCGTTGGATGGTGGTCGTTTCGCGACTTCCGACCTCAACGATCTGTATCGTCGAGTGATCAACCGTAACAACCGTTTGAAGCGCCTGCTTGATCTGTCCGCTCCGGACATCATCGTGCGCAACGAAAAACGTATGTTGCAGGAAGCGGTCGACGCCTTGCTCGACAACGGTCGTCGTGGCCGCGCTATCACTGGTTCCAACAAGCGGCCTCTGAAATCCCTGGCTGACATGATCAAGGGTAAACAAGGTCGTTTCCGTCAGAACTTGCTCGGTAAGCGTGTTGACTACTCCGGTCGTTCGGTAATTACCGTAGGCCCGACTCTGCGTCTGCACCAGTGCGGCCTGCCGAAGAAAATGGCTCTCGAGCTGTTCAAACCGTTCATTTTTGGCAAGTTGGAAATGCGTGGCCTGGCCACCACCATCAAAGCCGCGAAGAAAATGGTTGAGCGCGAGCTGCCGGAAGTTTGGGACGTTCTCGCTGAAGTAATTCGCGAACACCCGGTTCTCCTCAACCGTGCACCGACCCTTCACCGTCTGGGTATCCAGGCGTTTGAGCCGGTACTGATCGAAGGTAAGGCTATCCAGCTGCACCCGTTGGTCTGTGCTGCGTACAACGCCGACTTCGACGGCGACCAAATGGCCGTGCACGTACCGCTGACACTGGAAGCTCAGTTGGAAGCGCGTGCGTTGATGATGTCGACCAACAACATTCTGTCGCCAGCCAACGGTGAACCAATCATCGTTCCGTCGCAGGACGTTGTATTGGGTCTGTACTACATGACTCGTGAAGCGATCAACGCCAAAGGCGAAGGTCGTGTGTTCGCGGATCTGCAGGAAGTTGACCGTGTATTCCGCGCTGGCGAAGCTGCGCTGCATGCCAAAGTCAAAGTGCGGATCAACGAAACAGTCAATGATCGTGATGGCGGCAGCGTCAAGAACACCCGTATCGTCGACACTACCGTCGGCCGTGCGCTGTTGTTCCAGGTTGTTCCACCAGGCCTGTCGTACGACGTAGTCAACCAGCCTATGAAGAAAAAGGCGATCTCCAAGCTGATCAACCAATGCTACCGCGTGGTTGGTTTGAAGGAGACGGTGATCTTCGCTGACCAGTTGATGTACACCGGCTTTGCCTATTCGACCATTTCCGGCGTTTCCATCGGTGTTAACGACTTCGTTATCCCGGATGAGAAAGCGGCCATCATCAGTGCTGCCACCGATGAAGTGAAAGAGATCGAAAGTCAGTACGCCTCCGGCTTGGTAACCCAGGGCGAGAAGTACAACAAAGTGATCGACCTTTGGTCCAAGGCGAACGACGAAGTGTCCAAGGCGATGATGTCGAACCTCTCGAAAGAGAAGGTTATCGACCGTCACGGCGTCGAAGTCGACCAAGAGTCCTTCAACTCGATGTATATGATGGCCGACTCGGGCGCACGGGGTTCTGCTGCGCAGATCCGTCAGCTCGCCGGTATGCGTGGCCTGATGGCCAAGCCGGACGGTTCCATCATTGAAACGCCGATTACCGCGAACTTCCGTGAAGGTTTGAGCGTACTTCAGTACTTCATCTCCACTCACGGTGCTCGTAAAGGTTTGGCGGATACCGCGTTGAAAACTGCGAACTCCGGTTACCTGACTCGTCGTCTGGTAGACGTTGCGCAGGATCTGGTTGTTACCGAGATCGACTGCGGCACCGAACACGGTCTGTTGATGACTCCGCACATCGAAGGCGGCGACGTTGTAGAGCCGCTGGGTGAGCGCGTGTTGGGTCGTGTTATTGCTCGCGACGTATTCAAGCCAGGTACCGAGGACATTATCGTTCCTGCCGGCACCCTGGTTGACGAAAAGTGGGTCGAATTCATCGAGCTCAACAGCATCGACGAAGTGATCGTGCGTTCGCCGATCAGCTGCGAAACCCGCTACGGCATCTGCGCCAAGTGCTACGGCCGTGACTTGGCTCGTGGTCACCAGGTGAACATCGGTGAAGCTGTCGGCGTTATCGCTGCTCAGTCGATCGGTGAGCCGGGTACCCAGCTGACGATGCGTACGTTCCACATCGGTGGTGCGGCAAGCCGGACCTCCGCTGCTGACAGCGTTCAGGTGAAGAATGGCGGTACCGTCCGTCTGCACAACCTGAAGCACGTTGAGCGGGTAGATGGTTGCCTGGTTGCAGTGTCCCGTTCCGGTGAGCTGGCAATTGCTGATGACTACGGTCGTGAGCGTGAGCGTTACAAGCTGCCGTACGGTGCTGTGATTTCGGTGAAAGAAGGTGACAAGGTCGACGCTGGTTCAATCGTGGCCAAGTGGGATCCGCACACTCACCCAATCGTTACCGAAATGAAAGGTACCGTGACCTACGTGGGCATGGAAGAAGGCATCACGATCAAGCGTCAGACTGACGAATTGACCGGTATGACTAACATTGAAGTACTCGATGCCAAAGACCGTCCAGCTGCCGGTAAGGACATTCGTCCAGCCGTTAAGATGGTGGGTGTTGATGGCAAGGATCTGCTGTTGCCAGGTACCGACGTACCGGCTCAGTACTTCCTGCCGGCTAACGCCTTGGTTGGTGTTGCGGATGGTGTGCAGGTTGCGATCGGTGATGTTATCGCTCGTATCCCGCAAGAAACCTCGAAAACTCGTGACATCACCGGTGGTCTGCCGCGTGTTGCCGACTTGTTCGAAGCCCGTCGTCCGAAAGAAGCCTCGATTCTGGCTGAAGTCAGCGGCACCATCGCGTTTGGTAAAGAGACTAAAGGCAAGCGCCGTCTGGTCATTACCCCGAACGACGGCAGTGATCCATACGAAGAGCTGATTCCGAAGTGGCGTCACCTGAACGTCTTCGAAGGCGAACAGGTTAACCGCGGCGAAGTTATCTCCGACGGTCCGAGCGATCCACACGACATCCTGCGTCTGCTGGGTGTGAGTGCGCTGGCCAAGTACATCGTTAACGAGATCCAGGACGTTTATCGTCTACAAGGCGTGAAGATCAACGATAAGCACATCGAGACCATCCTGCGTCAGATGCTGCGTAAAGTTGAAATCGCTGAATCTGGCGATTCTACTTTCATCAAGGGCGACCAGATGGAGTTGACTCATGTTTTGGTCGAGAACGAGCGTTTGAGCGCGGACGAGAAATTCGTATCCAAGTTCACTCGTGTTCTGCTGGGTATCACCAAGGCATCGTTGTCTACTGAATCGTTCATCTCGGCGGCCTCTTTCCAAGAGACCACCCGCGTACTGACCGAAGCGGCAGTCACCGGCAAGCGCGATTACCTGCGCGGCCTGAAAGAAAACGTAGTTGTGGGTCGTCTGATCCCAGCCGGTACCGGCCTGGCTTATCACAGCGAGCGCAAGCGTCGTCGTGAAGCTGACAAGCCGTTGCGCGTAAGCGCCAGTGAAGTGGAAGCTGCACTGACCGAAGCACTGAACTCAAGCGGTAACTGAGTTCTGCGGTAAATAAGTGCCGGGCCCTGACTGCCCCGCTCAGCGGATCGAGACATTTTGTCGAGGTTCGTTGAGTGGGGAGGTCGGGGCCTTGCCTTGACTGGGGGCAAGATCCTCTTTAGACTCTTGTACCCCTAAATTTGGCGGGAATTCGTTCCTGCCATTTTTGCTTTTCTTGCAAGACAATAGCGTCGCAAGACAACAGTGGAGCTAGTAGATGGCAACTATCAACCAGCTGGTACGTCAGCCGCGTAAGCGTATCGTCGAGAAATCCGACGTGCCTGCGCTGCAGAACTGCCCGCAACGTCGTGGCGTATGCACTCGTGTGTATACCACTACGCCGAAAAAACCTAACTCGGCACTGCGTAAAGTATGCCGTGTGCGTCTGACCAACGGTTTCGAGGTTTCCTCGTACATCGGCGGTGAAGGCCACAACCTGCAAGAACACAGCGTGGTACTGATCCGTGGCGGTCGTGTAAAAGACTTGCCAGGTGTTCGTTACCACACCGTTCGCGGCTCTTTGGATACTTCCGGCGTTAAAGGTCGTAACCAGGGTCGTTCGAAGTACGGTACCAAGAAGCCTAAGTAGTAGCGGCTTTTTGTAAAAACTGAATTATCTATTTTTCTGAGTCGATAAGAGTAAGGTCGGAGGCGTCCCGAAAGGGCACCGATTCCGAGCGAACCTGAAGACCGTTTGAGGGCTTATCCATGCCAAGAAGACGCGTAGCAGCCAAGCGCGAAGTGCTTGACGATCCAAAATACGGAAGCCAAATCCTGGCCAAGTTCATGAACCACGTAATGGAAAGCGGCAAGAAAGCCGTTGCCGAGCGTATCGTTTATGGCGCGCTGGACAAGGTTAAAGAACGCAAGAACAGCGATCCCCTGGAAATCTTCGAGAAAGCTCTCGACGCCATCGCTCCGCTGGTCGAAGTGAAGTCGCGCCGTGTAGGCGGTGCTACTTACCAGGTTCCGGTCGAAGTTCGTCCGTCCCGTCGTAACGCCCTGGCAATGCGCTGGTTGGTAGACTTCGCCCGTAAGCGCGGCGAGAAGTCTATGGCTCTGCGTTTGGCTGGCGAACTGTTGGACGCTGCTGAAGGTAAAGGTGCTGCAGTTAAGAAGCGTGAAGACGTGCACCGTATGGCTGAAGCCAACAAGGCTTTCTCGCACTACCGCTTCTAAATTTAGCGTCAATAATTTTGCGAGGGCTTTATGGCTCGTACTACTCCGATTAACCGCTACCGTAACATTGGTATCGTTGCTCACGTGGATGCTGGTAAAACCACCACCACCGAGCGCGTCCTTTTTTACACTGGCGTAAACCACAAAATGGGCGAGGTGCATGATGGCGCCGCGACCATGGACTGGATGGTGCAGGAGCAGGAGCGTGGTATTACTATCACCTCCGCTGCAACCACGGCCTTCTGGTCGGGTTCTGCCAAGCAGTTCGACAAGTATCGCTTCAACATCATCGATACCCCGGGCCACGTTGACTTCACCATTGAAGTAGAGCGCTCGTTGCGCGTACTCGATGGCGCGGTCGTTGTGTTCTGCGGTACTTCGGGTGTTGAGCCTCAGTCGGAAACCGTATGGCGTCAGGCCAACAAGTACGGTGTTCCACGTCTTGTTTACGTCAACAAGATGGACCGCGCTGGTGCGAACTTCCTGCGCGTGATCGGTCAGATCAAGCAGCGTCTGGGTCACACTCCGGTGCCAATCCAGCTTGCTATCGGTTCGGAAGATAACTTCCAGGGTCAGATCGATCTGGTCAACATGGAAGCTGTCTACTGGGACGACGCCGACAAGGGCATGGCCCCTCGTCGCGAAGCAATTCCGGCTGACATGCTTGAATTGGCAGAAGAGTGGCGCGGCAACATGGTAGAGGCTGCGGCCGAAGCCAACGAAGAGCTGATGAACAAGTATCTCGAAGGTGAAGAGCTCACCGTCGAAGAGATCAAGGGCGCTCTGCGTCAGCGTACTATCGCTGGCGAAATCGTTCTGGCTGTTTGCGGTTCTTCGTTCAAGAACAAGGGTGTTCCCCTGGTTCTCGACGCCGTTATCGACTACCTGCCTGCGCCGGTTGATATTCCTGCGATCAAGGGTACCGATCCGGATGACGAGACTGTCGAGATGGAGCGTCATGCAGATGACAGCGAACCGTTCTCGGCTCTGGCATTCAAGATCGCTACCGACCCATTCGTGGGTACCTTGACCTTTGCTCGTGTTTACTCGGGCGTGTTGAGCTCCGGCGACGGCGTGATCAACTCGGTTAAAGGCAAGAAAGAGCGCGTGGGTCGTATGGTGCAAATGCACGCAAATACCCGCGAAGAGATCAAGGAAGTACGCGCTGGTGACATTGCGGCCCTGATCGGCATGAAGGACGTCACCACTGGTGACACCCTGTGCTCCGCTGAAAAGCCAATTATCCTGGTTCGTATGGACTTCCCGGAACCGGTTATTTCGGTTGCTGTTGAGCCAAAGACCAAGGATGACCAGGAAAAAATGGGTATCGCTCTGGGCAAACTTGCTCAGGAAGACCCGTCTTTCCGCGTCAAGACTGATGAAGAGACTGGTCAAACGATCATCTCTGGCATGGGCGAATTGCACCTGGACATCCTGGTTGATCGGATGCGCCGCGAGTTCAACGTCGAAGCTAACATCGGTAAGCCTCAGGTTTCCTATCGTGAGAAAATCACGAAGGCCTGTGAGATCGAAGGCAAGTTCGTTCGTCAGTCCGGCGGTCGTGGTCAGTTCGGCCACTGCTGGATTCGTTTTGCTCCTGCTGACGAAGGTCAGGAAGGTCTGCAATTTGTGAACGAAGTAGTGGGTGGTGTGGTTCCTAAGGAATACATCCCGGCTATCCAGAAGGGTATCGAAGAGCAGATGAAGAACGGCGTTGTGGCCGGCTATCCGCTGATCGGCCTGAAGGCGACCGTTTTCGATGGTTCTTACCACGACGTCGACTCCAACGAGATGGCGTTTAAGGTGGCTGCTTCCATGGCGACCAAGCAGTTGGCCACTAAAGGTGGTGGTGTGCTGCTTGAGCCGGTCATGGCTGTAGAGGTTGTTACACCTGAGGACTATATGGGTGACGTGATGGGCGACTTGAATCGTCGTCGCGGCATGATCTTGGGTATGGAAGATACGGTTTCCGGCAAAGTGATTCGCGCCGAGGTTCCGTTGGGTGAGATGTTCGGTTATGCGACCGACGTCCGTTCCATGTCTCAGGGTCGCGCGAGCTACTCTATGGAATTCAAAAAATACGATGTAGCTCCGGCGCATATCGTCGAAGCTGTCACTAAAAAACAAGGCTGATTCAGCCCTTTAGGCAAGGAGTTAATTGTCGTGGCTAAAGAAAAATTTGAACGTACCCTCCCGCACGTCAACGTTGGCACCATTGGTCACGTTGACCATGGTAAAACCACGCTGACTGCTGCTCTGACTCGAGTGGCTGCGGAAGCGTTTGGTGGTAAAGCGGCTGATTTCGGCAGCATCGATAGCGCGCCGGAAGAAAAGGCTCGCGGTATCACCATCAACACTGCACACGTTGAGTATCACACCAAGGCTCGTCACTACGCTCACGTTGACTGCCCAGGTCACGCTGACTATGTGAAGAACATGATCACTGGTGCTGCGCAGATGGACGGCGCTATCCTGGTTTGCTCGGCTGCTGATGGTCCTATGCCTCAGACTCGCGAGCACATCCTGTTGTCCCGTCAGGTAGGTGTTCCGTACATCGTGGTCTTCCTGAACAAGGCTGACCTGGTAGACGACGCTGAGCTGCTGGAACTGGTTGAGATGGAAGTGCGCGATCTGCTGAGCACTTACGACTTCCCGGGCGACGACACTCCTATCATTATCGGTTCCGCGCGTATGGCGCTGGAAGGTCTGGACGATAATGAAATGGGCACCACTTCGGTTCGTAAATTGCTCGACACTCTGGACAGCTACATTCCAGATCCAGTGCGCGCGATCGACAAGCCGTTCCTGATGCCAATCGAAGACGTGTTCTCGATTTCTGGTCGTGGCACCGTAGTAACTGGTCGTATCGAGCGTGGCATTATCAAGGTCCAGGAATCGATTGAGATCGTTGGTCTGCGTGACACCGTGACCACCACCTGCACCGGCGTTGAAATGTTCCGTAAGCTGCTCGACGAAGGTCGTGCTGGCGAGAACTGCGGCGTGCTGTTGCGCGGTACCAAGCGTGAAGACGTTGAGCGTGGCCAGGTTCTGGTTAAGCCGGGTTCGGTTAAGCCGCACACCACGTTCACTGCAGAAGTTTACGTTCTGAGCAAGGAAGAAGGCGGTCGTCACACTCCGTTCTTCAAAGGCTACCGTCCACAGTTCTACTTCCGTACAACTGACGTGACTGGTAACTGCGAATTGCCAGAAGGCGTTGAGATGGTAATGCCGGGTGATAACATTCAAATGACTGTTACCCTGATCAAAACCATCGCGATGGAAGAAGGTCTGCGTTTCGCTATTCGTGAAGGCGGTCGTACCGTCGGCGCAGGCGTCGTAGCCAAAATCATCGCGTAAGCGTTGATTGATGAAAAAGCCTCCGCTTGCGGGGGCTTTTTTATTGGGTTGACACTGAGTTGGCCCGTCTATAGAATTGCGCCTCCTTTTAACGGGCGTATTGCGCTCGGTGGGAATAGCAGCCTGGAGTCTGAAATCCAATGCAAAATCAGCAAATCCGTATCAGGTTGAAGGCTTTTGACCATCGCCTGATCGACCAATCCACCCAGGAAATCGTGGAAACCGCGAAACGTACTGGTGCTCAAGTGCGTGGTCCAATTCCACTGCCTACCCGTAAAGAGCGGTTCACCGTTCTGGTCTCCCCGCACGTCAACAAAGACGCGCGTGACCAGTACGAGATCCGTACTCATAAGCGCGTGTTGGACATTGTCCAGCCAACGGATAAAACCGTTGATGCACTTATGAAGCTTGATCTTGCGGCCGGTGTGGAAGTGCAGATCAGCCTCGGCTAAGACTCGGTCTTAGTCGTGTAACGCTCTGAAATGGGCGGCCATAGCGGGTGAAAGCCCCGTACACTCATGAGGTTTACAACATGACTATTGGTGTAGTCGGTCGTAAATGCGGTATGACCCGTATTTTCACCGAAGAAGGTGTCTCCATTCCGGTCACGGTCATTGAGATCGAGCCGAATCGCGTCACCCAGTTCAAAACTGAAGAAACCGATGGCTATCGTGCAGTGCAAGTCACTGTCGGCGAGCGTCGTGCTTCGCGTGTGACTGCTGCTCAAGCGGGTCACTTCGCTAAAGCAAACGTTGCTGCTGGTCGCGGTGTCTGGGAGTTCCGTCTTGAAGAAGGCGAGTACCAGGCTGGCGATCTGATCAACGCTGAAATCTTCGCTGCTGGTCAACTGGTCGATGTGACCGGTCAGTCCAAAGGTAAAGGCTTCCAGGGTACGATCAAGCGTTGGAATTTCCGCGGGCAAGATAACACCCACGGTAACTCCGTTTCCCACCGCGTCCCGGGCTCTATTGGCCAGTGCCAGACTCCTGGTCGTGTATTCAAGGGCAAAAAAATGTCCGGTCATATGGGCGCTGAGCGCGTGACCGTGCAGTCCCTCGAAGTAGTGCGCGTCGACGCTGAACGCAATCTGTTGTTGGTCAAGGGTGCTGTTCCTGGCGCTACTGGCGGCAACCTGGTTGTACGTCCGGCGGCCAAGGCTCGCGGTTAAGGGGAAGCTGACATGCAATTAAATGTAAATGACGCTCAAGCGATCGAAGTTTCCGAACTGACATTTGGCGGCGAATTCAACGAGACGCTGGTTCACCAAGCAGTCGTGGCCTATATGGCCGGCGGCCGTCAAGGTAGCAAGCAGCAAAAGACCCGTTCCGACGTTTCTGGTGGCGGTAAGCGCCCATGGCGTCAGAAAGGTACTGGCCGTGCTCGTGCCGGTACTATCCGTAGCCCAATCTGGCGTGGCGGTGGTGTTACTTTCGCAGCTCGTCCTCAGGATCACTCCCAGAAGCTCAACAAGAAGATGTATCGCGCAGCAATGCGTTCCATCCTTGCTGAACTGGTGCGTACTGATCGTCTGGTCGTGGTTCAGGACTTCGCTGTTGAAGCACCGAAAACCAAAGATCTGCTGAACAAGCTGAATGGCATGGGTCTGACTGATGTCTTGATCGTGTCTGAGGCTGTTGATCAGAACCTGTACCTGGCTGCTCGTAACCTGCCACACGTTGATGTGCGTGACGTGCAAGGTTCCGATCCAGTTAGTCTGATCGCATACGACAAGGTGTTGATCACCGTGTCGGCCGTGAAGAAATTCGAGGAGCTGCTGGGATGAACCAGGAACGCGTATTTAAAGTTCTGCTTGGCCCGCACGTTTCCGAGAAGGCTACGGTTCTGGCAGACAAGAAAGGCCAGTTCGTTTTCAAGGTTGCTACTGATGCAACCAAGCTGGAAATCAAGAAGGCCGTCGAAAGCCTGTTCAGCGTGAAAGTAGAGCGTGTTACTACCCTGAATGTTCTGGGTAAGAGCAAGCGCACTGCTCGCGGTCTGGGCAAGCGTAATGACTGGAAGAAGGCAGTTATCTCCCTTCAGCCAGGCCAAGATCTCGATTTCAGCAGCAGTGCTGAGTAAGGAAGGGGTGCATCATGGCAATCGTTAAATGCAAACCGACTTCCCCTGGCCGCCGTTTTGTGGTCAAGGTGGTCAACCAGGAGCTGCATAAAGGCGCTCCTCACGCACCGCTGCTCGAGAAAAAGTCGAAGACTGGTGGTCGTAACAACAATGGCCGTATTACCACTCGTCACATCGGTGGTGGTCATAAGCAGCATTATCGTCTGGTCGACTTCCGTCGCAACGACAAAGATGGCATCTCTGCCACTGTCGAGCGTATTGAATACGATCCAAACCGTACTGCTCACATCGCTCTGCTGTTGTACGCAGATGGCGAGCGTCGCTACATCATCGCCCCTAAAGGCGTGAGTGCTGGCGACCAGCTGATCGCAGGTGCTTTGGCGCCGATCAAGCCTGGTAACGCTCTGCAACTGCGTAACATTCCAGTTGGTAGCACCGTACACGGCATCGAATTGAAGCCGGGTAAAGGCGCGCAAATCGCTCGTTCCGCTGGTGCTTCGGCTCAGCTGATCGCTCGTGAAGGTGTCTACGTGACCCTGCGTCTGCGCTCTGGTGAAATGCGTAAAGTATTGGCTGAATGCCGTGCAACGCTTGGCGAAGTCTCGAACTCCGAGCACAGCCTGCGTTCGCTGGGTAAAGCTGGTGCCAAGCGCTGGCGTGGCGTTCGCCCAACCGTTCGTGGTGTTGCCATGAACCCGGTTGACCACCCACATGGTGGTGGTGAAGGTCGTACCTCTGGTGGTCGTCATCCGGTATCGCCGTGGGGCTTCCCGACTAAGGGCGCGAAGACTCGTGGTAATAAGCGTACCGACAAAATGATCGTCCGTCGTCGCAAGTAAATAGAGGGATACGACAGTGCCACGTTCTCTGAAAAAAGGTCCTTTTATTGATCTTCACCTACTGAAGAAGATCGAAGTGGCGGCGGAAAAGAACGATCGCAAACCAGTTAAGACCTGGTCGCGCCGTTCCATGATCCTGCCACAAATGGTCGGTTTGACCATTGCTGTGCATAACGGTCGTCAACATGTCCCAGTTCTCGTGAACGAAGACATGGTCGGCCACAAACTAGGCGAGTTTGCCGGTACCCGCACATATCGTGGGCACGTGGCAGACAAGAAAGCCAAGCGTTAAGGGGTAAGGAACGATGGAAGTAGCCGCTAAGTTGTCGGGCGCTCGAATCTCCGCCCAGAAAGCCCGCTTGGTCGCCGACCAGATCCGCGGGAAGAAGGTGGGCGAAGCGCTCAACCTGTTGGCTTTCAGCAGTAAGAAAGCCGCCGAGATCATCAAGAAAGTGCTGGAGTCGGCCGTAGCCAACGCCGAGCATAACGAAGGCGCAGATGTTGACGACCTTAAAGTCGCCACCGTTTTCGTCAACGAAGGGCGTTCGCTGAAGCGCATCATGCCGCGTGCCAAAGGCCGTGCTGATCGCATCGTCAAGCGGTCTTGCCATATCACTGTCAAGGTTGCTGACAAGTAACGGAGTCGAAGAGATGGGTCAGAAAGTACATCCCATTGGCATTCGCCTGGGAATCGTCAAGGAGCACACCTCCGTCTGGTACGCAGACGGTCGGACTTATGCGGACTATTTGTTCGCTGATCTGAAGGTGCGTGAGTATCTCCAAGACAAACTAAAAAGCGCGTCCGTAAGCCGTATCGATATCCATCGTCCGGCTCAAACTGCACGTATCACTATCCACACCGCTCGTCCAGGTATCGTTATCGGGAAGAAAGGTGAAGATGTTGAGAAACTGCGTCAGGACCTGACCAAGCAAATGGGTGTGCCTGTGCACATCAATATCGAAGAGATCCGCAAGCCGGAACTCGACGGTATGCTGGTTGCGCAGAGCGTAGCTCAGCAGCTGGAGCGTCGCGTAATGTTCCGTCGCGCTATGAAGCGCGCTGTACAAAACGCCATGCGCATTGGTGCCAAAGGCATCAAAATCCAAGTGAGCGGTCGTCTCGGCGGTGCTGAAATCGCACGTACTGAATGGTATCGCGAAGGTCGTGTGCCACTGCACACCCTGCGTGCCGACATCGACTATGCCAACTACGAAGCTCACACCACTTACGGTGTGATCGGTGTAAAGGTTTGGATCTTCAAAGGCGAAGTAATTGGTGGTCGCCAAGAAGAGCTGAAACCACAAGCACCAGCGCCTCGTAAAAAAGCTGCTAAGTAAGGGGTACGCCAAATGTTGCAACCAAAGCGTACGAAGTTCCGCAAGCAGATGACAGGCCACAACCGTGGCTTGGCTCAGCGCGGTAGCAAAGTCAGCTTCGGCGAATATGCGCTGAAGTCTGTTGCTCGTGGTCGTCTCACCGCTCGTCAGATCGAGTCAGCGCGTCGTGCTCTGACCCGTCACGTAAAACGTGGCGGCAAGATCTGGATCCGTGTGTTCCCGGACAAGCCTGTCACCAAAAAGCCACTCGAAGTTCGGATGGGTAAAGGTAAGGGTAACGTGGAATATTGGGTTGCCCAGATTCAGCCAGGCAAAGTCCTGTATGAAATCGAGGGTGTTACTGAAGAGCTGGCGCGTGAGGCTTTCGCCCTGGCTGCTGCAAAGCTGCCGCTCGCCACCTCCTTTGTTAAACGGACGGTGATGTGATGAAAGCGAATGAACTTCGTGAAAAATCAGCACAGCAGCTGAACGAGCAACTGCTCGGCCTGCTGCGCGACCAGTTCAATCTGCGTATGCAGAAAGCAACTGGCCAGTTGGGGCAGTCTCACCTGCTCTCGCAAGTTAAACGTGACATCGCTCGCGTGAAGACTGTGCTTAACCAGCAGGCAGGTAAGTAATCATGGCTGAAGCCGAAAAAACCGTCCGTACGCTGACTGGCCGTGTTGTCAGCGACAAGATGGACAAGACCATCACCGTTCTGATCGAGCGCCGCGTTAAGCACCCGATCTACGGTAAATATGTTAAGCGTTCGACTAAGCTGCACGCGCACGACGAAACCAATCAGTGCCACATCGGCGACAAAGTCACTATTCGTGAAACTCGTCCGCTGGCCAAGACCAAGTCTTGGGCATTGGTTGAAGTTCTCGAACGCGCTGTGGAAGTCTAAGGACTAGGGGTCGGAGAAATTATATGATTCAGACTCAATCCATGCTCGATGTGGCCGATAACAGCGGCGCTCGCCGTGTTATGTGCATCAAGGTGCTGGGTGGCTCCCATCGTCGTTACGCTGGTATCGGTGACATCATCAAAGTTACCGTGAAGGAAGCAATTCCACGCGGTAAGGTGAAAAAAGGCCAAGTGATGACTGCTGTTGTAGTCCGCACTCGCCATGGCGTCCGTCGTGCTGACGGCTCCATCATCCGCTTTGATGGCAACGCTGCTGTTCTGTTGAACAACAAGCAAGAGCCGATCGGCACCCGTATCTTTGGGCCAGTGACCCGTGAACTTCGTACTGAGAAGTTCATGAAGATCGTCTCGCTCGCCCCAGAAGTGCTGTAAGGAGATCCGACATGCAAAAGATTCGTCGTGACGACGAGATCATCGTGATCGCCGGCAAAGACAAAGGTAAGCGCGGTAAGGTGCTTAAGGTTCTCGCTGACGACCGTCTGGTCGTTGGTGGTCTGAACCTGGTTAAGCGTCATACCAAGCCTAACCCGGCGTCGGGCGTACAGGGCGGTATCGTCGAGAAAGAAGCGCCACTGCACGCTTCTAACGTCGCCATCTTCAACGGCGAAACCAACAAGGCTGACCGCGTTGGTTTCAAAGTAGAAGAAGGCAAGAAAATTCGTGTCTTCAAGTCGACCCAAAAAGCGGTTGATGCTTGAACACTGCTAGGTAGAAGACCATGGCACGACTAAAAGAGATTTACCGGAAGGAAATCGCACCGAAACTTAAGGAAGAACTTAAGCTTTCGAACGTGATGGAAGTTCCGCGCGTTACAAAAATCACCCTGAACATGGGTCTGGGCGAAGCGATCGGCGACAAAAAAGTCATCGAGCACGCTGTTGCTGACCTGGAAAAGATCACCGGTCAAAAAGTCGTTGTGACTTACGCTCGGAAATCCATCGCTGGCTTTAAAGTCCGTGAAGGTTGGCCGATCGGCGTCAAAGTGACTCTGCGCCGTGAGCGTATGTATGAATTCCTGGATCGTCTGCTGTCGATCTCCCTGCCTCGGGTTCGCGACTTCCGCGGCCTGAATGCCAAGTCCTTCGATGGTCGTGGTAACTACAGCATGGGCGTTAAAGAGCAGATCATCTTCCCGGAAATCGACTACGACAAGATCGATGCTCTCCGCGGTCTGGACATTACCCTGACCACCACTGCTCGGACGGATGATGAAGGTCGCGCATTGCTGCGTGCTTTCAAATTCCCGTTCCGCAACTGATTGGAGTAGGACCATGGCCAAGATGAGCATGAAAAACCGCGAGCTGAAACGTCAGCTCACGGTTGCCAAGTACGCCAAAAAGCGTGCAGCACTGAAAGCTATCATCGTTGATCTGAACGCAAGTCCAGAAGCGCGCTGGGAAGCTACAGTTGCTCTGCAGAAGCAGCCACGTGACGCAAGCGCCTCGCGCATGCGTAACCGCTGCCGCCTGACCGGTCGTCCACACGGCGTTTACCGCAAGTTCGGCCTTGGCCGTAACAAATTGCGTGAAGCTGCAATGCGTGGTGACGTACCAGGTCTGGTTAAAGCCAGCTGGTAAGTACTGTCAAAGTCTCGGCGTTCGCTATCGCAAGATACTGACCGCCGGTGACCTTGAGCTTGAATCAAGCCCCTTTTGGGGCTTGATTCATTTGTGGGGTGTGTCTAGAATACCCGGCTCGCCTGAGCCCGTACTTTTTACGTGCGGAGTTTCTCTGCGAAGGTTGTAGCCGCAAGGCTTATTTTTTTTGTATCAGGAGCGTCTAGCCCATGAGTATGCAGGACCCGTTAGCGGACATGCTAACTCGAATCCGTAATGCCCAGATGGCTGAAAAGTCCGTCGTAAGCATGCCATCTTCTACGTTGAAGGTAGCTGTAGCAAAAGTCCTCAAGGACGAAGGCTACATTGCGGGTTATCAGATCAGCAGCGAAATCAAACCGTTGCTGTCCATCGAGCTGAAGTACTTCGAAGGCCGTCCAGTCATCGAAGAAGTGAAGCGCGTTAGCCGTCCAGGCCTGCGTCAGTACAAGTCCGTCGATGATCTGCCAAAAGTTCGTGGCGGTCTCGGTGTGTCTATCGTCTCCACCAACAAAGGTGTGATGACGGATCGTGCTGCGCGCGCTGCCGGTGTCGGCGGCGAAGTTCTTTGCACAGTGTTCTAAGGGGGGATAAGCATGTCACGCGTCGCTAAGAACCCCGTTAAGCTGCCAGCCGGTGTCGAAGTAAAATTCGCAGGCCAGCAGCTTTCGGTGAAGGGTGCCAAGGGTACTCTTGAACTGAACATCCATTCGTCCGTTGAGATTGTTGAAGAAGCTGGTGAGCTGCGTTTCGCTGCTCGCAATGGCGATCAACAAACCCGCGCAATGGCCGGTACCACTCGTGCGTTGGTAAACAACATGGTCCAAGGCGTAAGCCAAGGCTTCGAGCGTAAGCTCCAGCTGGTCGGTGTTGGTTACAAAGCGCAAGCAAAAGGCACGGTGCTGAACCTGGCCCTTGGCTTCTCGCACCCAGTGGATTACGAACTGCCGCAAGGCATCACCGCTGAGACCCCTAGCCAGACCGATATCCTGATCAGGGGTATCGACAAGCAGCTGGTAGGTCAGGTGGCCGCTGAGATCCGCGGTTTCCGTCCACCAGAACCTTATAAAGGTAAAGGTGTACGTTACGCGGACGAAGTCGTCCGTCGTAAAGAAGCCAAGAAGAAGTAGGGCATAGCAAATGACCGACAAAAAAGTTACTCGACTGCGTCGCGCTCGCAAAGCACGCCTGAAAATGCACGAACTCGAAGTCGTGCGTCTCTGCGTGTTCCGCTCGTCGCAGCACATCTACGCCCAGGTCATCTCGGCCGACGGCAACAAAGTCCTGGCAAGCGCCTCGACTTTGGATAAAGAACTGCGTGATGGCGCCACTGGCAACATCGACGCGGCCACTAAGGTTGGCCAGCTGGTCGCTACGCGTGCTAAAGCCGCTGGCGTCTCGCAGGTGGCTTTCGACCGCTCTGGCTTCAAGTACCACGGCCGCGTCAAGGCGCTGGCTGATGCTGCTCGTGAAGCTGGGCTGGAGTTCTAAGTTATGTCAAATAACGACCAAAAGCGCGACGAAGGCTACATCGAGAAGCTGGTTCAAGTTAACCGCGTTGCTAAAACCGTTAAAGGCGGCCGTATCTTCACCTTCACCGCGTTGACCGTGGTTGGTGATGGCAAGGGCCGTGTTGGTTTCGGTCGTGGCAAGTCACGTGAAGTGCCTGCTGCGATCCAGAAAGCAATGGAAGCTGCTCGTCGCAACATGATTCAAGTGGACCTTAATGGCACCACTTTGCAGTACGCAATGAAATCCGCCCATGGCGCTTCCAAGGTGTACATGCAGCCTGCTTCTGAAGGTACTGGTATCATCGCTGGCGGCGCTATGCGTGCTGTCCTCGAAGTTGCTGGCGTTCAGAACGTGCTGGCCAAGTGCTACGGCTCGACTAACCCGGTGAACGTGGTTCACGCCACTTTCAAGGGTTTGAAAGCAATGCAGTCTCCTGAGTCCATTGCCGCTAAGCGCGGCAAAAGCGTCAAGGAGATCTTCTGATCATGGCTACCGTTAAAGTAACGCTGATCAAAAGCATGACCGGCCGTATCCCTAATCACAAATTGTGCATTAAGGGTCTGGGTCTGCGTCGCATCGGTCACACTGTAGAAGTACTTGATACTCCTGAGAATCGCGGGATGATCAACAAGGCTTACTACATGCTGCGAGTCGAGGGTTAATCGATGAAACTCAATGATCTGAGTCCTGCGCCGGGTTCCCGTCGCGAGAAGCATCGTCCGGGCCGTGGTATCGGTAGTGGTTTGGGTAAGACTGGTGGCCGTGGTCACAAAGGTCAGTCCTCCCGCTCCGGTGGCACTATTGCTCCGGGCTTTGAAGGCGGTCAACAGCCGCTGCATCGTCGTCTGCCGAAATTCGGTTTCGTTTCCCTGAAAGCCATGGATCGCGCAGAAGTGCGTTTGTCCGAACTGGCTAAAGTGGAAGGCGACATCGTCACCGTGCAGTCCCTGAAGGATGCCAACGTGATTAACCAAAACGTACAGCGTGTGAAAATCATGCTGTCCGGTGAAGTTACTCGCGCGGTCACCATCAAGGGTATCGCCGCCACCAAAGGTGCGCGTGCGGCTATCGAAGCAGCTGGCGGCAAGTTCGAGGAATAAATGGCTAAGCAAGGTGCTCTCTCAGCGCTCAGCAAAGGCGGGTTATCCGAGCTCTGGGCTCGACTGCGTTTTCTATTCCTGGCGATTATCGTCTACCGGATAGGCGCACACATCCCAGTTCCAGGTATCAACCCGGACCGGCTGGCGGACCTGTTTCGACAGAATGAGGGGACCATTCTTAGCTTGTTCAACATGTTTTCCGGCGGCGCGCTGGAGCGGATGAGCATCTTTGCACTGGGGATCATGCCGTACATTTCGGCATCGATCATCATGCAACTGATGACCGCCGTCAGCCCGCAGCTGGAGCAGTTGAAGAAGGAAGGTGAGGCTGGTCGTCGTAAGATCAGCCAATACACCCGCTATGGCACCGTCGTCCTTGCTCTCGTCCAGGCTATCGGCATGTCCGTTGGGTTGGCGGGGCAGGGCGTTGCGTTCACTGGTGACTTTGGCTTCCATTTCGTCGCGGTATCCACTTTTGTGGCTGGTGCGATGTTCATGATGTGGCTGGGTGAGCAGATTACTGAGCGCGGTGTTGGTAACGGTATCTCGATGTTGATTTTTTCGGGTATCGTCGCCGGTCTTCCGAGAGCGATCGGGCAGTCTTTCGAGTCTGCACGTCAGGGTGATATTAATATCTTCGCCTTGGTTGCCATCGGTTTGCTGGCAGTAGCGATTATCGGTTTCGTGGTGTTCATTGAGCGTGGTCAGCGGCGTATCGCCGTTCATTACGCCAAGCGTCAGCAGGGCCGCAAGGTGTTTGCTGCGCAGACTAGCCACTTGCCGCTGAAAGTGAATATGGCCGGTGTTATTCCTGCTATTTTCGCGAGCAGCATTTTGCTGTTCCCGGCTTCGCTGGGTGCCTGGTTCGGTCAGTCTGAAGGTATGGGCTGGTTGCAGGACATCTCGCAGTCGATCGCTCCTGGTCAGCCGTTGAATATTCTGCTGTTTAGTGCAGGGATTATTTTCTTCTGCTTCTTCTATACGGCGTTGATGTTCAATCCGAAAGACGTAGCGGAAAACCTGAAGAAGTCCGGTGCCTTTATTCCGGGCATCCGTCCAGGTGAGCAGTCTGCGCGCTATATTGATGGCGTTCTGACTCGCTTGACCATGTTCGGTGCTCTATATATGACGGCCGTGTGCTTGTTGCCCCAGTTCCTGGTGGTTGCAGCAAACGTTCCGTTCTACCTTGGCGGGACCTCGTTGCTGATCGTGGTCGTGGTTGTTATGGACTTCATGTCCCAAGTACAATCGCACCTCGTTTCGCACCAGTACGAATCCCTGATGAAGAAAGCCAACCTGAAGGGTTACGGCAGCGGCATGTTGCGCTGAGTACCCATAAGGTTCGAGGAGTTGGTGATGAAAGTTCGTGCATCGGTGAAAAAGCTGTGCCGTAACTGCAAAATTATTCGCCGCGAAGGTGTTGTTCGAGTAATTTGCAGCGCGGAACCGCGTCACAAACAGCGCCAAGGCTGAGTGTGATCCGCTTGAAGCCCAGCAGCTAGTGCGCTGCTGGGTTGATTATTTGTTATTACAGCGATATTATCTCGCGCCCTATTTCTTGGCTTCCGGGGCGTAGGTAGCTGTCAATTGGAGTCCCACTGAATGGCCCGTATTGCAGGCGTTAACATTCCAGATAACAAGCACACTGTTATCTCGCTGACCTACATCTATGGTGTTGGTCGCACTACTGCACAGAAAATTTGTGCAGTGACTGGGGTAAACCCAGCCGCAAAGATCAAGGATCTGAGCGACGAGCAGATTGAACAGCTGCGTGGCGAAGTGGCGAAGTTCACCACTGAAGGTGACCTGCGTCGCGAAATCAACATGAAAATCAAGCGTTTGATGGACCTCGGTTGCTATCGCGGTCTGCGTCATCGTCGTGGTCTTCCAGTACGCGGTCAGCGTACCAAGACTAACGCGCGTACCCGTAAAGGTCCGCGTAAGCCGATCCGCAAGTAATCGCCCCAGCGAATCGACAGGAAATTAATCATGGCAAAACCTGCTGCTCGTCCTCGTAAAAAAGTCAAAAAGACAGTGGTTGATGGCATCGCCCACATCCACGCGTCTTTTAACAACACCATCGTGACCATTACCGACCGTCAGGGTAACGCGCTTTCTTGGGCTACCTCCGGTGGTTCGGGTTTCCGCGGTTCTCGCAAGTCCACTCCGTTCGCTGCTCAAGTAGCTGCTGAACGTGCTGGTCAAGCTGCGCTGGAATATGGCCTGAAAAACCTTGACGTTAACGTCAAAGGTCCAGGTCCAGGTCGTGAGTCCGCTGTCCGTGCATTGAACGGCTGTGGCTATAAGATCGCCAGCATCACCGACGTGACGCCAATCCCGCACAACGGGTGCCGTCCGCCGAAGAAGCGCCGCGTGTAATCCAGGAGATTGTAAAGAATGGCTCGTTACATTGGTCCAAAATGCAAACTCGCTCGTCGCGAAGGCACCGATCTCTTTCTGAAGAGCGGCGTGCGCGCGATCGAATCGAAGTGCAACATTGAAGCAGCACCTGGTATCCACGGCCAACGCCGCGGTCGTCAGTCCGATTACGGCACCCAACTGCGTGAAAAGCAGAAGGTCCGTCGTATTTATGGCGTTCTCGAGCGTCAGTTCAGCGGTTACTACAAAGAAGCTGCCGGCAAGAAAGGCGCTACTGGTGAGAACCTGTTGCAACTGCTCGAATGCCGTCTGGACAACGTTGTATACCGTATGGGTTTTGGCTCTACTCGTGCCGAATCCCGTCAGCTGGTATCGCACAAATCCGTCAGCGTTAACGGTCAGACCGTAAACGTTCCGTCCTACCAGGTTCGTGCTGGTGACGTGGTCGCGATTCGCGAGAAAGCAAAGAACCAACTTCGCATTGTCCAAGCTCTCGATCTGTGTGCCCAACGTGGCCGCGTAGAATGGGTAGAAGTAGACACTGAGAAGAAGTCGGGCGTTTTCAAGAACGTTCCTGCTCGCAGTGATCTGTCCGCCGACATCAACGAAAGCCTGATTGTCGAGCTCTACTCCAAGTAAGGGCTAGAAAATAGGTGCATCCATGCAGATTTCGGTAAATGAGTTCCTGACACCCCGCCATATTGATGTGCAGGTTGTCAGTCCAACCCGCGCCAAGATCACTCTCGAGCCTCTCGAGCGTGGTTTTGGCCACACCCTGGGCAACGCGCTGCGCCGCATCCTGTTGTCCTCAATGCCCGGCTGTGCAGTAGTCGAGGCCGAGATTGACGGTGTGCTCCACGAGTACAGCGCCATCGAAGGTGTACAGGAAGACGTAATTGAAATCCTGTTGAACCTTAAAGGTCTGGCTATCAAGCTGCACGGCCGTGACGAAGTTACGCTGACCTTGTCGAAGAAGGGTTCGGGGGTGGTTACCGCTGCCGATATTCAGCTGGATCATGATGTCGAGATCGTTAATCCCGATCACGTAATCGCTAACCTGGCGTCTAACGGCGCCCTGAACATGAAGCTCACTGTAGCTCGTGGTCGTGGTTATGAACCGGCCGACTCGCGTCAGAGCGATGAAGACGAAAGCCGCAGCATTGGTCGCTTGCAGCTTGACTCTTCGTTCAGCCCGGTTCGCCGTATCGCATACGTGGTGGAAAACGCCCGTGTCGAGCAGCGTACTAACCTGGACAAGCTGGTTATTGATCTGGAAACCAACGGTACTCTGGATCCTGAAGAGGCTATCCGTCGCGCTGCAACCATTCTGCAACAGCAGTTGGCTGCGTTCGTCGACCTCAAGGGTGACAGTGAGCCAGTGGTAATCGAGCAAGAAGACGAGATCGATCCGATCCTGCTTCGCCCGGTTGACGATCTGGAACTGACTGTACGTTCGGCTAACTGCCTTAAGGCGGAAAACATTTACTACATCGGCGATCTGATTCAGCGCACCGAAGTAGAACTGTTGAAGACTCCGAACCTTGGCAAGAAATCCTTGACTGAAATCAAGGACGTTCTGGCCTCCCGCGGTCTGTCCCTCGGCATGCGCCTCGACAACTGGCCGCCTGCAAGTCTTAAGAAGGACGACAAGGCGACTGCCTGATCGTCGTAATCACCGAACGTTGTGTTTGGTAAGGAATGAACCATGCGTCATCGTAAAAGTGGTCGTCATCTGAGCCGCACCAGCTCGCACCGCAAGGCCATGTTTCAAAACATGGCGGTGTCGCTGTTCGAGCACGAGCTGATCAAAACTACACTGCCGAAAGCCAAAGAACTGCGTCGCGTTGCTGAGCCGCTGATCACTTTGGCCAAGACAGACAGCCTGGCTAACCGTCGTCTGGTTTTCGACCGTACTCGTTCGAAAGTCATCGTTGGTAAGCTCTTCAACGACCTGGGCAAGCGTTACGCTACCCGTGAGGGTGGCTACCTGCGCATCCTCAAGTGCGGCTTCCGCGCTGGCGACAACGCGCCTATGGCGTACGTCGAGTTGGTTGATCGTGCTGTCGGCGGTGAAGCAGTATCCGCTGAGTAAGACGTCAGACTGAACAAAGAACCGGGCCTAGTGCCCGGTTTTTTGTGGGCGCTATATTAGAAATTTTCTATCGATAGTGATTATTTAATGAATTTGATGGTGTCATGCTGATGATCAATACTCCCTCTCAGCCGATTAGCCGGCAGTTCGAAGACTGACAGAGGAAGATTGAGTATGAGCCAGAATAAAACGCTTACTACCGCCAGTGGCGCTCCTGTCGCCGACAACCAGAATTCCCGCTCTGCCGGCCCACGTGGCCCACTTCTGCTCGACGATTTTCATTTGATCGAGAAGCTTGCCCACTTCAACCGTGAAAACATCCCAGAGCGTCGCGTGCACGCCAAAGGCTCGGGTGCTTACGGTACATTCACTGTTTCTCGTGATATCACCCAATACACCAGTGCCAAGCTGTTCGAGTCGGTAGGTAAGCAAGCCCCGACCTTCCTGCGTTTCTCTACCGTCGGCGGTGAGCGCGGTTCGGCTGACACCGAACGTGATCCGCGTGGCTTCGCGTTGAAGTTTTATACCGAAGAAGGCAACTGGGACATTGTCGGTAACAACACCCCGGTGTTTTTCATCCGTGATCCGCTGAAGTTCCCAGACTTTATCCACACCCAAAAACGCCTGCCGCAAAGCAATCTGAAAAGCGCACAGATGATGTGGGACTTCTGGTCGCATTCACCTGAGGCGCTACACCAGGTCACCATCCTGTTCTCGGATCGCGGGATTCCTGATGGTTACCGTCACATGCACGGCTTTGGCAGCCATACCTACAGCCTGATCAACGCCAAGGGCGAGCGGCATTGGGTGAAATGGCACTACAAAACCAAGCAGGGCATCAAGAACCTGGCTCCCGCTGATGCGGCGCGCCTGGCCGGTACTGATCCGGACTACGCCCAGCGCGACTTGTTCGGCGCGATCGAGCGCGGTGACTTCCCTAAATGGCGCGTGTGTATCCAGATCATGACCGAGGCTCAAGCTGCGGTGCACTATGAAAACCCGTTCGATGTGACCAAAACCTGGTCGCAGAAGGAGTTCCCGCTGATTGAAGTGGGTGAGCTGGAACTGAACCGTAACCCGCAAAACTACTTCGCTGAAGTCGAGCAGGCCGCGTTCGCTCCGAGCAACATGGTGCCGGGTGTTGGTCTGTCACCGGATCGGATGCTGCAAGGCCGCGTGTTCGCCTATGCCGATGCGCATCGCTACCGTATTGGCACCAATCACCAGCATTTGCCGGTGAATGCGCCGAAGAGTCCGGTCAACAGCTACCAGCGTGATGGCTCCATGGCGTTTGGTAGCAACGGTGGCGCAGCTCCGAACTACGAGCCAAACAGCTACGCTGACGCGCCAAAACAAGCGCCGCAGTATGCCGAGCCGGCGTTGGCTTTGAGTGGTGCCGCAGATCGTTACGATCATCGCGAAGACACCGACTACTACAGCCATGCCGGTGCGCTGTTCCGTTTGATGAGCGATGAGCAGAAAGCGCTGCTTATCAACAACATTGCCGGGGCCATGGCTGGAGTTTCTGCTGACGTGGTTCAGCGTCAACTGCAGCACTTCTCCGAAGCAGATAGCGCTTATGGCGAGGGTATTGCCAAGGCGTTAGGTGTACAGCGTAACTAAGTCTAAGTGATAAACGAAACCGCCCTCATTTGGGCGGTTTTCGTTTCCGTTCGCCGGTTTTTCTCGATGATTTCGCACTTTCCCAACTTTTTTGAAGTGACCTGCAAGTCAGCTTGGTTCAAACTACAGACTTTCAAGCAGGGAGATGTAGGGCGATGCAAGGCCATCCGGATGTTATCGATTACCTCAATACGTTGCTGACGGGCGAGCTGGCGGCGCGTGATCAGTATTTCATCCATTCGCGGATGTATGAGGACTGGGGCTTCACCGAGCTCTACGAGCGCATCAATCACGAGATGGAAGAAGAGGCGCAACACGCTGACGCCTTGATGCGTCGCATCCTGATGCTCGAAGGCACACCGCGCATGCGTCCGGACGATCTGGACACCGGTACTACGGTGCCTGAGATGCTCGCCAGCGACCTGCGTCTGGAATACAAGGTACGTGCCGCGCTTTGCAAAGGTATCGAGCTCTGCGAGCTGCATAAGGACTACGTCAGTCGCGAAATTCTGCGTATCCAGTTGGCCGACACCGAAGAAGATCACACCTACTGGCTGGAGAAGCAGCTGGGTCTGATCAAGTTGGTCGGTCTGGAGAACTACCTGCAATCGCAGTTCTGATTTCAGCGGACACAAAAAAGCCCCTGTCACGTCGTCAGTGACAGGGGCTTTTTCATTGGGCTCAGGCCCTGTCGCGTTCCAGTAACGGCTTCAAGTAGTAGCCGGTGTAGGACTGCGGCATCTCTGCCACTTCTTCTGGGGTACCGACAGCGATGATCTGTCCGCCCTTGGAACCGCCTTCAGGGCCCAAGTCCACCAGCCAGTCAGCGGTCTTGATCACGTCAAGGTTGTGTTCGATCACCACCACCGTGTTGCCGTGGTCGCGCAGGCGATGGAGCACATCAAGCAGTTGCTGGATATCGGCGAAGTGCAGGCCGGTGGTCGGCTCGTCGAGGATATACAGCGTCTTGCCGGTATCGCGCTTGGACAGTTCACGGGACAGCTTGACTCGCTGCGCCTCACCACCGGACAGGGTGGTCGCCGATTGCCCCAGCTTGATGTACGACAGACCTACGTCCATCAGCGTTTGCAGCTTGCGCGCCAGGGCCGGAACCGGGTCGAAGAATATTCGTGCTTCTTCGATGGTCATTTCCAGCGTCTCGTGGATGCTCTTGCCCTTGTACTTGATCTCCAGCGTTTCGCGGTTGTAACGCTTGCTCTTGCAGACGTCGCACGGCACGTAGATGTCCGGCAGAAAGTGCATTTCCACCTTGATCAAGCCATCGCCCTGACAGGCCTCGCAGCGTCCGCCCTTCACGTTGAATGAGAAACGCCCGGGGCCATAGCCACGGGAGCGCGACTCCGGGACACCGGCGAACAGCTCACGAATTGGCGTGAACAAGCCGGTATAGGTTGCCGGGTTCGAGCGCGGTGTACGGCCAATCGGGCTTTGGTCGATATCCACCACTTTGTCCAGATGCTGCAGGCCGTTGATGCTGTCGTGAGCCGACGCCTCAAGGGTGGTCGCACCGTTCAGTGCGGTGGCGCTGAGGGGAAACAAAGTGTTGTTGATCAGCGTCGACTTGCCCGAACCGGACACGCCGGTGACACACGTCAGCAGGCCAATCGGGATATCCAGGTCGACATTACGCAGGTTGTTGCCGCGGGCGCCCTTGAGCGACAGCGAAAGTTTCTTGTTGCGTGGTGTACGGTTGGCTGGAACTTCGATCTTCACTCGGCCGGACAGATACTTACCGGTCAGCGAGTCAGGGTGGGCCATGACTTCGGCCGGTGTACCTTCGGCGACGATATGCCCGCCGTGCACGCCAGCGCCAGGACCGATATCCACTACATAGTCAGCCAGGCGAATCGCGTCTTCGTCGTGCTCGACCACGATCACTGTGTTGCCGATATCGCGCAGGTGTTTCAGTGTGCCGAGCAATCGATCGTTGTCGCGCTGATGCAAGCCAATCGACGGTTCGTCGAGGATGTACAGCACCCCGACCAGGCCGGCGCCGATCTGACTGGCCAGGCGAATACGCTGGGCTTCGCCGCCGGACAAGGTGTCCGCACTGCGATCAAGGGACAAATAATCGAGACCAACGTTGACCAGGAACTGCAGGCGCTCACGGATTTCCTTGAGGATTTTGTCAGCGATTTCGCCACGTCGGCCGGTCAGTTTCAGTACGCCAAAATATTCGCATGCATCGCCAATCGGTAGATTGGTCACCGCCGGCAGAGTCTTCTCACCAACCCATACATGACGCGCCTCGCGACGCAGTCGGGTGCCGCGACAATCCGGGCACGCTTGGGTGCTGAGGAACTTGGCCAGCTCTTCACGCACGGAGGCCGATTCGGTTTCGCGGTAGCGGCGTTCGAGGTTCGGCACGATGCCTTCGAACGGGTGCGAGCGCTTGACGATGTCGCCCCGATCGTTCAGGTATTTGAAATCGACGTTCTGCGAACCGCTGCCATGCAAGATGACTTTTTGTTGATCTGCCGGTAGATCATTGAACGGCACTTCCAGGCTGAAGTCGTAATGTGAGGCCAACGACCCGAGCATTTGGAAGTAATACACGTTACGCCGGTCCCAGCCGCGAATCGCACCCTCGGCCAGCGTCAACTCGCCATTGACCAGTCGCTTGATGTCGAAGAACTGCTTCACCCCCAAACCATCACAGGTCGGGCAGGCGCCCGCTGGATTGTTGAAGGAGAACAGCTTGGGTTCGAGTTCGCTGATGGCGTGGCCGCAGATCGGGCAGGCGAAGCGCGCGGAGAAAATGATTTCTTCGCCAGGCTCGTCGTCCATCGGCGCGACCAGTGCAATACCGTCGGCGAGTTTCAGGGCGGTTTCGAATGATTCAGCCAGACGTTGCTGCAGATCGACGCGAACCTTGAAGCGGTCGACCACGACGTCGATCGAATGCTTCTTCTGTTTGTCCAGCTTCGGCAGTTCGTCGAGCTCGCAGAGCTTGCCGTTGACCCGGGCGCGCACGAAGCCTTGGGCGCGCAGTTCTTCGAACACAGAAATGTGCTCGCCTTTGCGTTCGCGAATCACCGGAGCCAGCAGCATCAGCTTGCTGCCTTCGGGCTGAGCCAGCACCAGGTCGACCATCTGGCTGACCGTCTGCGCCTCCAGCGGGATGTCGTGGTCCGGGCAGCGTGGAATGCCGACGCGAGCATAAAGCAGGCGCAGGTAGTCGTAGATTTCGGTGATGGTGCCGACGGTCGAACGCGGGTTATGCGAGGTCGACTTTTGCTCGATGGAGATCGCCGGTGATAGACCTTCTATGGTGTCGACGTCAGGCTTTTCCATAATCGACAGAAACTGCCGGGCGTAAGCCGATAGCGACTCGACATAACGGCGCTGTCCTTCGGCGTACAACGTGTCGAAAGCCAAGGATGATTTGCCGGATCCGGACAGTCCGGTGATGACGATCAGTTTGTCCCGTGGCAGGGTCAGGTCGATGTTTTTCAGGTTGTGGGTTCGTGCCCCACGTATCAGGATCTTGTCCACTGCGGCCTCGCTTGGCGGGCATTGCGTAAAACGAACGAGTATACGGCTCCAGGCCATTACGCGGCAAAGCGTCGCGCACCTCTCGTGTATGTGCTGTTAGGCGATGGGACTGGTAGAATCGCCGCCGGTTCACATGAGGTTTATCCATGCACGATCCCCACAGCGAACGCATGAGTGGCAGCGAGACCCGCGCAGCAAGCGGTCTGGCCCTGGTGTTCGCCTTCCGTATGCTTGGCATGTTTATGGTGTTGCCGGTCCTGGCGACCTATGGAATGGATCTCGCAGGAGCGACCCCGGCCCTCATCGGGCTGGCGATAGGCGCTTACGGCTTGACCCAGGCAATCTTCCAGATCCCGTTCGGATTCATTTCCGACCGTATTGGGCGGCGTCCAGTGATTTATCTGGGGCTGATCGTGTTTGCCCTCGGCAGTGTGCTGGCGGCCAATGCTGACTCGATCTGGGGCGTGATCGCCGGACGAATCCTGCAAGGCGCCGGGGCGATTTCTGCCGCGGTCATGGCCTTGTTGTCAGACCTGACCCGCGAACAGCACCGCACCAAAGCCATGGCCATGATTGGCATGACCATTGGCCTGTCGTTTGCGGTCGCCATGGTCGTCGGGCCGCTGCTGACTCGCGCGTTCGGTTTGTCAGGGCTGTTCCTGGCCACCGGCGGCATGGCGCTGTTCGGCATCGTAATTGTGATGTTCATGGTGCCGCGTTCCACCGGACCGTTGCAGCACCGCGAATCCGGCGTAGCGCGTCAGGCTCTTTTGCCGACGCTCAAGCATCCGGACCTGTTGCGCCTGGACCTGGGTATCTTCGTTTTGCACGCGATGCTGATGTCCAGCTTCGTCGCTTTGCCTCTGGCCCTGGTAGAAAAAGCCGGGTTGCCTAGAGAGCAGCATTGGTGGGTCTATCTGACAGCCCTGTTGATTTCGTTCTTCGCCATGATCCCGTTCATTATCTATGGCGAGAAGAAACGCAAAATGAAACGAGTTTTACTCGGTGCAGTCAGTACGCTGATGCTCACTGAGCTATTCTTCTGGCAGTTCGGCGATAGCTTGCGGGCCCTGGTGATTGGTACGGTGGTGTTCTTCACCGCATTCAATCTGTTGGAAGCCTCACTGCCGTCGCTGATCAGCAAGGTTTCACCGGCGGGCGGCAAGGGCACGGCGATGGGGGTTTACTCCACCAGTCAGTTCCTCGGTTCGGCACTGGGCGGGATCATGGGCGGCTGGCTGTACCAACATGGCGGTTTGTCGGTTGTGTTCCTTGGATGCGCGGGGCTGGCTGCACTTTGGTTGGCCTTTGCTGTTACCATGCGCGAACCTCCCTATGTGACGAGCCTGCGCTTGCCGTTATCGCCTGAAGCGATCCGCGAAGCTGGTCTGGTCGAGCGCCTGCTGACCGTCGTTGGGGTAACAGATGCAGTGGTGGTTGCTGATGAAGCGGCCATTTACATCAAATTGGACACCGAACTATTGGATCGCACGACCCTCGAGAGCCTGGTCAACAACCCGGCCCCGACAGCGTGCGAAGCCTAGGAGAACGTTATGGCCCGTGGGGTTAACAAAGTCATATTGGTCGGCACTTGCGGCCAGGATCCCGAAGTTCGCTACTTGCCTAACGGTAACGCCGTGACCAACCTGAGTCTGGCGACCAGCGAACAGTGGACCGACAAGCAAACCGGTCAGAAGGTCGAGAAAACCGAATGGCACCGTGTGTCGATGTTCGGCAAGGTTGCAGAAATTGCTGGCGAGTACCTGCGTAAAGGTTCGCAGGTTTACATCGAAGGCAAACTGCAAACCCGCGAGTGGGAAAAAGACGGTATCAAGCGTTACACCACTGAAATCGTGGTCGACATGCAAGGCACCATGCAACTGCTGGGCGGCCGTCCACAGGGCGACCAACAAGGCCAGGGCGGCATGTCCAACTCGGCACCGCGTCCTCAGCAGTCGCGTCCGCAGCAATCTCAGCCATCGCAGCAGCCACAACGTGAGTCGCGTCCAGCGCCACAACAGGCCGCACCGCAACCGGCTCCGGATTTCGACAGCTTTGATGACGATATTCCGTTTTAGAAAGCTTTCTCTAACGGCAAACAAAAGGCCCGTAGCGCTCAAACGCTACGGGCCTTTTGGTTTCTGGGGCTTTGATCCGCTTTTGGCAAACGCCAGCAGGTCAGCGTTGACCTTTTCTTTGTGGGTATCGGTCAGGCCATGAGGTGCGCCGGGGGCCTAGTGGCCTGTGTGGCTAGCGGCTGGCAGCCAGGAATTCGTCGGTGGATACCACGGTTGCGTAGGCAAAGCCCAATGCCGACATGAAGGCTGCATGCACATGGGCGGCCGGAACCGTAAGGCCGTTGAACTCAAGGTCACGAGAGGCACAGGCGTCGTGGATCACCGTGACGGAGTAGCCAAGGTCGGCCGCGGCTCGAGTGATGCCGTCGACGCACATGTGGCTCATGTTGCCGACGATCACCAGGTTCTCGATGCCCTGCTGGTCGAGGATTGACTGTAGTTCGGTTTCGCGGAACGAGTTGACGAAGTGCTTGAGCACCACCGGTTCGTCGGCGCGGTTGATGACTTTAGGGTGCAGGTGCGCGCCTTCAGAGCCGGGGGTGAAGAATGGTGCCGCGTCGGAGGTGAATTCATGGCGGATGTGCACCACCGCGTCACCGGCATCGCGAAATGCCTGAATCAGCCGTGCGGCTTTGTCGGCGGCGGCTTCGACGCCCACCAGCGGCCATTTGCCGTGGGGGAAGTAGTCGTTCTGGATATCGACTACGATGAGGGCTTGCTTGGCCATGGGTATTTCCTCGGATGTGTTTGTGTGGAATGAAGTATTGGGTTTAGCAGGCCGTTCGAGGATTGGCCGCACCGACAATAGAAGGGGGAAAACTGACAATGGGCGTAGAAAGTACAGTCGCCGAATTGGGCGTGCTGATCTATCCCGGTGCGCAGATGGCGGCGGTACATGGCTTGACCGATCTGTTTGGTGTGGCAAACCGCATCGCTGCCGAACATCAGGCGACGCAACGGCCAGTGCTACGGGTCAGCCACTGGCGCGCAGATGCTGATGAAGCGCCGGTGCGGGTCTTCGACAGTCACCCGGGACCCGACCAGGCGTTGATGGCGGTGCTGATCCCGCCTTCGATCGCCGGGTTTTCTGCCGGTCAGGCCCCGTCAGCGTTGACCCACTGGATTCGCCAGCAACACGCCAGCGGTGCGACCCTCGGCGGGGTGTGCGTGGGTTCTATTCTGATGGCGGAAAGCGGTTTGCTGGATGGTCGCAGCGCCACCGCTCACTGGACGTCGGCGAAACAATTCGCCGAGCGTTACCCAGCGGTCAAACTCAACGCCGATAAACCCATCGTCGACGACGGTGACCTGATTACCACCGCCGGGCTGATGGCCTGGTCCGAGTTGGGGTTGCGTCTGGTGGACCGTCTGCTCGGGCCGAGCATTGCGGCCAGCACTGCGCGGTTTCTGGTGATCGAGCACAGCGACAGTGCGAGCCAGTGCGGCAGTAACTTTTCGCCGATACTCGGCCATGGCGACCCGGCGATCCTCAAGGTCCAGCATTGGCTGCAAGGTAACGGTGCGGTGGAGGTCTCGCTGACGGCGATGGCCCAGCAGGCGGGGCTGGAAGAACGTACCTTCCTGCGACGCTTTCGCACGGCGACCGGGCTGAAACCCACCGAGTATTGTCAGCATCTGCGGGTCGGCAAGGCCCGAGAAATGCTCGAATTCACCAACGGTACCATTGACCATATAGCCTGGACCGTCGGCTACTCGGACCCCAGCGCTTTTCGCGCCATGTTCAAAAAAATCACTGGTCTGGCGCCGAGCGATTACCGGATACGGTTTGGGGTGACGGCGTCTGTTGCGGTAGCGCGCGAGCAGCAACGCTGAAACAGTAGCAGCTGGCGGAGCCTGCGTTCGGCTGCATAGCAGTCGTAAACACTAAGTTCACGGTTTAACTGAAGGACCACGTAGCCTGATTTCACGACTGCTGCGCAGCCGAACGCAGGCTCCACCAGCTGCTACGTAACGCTAGGTCGCTTGCATACAAAAACGCAGCCCGAAGGCTGCGTTGGTTTGAAAACCGCCGATCAATGACTTGCAACCACCCGTGCCGAACCTTCAGCAGGTTCTGCATACACCGGCCCCAGGCGATCGAGGCGACCACTCCAGGCGGTCAATGCCAGGGCGACCAGCACCACCAAGCCACCTATCCACGTCGTGTGGATCAGGCCCATGTGAGTGACGATCAGACCACCACCCCACGCGCCGCCGGCGATGCCGAGGTTGAAGGCCGCGATGTTCAGACCGGAAGCCACGTCCACCGCATTCGGGGTGTGATGTTCGGCCTGGCGCACTACATACACTTGCAGGCCCGGTACGTTACCGAAGGCGACCGCGCCCCAGACCAGCACGGTGGCCAGTGCCAGCCAAGGATTCCCGGCGGTGAAGGTCAACACAAAGAGCACCGCAGCGAGCAGGGCAAAGATGATTTTCAGGGCGCTGATCGGGCCGCGTTTGTCGGCCAGTTTGCCGCCCCAGATGTTACCGACGGCCACTGAGATACCGTAGACCAACAACACCAGGCTGACTGTGCCGGCGCTGAAACCGGAGATGTCCTGAAGAATCGGCGCAAGGAAGGTGAAAGCGATGAACGAGCCGCCGTAACCGACCGCAGTCATGGCATACACCAGCAGCAGGCGTGGTTGTTTCAGAACTTGTAGTTGCTGTAGCAACGAAGCCGGTTTGCTGTGAGCGATGTTTTTCGGCACATAGATCAGGCTGCCGATAAAGGCGATCACACCCAAGGCCGAGACGGCGAGGAAGGTTTCGCGCCAACCGAAGTGCTGGCCGATAAAGGTGCCCAGCGGCACGCCAGTGACCAAGGCTACGGTCAGGCCGGTAAACATGATCGCAATCGCGCTGGCGGCTTTTTCCTTGGGCACCAGGCTGGTGGCAATGGTCGAGCCGATGGAGAAGAACACCCCGTGGGCGAGCCCGGTGACGATTCGCGCAATGATCAGCGATTCGTAGCTCGGTGCTTTCCAGGCCAGCAGGTTGCCAAGGGTGAACAGCACCATCAACGACAACAGCAAGAGTTTGCGCGGCACTTTGCCAGTCAACGCGGTGAGTACCGGCGCGCCAATGGCCACGCCCAGGGCGTAAAGGCTGACCAAGAGACCGGCGGACGGCAGGCTGACCCCAAGGTCGGCGCCGATAGTGGGTAACAGGCCAACGATGACGAACTCGGTCGTCCCGATGGCAAATGCGCTTAGGGTCAGCGCGAGCAAGGCAATGGGCATGGCTGCAACTCCGGTGGGTTTAAATCAGGAGCGCAGTGTCGGTGTTTGACTCGTGTGGAAAAATAGCGGTATCGGCATAAGATATTTGACTCAACGTCAAAGATCCGGCCTTGATCGTTCCCACGCGTGGGAACGATCGCTTACTCAAGAGCGGTGTTGAATCAGTTTGCTGCGCACCTCGGCACTCGCTTGCTGATCCAGCTCCAGCCAGAAATGCTGTTTGCCGGCGATTTCGGCAGCGGCGGGCAAGCCGTCGCGGTATACCAATCGATTACTGGCCAGCGCCGGGACTTTGTTACCCGGCAGCAGCGTCCCTGCCAGGTTCAACGGGTCGACGCCGCAGACACCCATCAGGCTGCCGTCATGGGGGCGTCGACGGACTTCCCTCAATAGGGGAATCGCCTCCGGTAACGCGAACTGCTCGCCCGCCAAGCCACTGACAAACCGCCCGCCGCGAATCTCGCCTCGGGCCTCCAGCCGATGGAAGGTACGCAGCAGTTCGCGCCAGCTCGGCAACCAATCAGCCTCACGCTCAAGCAAGCGCCAGAACACCACGCCATAACGCCGAAGCAAGGTCATCGCGACATGCTCCAAAGTCGCCGTCGGGGTTTGCCCGGAGCGAGTAATTTCATTCACCGCTGCTGGCGCGGCGCGTCGCAGCAAGGCCCAGCGCCCGGCATCGTCCAGCCCGCCGAAAAAGGCGCCACGCCCACGACGACCGCTGCGGGCCTGGCGTTTGCTGGCCGGGGTGATCAACGCGCGCAGCCCGGCGAAACTGTCGGCATTCACCAATCCTGCGCCTACCAGTTCCTGCAACGCGGTTTCGAGTTCGCTGCGCAGTAGATGAGCTTCGTGCAGCAGTTCGTCGAAGAACAACGCACCGTGCTGTGTCAGGGCCTGGTGGACTTTCTGGGTTTTTGGCGACAACTCGCTGCTGTCGGTCTGCTCGGTCAGACCGCTCCAGAGTGCAACCTGGCTGCGCGGCAACAACACAATTGGCGTGCTGCGCAGTGCCGTACTCGCCGGCTTGTTGCGCGCGGTCAAACGGGTCCAGACCACTTTGCCACTGCGGCACAGGTCATCCAGCCAACTGGCTGAGTAGTCCTTGAGCCGTGCCGGCAAAATATCGCTGTCCCAGGCTGAGGCTGCAGCGGGATAGCCTTCGAACTGGTTGACGATCTCTGACAAAACGGCGCTGCCTTGGCCCTGAGTTGCCGTTGAAAGATGCTGCCAGTCGAACAGGAATCGCATGAACTCCTGTAGCGCCACTGGCTCGATTTCCCGGCGCAGGCGTTTGACCGTATAGCGATGAATGCGCGCCAGCAAATGCCGTTCGCACCATTGCTCGTGCGTGGCGTTCGGGCTGAAATGCCCGCGTAGCACGTAACCCTCACGTTCCAGCTGCGCCAAGGCTTGAGTGACGCTGGCCATCGGCAGCGCCAGCGGTTCGGCGATCTCGCCCTGTGGCAAAGGACCGAAGCCACTGAGGCGGGCGCGGATCACTTCTACCAGTGCCTCGTCGACATCCCATGCTTCATCGAATCCCGGCAAGGCCTGCAATGCAGGGTACAACTCGGCGTCGGGATAGATCGCCCGCAGACACGTCAGCCGCTCTAGCGCGAGCCATAACGACTGTTTGGCATTGAGCTGTAAACGGCTGGCGCGGCCACTGTCGGCCAGGGCTTGCAACCAGGACAGCCATTGCGGATTAGCGTGCGCCTCGGCATCGCTGATGCACGCCAGGCTCATCAACGCTTCGTGCATTTCATCAATGCCCGTGGGCGCGGGCCACGCCTCGTCGCGTACGGCCTGAATCGCCTCGGTATCCAGCGCGCCCAGATCATCGGTCGATTGCGGGTCACTCCAGCGGCGGTTGAGCACGGCTTGGGTGCGGCGTTCTTCCAGGGGCGCGTCATCGAGAAAGGTGTATGGCCGGGCGCTAAGAATCTCGGCGGCCAAGGGCGAGGGGGCCGGCAGGTCGCGGCTGATCAGCCTTACTCCGCCGCTCTCAATACGCCGTAGCAGTGCGAGCCAGCCTTCGCTGTCCATGGCATCGTGCAGGCAGTCATCAAGGGTCTGCTCCACCAGCGGATGCTCGGGAATTTCCCGCTCACCGGCGAGGTTTTCCAGGCAAGCGATCTGATCGGGAAACACACTGGCGATCAGGTCTTCGCTTTTCATCCGCTGGATCTGCGGTGGGACTTTGCGCCCGCCGGAATAACGCGGCAGGGCCAATGCGACGCCTGCATTCCAGCGCCAGCGCACGCCGAACAAAGGTGCCTCCAACACGGCTTGAATCAGGATGTGTTCGGCGCTGTTGCTGTGCAGGTAGCGCCAGACTTCGTCCAGTTCAAAGCTGTGGCTGGTGGACAGCGACAGAACGATGGCGTCTTCGCTGGCGGCGGCTTGCAGTTCGAAATTGAACGTGCGGCAAAAACGTTTGCGCAGCGCCAGGCCCCAGGCGCGATTGATGCGGCTACCGAACGGTGTGTGGATGATCAGTTGGGTACCACCGGACTCATCGAAAAAGCGCTCCATGATGAGCGTGTCCTGGGACGGCAATGCACCCAGCGCCAAACGTGCGCGAGCCAGGTACTCCGTCAGTTGCTCGGCGCTGGCGATGTTCAGTCCCAGGCTGTCGATCAACCAGTCGAGGCTTGGTTGCAAGTCGCCGGGGCTGGCGCTGAGGCGTTCATCGAGCTGCGCTTGCAGGCGCGCCACGGCGAACGACAGTTCCGCGCTGCGCCCGGGGGCCTCGCCTAGCCAGAACGGAATGGTCGGCGGCTGGCCCTGGGCGTCTTCGACCCGTACTTTACCGGTTTCGATGCGCAGGATTCGGTACGAGGTATTACCCAGCTGGAAGATATCGCCAGCGATGCTTTCGACGGCGAAGTCCTCGTTGACGCTGCCGATGTTCAGGCCCTGTGGCTCCAGCAACACGCTGTAATCGGCGTTGTCCGGGATAGTCCCGCCGCTGGTTACGGCGGTCAGTTTGCTGCCACGACGACCACGCAGGGTTCGTGTCACTGCATCGCGATGCAGATAAGCGCTGCGCACTCCCTGACGACCGTTGTAGCCCTCGGCGAGCATCTGTAATAACGCCTGATAATGCGCTTCATCGAGGGCGATATAGGGCGAGGCGCGGCGGATCATTTCCAGCAGCGGCTGCTCCTGCCATTCCTGGCAACTGACTTCGGCGACGATCTGTTGCGCGAGCACGTCCAGCGGCGCCGTGGGGATCAGCAAGGTGTCGAGTTCGCCGCGACGCACGCAGTCGAGCAGGGCCGCGCACTCGATCAGGTCGTCCCGGGTGATGGCGAACAACCGCCCCTTGGGCGTGCCGCCGACCTGGTGTCCGGAGCGGCCGACCCGTTGCAAAAAAGCGGCAATCGAACGTGGCGAGCCGATCTGACAGACCAAATCGACATCGCCGATATCGATGCCCAGCTCCAGCGACGCGGTGGCGATCAGCACTTGCAAGTCGCCACGTTTGAGCCGTTGCTCGGCGTCCAGTCGGAACTCTTTGGCCAGGCTGCCGTGGTGGGCGGCCACCGCTTCTTTGCCCAGACGCTCGCTTAAATGCCGGCTCAGACGCTCTGCCAAACGCCGGGTGTTGACGAAAATCAGCGTGGTTTTGTGCTCGCGGGCGAGTACCGCGAGCCGGTCATAGACCTGTTCCCAGACGTCATTGGCCATCACCGCTGACAACGGCACCGGCGGTACTTCGATGCCTAAGTCCCGTGGGCGGGCGTGGCCGATGTCGACGATCTCGCAAGGGCGGTCACGGCCGACCAGAAAGCGCGAAACCGCGGCGATGGGTTTTTGTGTGGCGGACAGACCGATGCGCATCAACGGATTCGGGCACAGCGCCTGTAGGCGTTCCAGGCTCAGGGCCAGGTGGCTGCCGCGTTTGCTGGAGGCGATGGCGTGGATTTCATCGACAATTACCGTGCGAGTGCTGGCGAGCATGCGTCGGCCGGAGTCCGAACCTAGCAGCACGTAAAGGGATTCCGGGGTGGTTACCAGAATATGCGGCGCGCTTTTGCGCATTGCCGTGCGGTCTTTTTGGGTCGTGTCGCCGGTTCGCACCGCCGTGCTGATCTGCAGTTCAGGCAAACCCATGCAGCGCAATTGTTCGGTAATCCCGGCGAGCGGGTTTTGCAGGTTGATCTGAATGTCGTTGGACAGCGCCTTGAGCGGCGAGACGTAGACCACCAGCGTCTCGTCTGGCAGTTTGCCGTTATGCTCCAGTCCTTGATGGACCAGGTCATCGAGCACCGCGAGAAACGCGGTAAGGGTTTTCCCCGAGCCAGTGGGTGCGGCAATCAACGTCGAGCGGCGCTGGCGGATCAACGGCCACGCCTGAGCCTGGGCGGCAGTGACCGACGGGAACGTCGCGTTGAACCAGGCTCTGACGGCAGGGTGGAAGCCGATCAGGGCGTTGTCCGCTGATTCGGGAAGATTCATGGGGAGATTTATGCGGCCGATGGGCTTAAGTTGCAAGTCATCGGCAGAATCTCCATGGGGTTGGAGATCGCGAAGAGGCCATATTGCCGGGCCCTGATCTGGCCGTTCTACACTTTGCGGGTGACGGTTGCGCTGGAAACCCGCAAAATGCAACGATCCTGGCAAATGCCAGCGGCGAGGCCCCACGGCTTTTCCGATAAAAACCATTGTTCTACACAGACTGGGCCTGCTGACTCTATGCGAATGCGCCTTATGTTACTGGGCGGCGGAAATGCCCTTGGGCAAGCGCTGATTCGCCTCGGTGCGGAGGAAGACATCGGCTTCCTCGCCCCCCGTCCGCCGCAAGACGGCTGGGATGCCGCGAGCCTGACGCAACTGCTCGATGACACCCGTCCGGATGCCTTGATCAACCTTGCCTATTACTTCGACTGGTTTCAGGCGGAGACGGTCGGCGAGGCGCGTCTGGCCGGGCAGGAACGAGCGATCGAGCGGCTTGCCGAGCTGTGCCAACATCACAATATCATCCTTGTGCAGCCCTCCAGCTACCGGGTCTTCGATGGCTCGCGGGCTACCGCCTACAGCGAAAAAGACGAGCCGATACCGCTAGGGCTGCGTGGTCAGGCTTTATGGCGGATCGAGCAGAGTGTGCGTGCGACCTGTCCGCAGCATGTTTTATTGCGCTTTGGCTGGTTGCTCGATGAGAGCGCCGACGGCACGCTCGGGCGCTTCCTGGCCCGGGCCGAGAAACCTGAAGAACTGCTGATGGCCGACGACCGACGCGGTAATCCGACCCCGGTCGATGACGCTGCACGAGTGATTATTTCGGTACTCAAACAACTCGATTGCGCGGCGCCGCTGTGGGGCACTTACCACTATGCCGGGCATGAGGCGACCACGCCGCTGGCATTGGGTCAGGCGATTCTTGCCGAGGCCCGGCAGTTGCATCCGCTGGCTATCGAGGCGCCGACCGCCCAGGCTCACGCCGCCCGCCCGGATGCCGCCGACGAACCGCAACACGCGGTGCTGGCGTGCAAGAAAATTCTGCACACTTTCGGGATCAAGCCGCGCGCCTGGCGTGCTGCACTCCCGGGCTTACTGGATAGGTTTTATCGCCATGGCTGACGGCCCTGTTTTGATCACCGGCGGCGCCGGGTTTATTGGTTCGCACTTGGTCGACGCCTTGCTCGCCAAGGGCTACGCAGTGCGGATTCTTGATGATTTGTCTACCGGCAAACGCAGTAATCTGGCGCTGGACAACCCTGGGGTCGAACTCATCGTAGGTGATGTCGCCGACGCGGCATTGGTGGCGCGGGCGATGGTGGGTTGCCAGGCCGTGGCCCATCTCGCAGCGGTGGCCTCCGTGCAGGCCTCGGTGGATGATCCGGTGCGCACCCACCAGAGCAACTTCATCGGCACGCTGAACGTCTGCGAAGCCATGCGTCAGGCCGGCGTCAAACGTGTGCTGTTCGCCTCAAGCGCGGCGGTCTACGGCAACAATGGCGAAGGCGAGTCGATCGACGAAGATACGCCCAAGGCGCCGTTGACGCCTTACGCGTCGGACAAACTGGCAAGCGAGTACTACTTCGATTTCTACCGTCGTCAGCACGCTCTGGAGCCGGTGGTGTTCCGCTTCTTCAACATCTTCGGTCCGCGCCAGGATCCGTCGTCGCCGTACTCCGGCGTGATCAGTATTTTCAGTGAGCGGGCACAGAAAGGCCTGCCGATCACCGTGTTCGGTGACGGTGAGCAAACCCGTGACTTCGTTTACGTTGAAGACTTGGTGGACGTGTTGATCCAGGCCATCGAAGCGCCACAGGTCGAAGAGGGCGCGGTCAACGTCGGGCTGAATCAGGCGACCACGCTCAAGCAGATGCTCGAAGCCTTGGGTGATGTCGTGGGAGGGCTGCCGCCGGTGAGCTATGGCCCGGCGCGTTCGGGCGATATCCGTCATTCACGGGCGAATAATCAACGGCTGCTGCAGCGCTTCAAATTCCCTGAGCAGACACCGATGAGCGTCGCGTTGGCGCGGCTGTTGGGGCGCTAGTGTTTTATTGAATGAACAAAGGCGCCTTTCGAGGCGCCTTTTTCATGCGACAGACATCATGCCCGCGCCACAGGTTTGAATCAGAACTTGTAGCCAACACCGACCATGTAAACCCATGGATCGACATCCACATTGACCTTGGTCTGGCCGACGCCCAGTGCGGTCGGGCCGTCGACGGTGGCTTCGGTGTCGATGTCGACGTACCAGACCGAGGCGTTGAACAGCATGTGGTCGGTGATCATGTAGTCGAAGCCCAGTTGCCCGGCGATACCCACCGAGTCCTTGAGTTTCAGGTTGCTGAACCCTTCGTTTTTACGCTGGCTGGTCAGGTCTTCACCAAAGAACAGGGTGTAGTTGATACCGACACCGGCATACGGCTGGAACCTGGACGAAGCTTCCATCGGGTAGTACTGCAGCGACAGGGTCGGAGGCAGTTGCTTGATGTCGGCGAGCTTGCCGTCCAGTGCCGGGCCAAGACCTTTGACGCCGACTTGGTGCTGGAACGGTGTGGCAGCCAGCAGTTCGAGACCGATGTGGTCGGTGAACATGTAGGCAAATGCCAGACCCAGTTGGGTATCGCTGTCCAGGGTCGCTTTGGTGCCGGAAATCTTCGCACCGTCGAGCTTCAGCGCGCCGCTGTCTTCGTTAGGCGCGGTGGTAGCGGCACCGGCACGGATGATGAAATCACCGGCCTGGTGGGCGTGAGCGAGTGGGGCTTCGAGCGCGAGAGCAAACAGGGAAGCGCTAAGCAAAGACTTGTGCATGGGAGCTCCAAAGGACGATTCAAGTTGACTGTGTCCAATGGTAAAGAGCGTCAGGGACGAGGCTTTGACTCAGCTCAATGGAATCATGACGGGGATTTGACTCAGCTCAATGAAATGATGATGGGGTGTTTGGGCGGGGAACCTTTTGCGCCTGCTTCGCAGTCGATCGCGAGCAGGCTCGCTCCCACAGGGATTTGTGTTGGATGCAAATTCTGCAACCAATGGAGATCAAATGTGGGAGCGAACCTGCTCGCGATGGCTATCTTGCAGGCGATGAACAACCACCTGACTCACTCCGGCAATTCGTAAACGTAGATTTTTTCGGCATCCATCTGATATCCGGCATCGGCCAGCTCGCTGGTTGACGCTTTGACCTGCATCGCGCCTTCGATCCAGTAAGGCTGATACAGCTCATCCAGCTTCACCCCAACCTCGCTTTTGACGTGGACGATCTGGTTCGACGGCGGTGGTGGCACATGGATGCAGGCGCCGAAGTATGGCACCAGCAAAAAGTCCGTGGTGCGGCCTTCTTCGCTGACTTCCAGCGGCACGATGTAACCCGGCAAGCGGATCTTCTGCCCGTCGAGGCTCTTCACCACCGGCGCGTTGGGCAGGTCTTGCTTGGCCGCTGGTGCAGCTTCGGCGGCCAGGGCGTCGCTCATTTTCGACAGATCGTGCAGCGGCGTCATGTTCGGGACTTCCGGTGCGGCGTCCGGCGGGATCATTTCCGACCAGGTCAGGTCTTTCGGTTCGGCGGCCCACAATGGCATGGCAACCAGCAACAACAGTGCAAGCAGGGCGCGGGGCATGACGTGGTTCCTTATAAACAGGGTGGTCATAAACAGAGAGTCATAAACGAATGGACAGGCCATCGGCCAACGATTGTCGGTAGGCGCGCCAGGCCGGCACGCTGCCCATCAGCAACGCGGCGATCAGGATGCCGCCGAGCAGCGTCCACTCATACTCGCTCGGCCAGGCCAGTGGCAGGTACAAACCGTAAGTCGACTGCACATAGCCTTGCGCCAGGGCGATGCTCAGGTACAGCAGCCCCAAGCCGGCAATCACTCCGGATAGCGCCAGGGCAAAGGCTTCAAGCACCAACAAGGTCGCGATATGCCAAGGCCGGGCGCCGACCGAACGCAGGATCGCCATCTCCCGACGGCGTTCGTTGAGGCTGGTGAGAATCGCGGTGAGCATCCCGATCAACCCGGTAAGTACCACGAACAACGAAATCACAAACAAGGCTTTTTCAGCCGTGCCCATCATGCTCCAGAGCTCCTGCAAGGCCACGCCCGGCAGGATCGCCAACATCGGCTCGCCACGGAATTCGTTGATTTCGCGCTGCACAGCAAAGGTCGAAATCTTGTTGTTGAGGCCGAGCATGAACGCGGTGATGGCTTGCGGCGTCAGGTCCATGTTGCGCGCTTGGTCGGCGCTGATGCGGCCATTGCCCTGAGCTGGCGCACCGTTATGCCAGTCGATGTGGATTGCTTCCATACCACCGAGGCTGATGTGCAGCGTGCGGTCCACCGGGGTGCCGGTGCGCTTGAGAATGCCGACCACGGTGAACGGTTTGTCGTCATGTTTGACCAGACTGATCACCGCCACGCCGTGGGCCAGCACCAGTTTGTCACCGAGGTTGTAATGCAGGGCGTCGGCGACTTCGGCACCGAGTACTACTTCAAACGGATCGGTGGCGAAGGCGCGGCCGCTGGCCAGTTGCAGGCTTTGTTGGTGGCCGTATTGGTAGTGCTGGAAATACGCGTCGGTGGTGCCCATTACCCGATAACCGCGATGGGAATCACCGAGGGAAATCGGGATCGCCCACTTCACTTTCGGGTTATTGGCGAAGTGCTCGAAGCTGTCCCAACGAATATTATTGGTGGCGTTGCCGATGCGGAATACCGAGTACAGCAGCAGATTGACCGAGCCAGAACGGGCGCCGACGATCAGGTCGGTGCCGCTGATGGTGCTGGCGAAACTGGCGCGGGCTTCGGTGCGCACGCGTTCAACCGCCAGCAACAGGCAAACCGACAGGGCGATGGCGAACGCGGTGAGGATCGCGGTAAAGCGGCGGTTAGCCAGGCTGGCCATGGCTAGACGAAACAAATACATCTCAAACCTCTGCAGGCGTGGCGGCGCGATTGAGTTCGGCCAGCGACAGGTTGCGATCAAACAGCGGCGCCAGGCTCTGGTCGTGGCTGACAAACAGCAGGCTGGCCCCAGCTTCACGGCACTCGGCGAACAGCAAGCGGATAAACGCCTCACGGGCGTCATAGTCCAGAGCCGAGGTCGGCTCGTCGGCGATCACCAGTTCGGGTTGGCCGATCAGCGCGCGGGCGGCGGCAACCCGTTGTTGTTGACCGATGGACAGCGAGTCGGCGCGACGGCTGAGCAGGTTCGGATCTTTCAAGCCCAAGTGGGCGAGCAACGTCGCGGCGGCCTGATCGACACTGCCATGGCGCTGGATCGCCCGGTTGGCACGCAATTTGGAAAAGTGGCAGGGCAGCTCGACGTTCTCGCGCACCGAGAGAAACGGCAGCAAGTTGAACTGCTGGAAAATGTACCCGGTGTGATCGACCCGGAAGCGGTCACGGGCGCCGGCCGAGAGTTCGGTCAGTTCCTGGCCAAGCAGGCGAATGCTACCGCGATTGGGCTTTTGCACCCCGCCGAGCAGGCCGAGAAGGGTGGTCTTGCCACTGCCGCTGGGACCTTTGAGGAACAGCGTTTCACCGGGTTCGAGGCGGAAGGCCGGGATATCCAGCAACTGCGGATGACCGGGCCAGCTGAAGCTCAGGTCGGACAGTTCGATAAGTGCTTGGGTCATTGAGCCGATTTCATGTGTGTTGAGTACTTGTAGGAGCGAGGCTTGCCCGCGATTCAGGCGCTGCAGTCAATCAGACAAGCCGCGTCATCGTTCATCGCAGGCAAGTCGGATCGCCGCACCGCTCGCTCCTACGGGGTCGGTGTGAATTCAAAACTTCAGGATTGCAGCCTTGGCCGTCGCTTCAACGCCTTGCTGACCGCTCGGGCTGATGAGTTGTACCTGAATTTTCTGGGTGGCGGGGAAGGTCTTGAATATTTGCGTCAGGTCCAGATTTTTCAGTGCGGTTGGCGTGGCGCAGGTGAATTGATAGTGGGCGTGGATCTCGCTGTGTTCGTGGTGATGTTCGTGGCCGTTGGCGTCTTCGTCATGGTCTGCATCTTCGTCGTGATCATCGGCATCTGGCTTGTCGCCGAACAGCGGGCTTTCCAGTTCCTGCTTGGCAACCACGCAGCCCGCGGCTTGCGGCAGGCTGAACAGCACCAATGGTTTCTCCAGCTGAGCGCGGGCCGCAACAACCTTGGCTTTGTCTTCATCGGTGCTGGCAACGTGTTCGAAACCCACCAGGTTCATCGCCGGGCTTTCCAGTTCCAGCTCCAGGGTCTGACCGTCCAGCGCAGCGTTCAAACGCCCGACGCCATGTTCGTGGGCTCCGAGGCTGCCATGCTCGTGATCATGGACCTCGGCGGCTTGAGCGACAGCCAGCGGCAGCAGGGCAAACGGCAAGGCGAGAAGCAGACGGCGCATATCAAGTCTCCGGACATGAAGATGAAAGTTTTGTTATGTGATCTTATAACAATTAGGTCGAGAGTTTGACCGCATGCTTGGCGTTGCGCAAGACGCGTGGGAGCATGCTCGTCATAAAGGTGAGGGAAAACTTATGTTGCGGATTCGTGGAAGCATCGGCGACTGGCCGGTGGACTTGACCCTGGAACTCGATGAGGGCGATTGGGCGCAGTTGGGTGCGCAGCTGCAGGCGATCAAGCCTGAGAGCGGTGCGCCGCTGGCCAAACCAGTGAATCAGGACGATGCGCTGTGGCAGATCGCCAAGGATCTGCTGCGCAAGGCAGGGCAGATGAGCGGACCGGATCTGCTCGAGCAGATGGAAGGCCTGACCGGCAGTGCCGCCGCCGGCAAGCGCTTATTGGTGCGCTTGCGCCACTGCGCTGAGGTCAAAGTCGTGAGCGGCGCTGATACACCGCTCTACAGTTGGCGCGAGCTAACGTAGGAGCCTGCGATCTTTTGGCGTTAGACGGGACTGCCGAAAGATCAAAAGATCGCAGCCTGTGGCAGCTCCTACAGGATCGGGCGGGCGGCGTAGGAGCTGTGTTCCCGTCAGTACAACGCGGCAAACAACTTGCGGCGGTACGCGGTCACCAGCGGGTGATCGTTGCCCAGCAGGTCGAACACTTGCAGCAGGGTCTTGTGCGGCAGGCCTTCGCTGTAGCTGCGGTTGCGAATGAACAGCTTGAGCAGCGCGTCCAGTGCCGCGTCGTATTGCTGACGGGCCAGTTGCTGGATCGCCAGTTGATAGACGGCTTCATCATCCAGCGGATTTTGCGCCAGGCGGGTTTTCAGGTCGGCAACATCCGGCAGGCCTGCGGCCTGGCCCAGAAACTTCAGCTGCGCCTTGGCACCGGCCAGCGCGGCTTTGTGTTCGTCACCCTGGATCGCGTCGAGCACGGTCTGCGCTTCGCTCAGCTCGCCACGTTCGGCCAGGCAGCGGGCGTACAAAATCAGCGCTTTGGCGTTGCTGTTGTCTTCGCTCAGCAGGGTTTTCAGTGTGGCTTCAGCGTCGGCGAAACGGCCTTCGTCAAACAGTGCCTGAGCCTGCTCGAACGGATCAGCGGCGACCGGCGGTGGCATCTGTACATGGGGCTCAAGCAGCGCGCGGACCGCCGACTCCGGTTGCGCACCGGCAAAACCGTCCACCGGTTGGCCGTCCTTGAACAGCACCACGGTCGGCAGGCTGCGGATGCCAAAGCGGGAAACGATGTCCGGTTCTGCGTCGCAATTGACCTTGGCCAGCAGCAATTCGCCCTGATAGCTCTCGGCAATCTGCTGCAGCATCGGCATCAGCGCCTTGCACGGCGCACACCATTCGGCCCAGAAATCCACCAGCACCGGCTTGTGAAAAGAGTTCTCGATCACCGACTGGTCGAAATCGGCAGTGGTGGCATCGAAGATGTACGGCGTGTCCTGACTCATGGGGCATCTCTTGGAAGCGTGAATGGGCTAACTATAAGGGGTGGTGGGGGTTGGCTGAAAGCGGGCAGGCAGTTGCAGGTGTGTTGCCCGACAGATCGCCATCGCGAGCAAGCCCGCTCCCACATTAAATCTGCGCCAACCCACAATGCTGTGATCAAAAAATATCTAATGTGGGAGCGGGCTTGCTCGCGATGTTTTTTCAGCCGCGCCGCGCGTGGTACAGGCTGACGTTGCGAAACTCTTCAGGCTCTGCCAGGTCCGGCAAGGTGAAGGCTTCAAGCATTTCCAGCCGTTGATACGCCGGATGCCGAAAGTCCCGCACTCGCGAATCCGCCACCAGAGCTTCTCGGCCACGACTCAAAAACTCATCAAGCAGCGGCAGATTGGCGCGGTCGTACAGCACATCGGCGACCAGAATCAGGTCAAAGCGATCAGCCTCGGCGAAAAAATCCGTCGAGTAGCTGAGTTCCACTTCATTGAGCTCGGCATTCGCCCGGCAGGCGGCAATCGCCAGCGGATCAAGATCATAGGCCACCACTTCCAGCGCACCGGCCTTGGCCGCCGCGATACCGGCAACCCCGGAACCGGCGCCGAAATCCAGTACCCGTTTGCCTTCGACCCACTGCGGCCGCTCCGCGAGATAGCGCGCCAACGCCAGGCCGCTGGCCCAGCAGAAACTCCAGTAAGGCGGTTCATGCAGGATTCGCCGGGTTTCTTCCGGGGTGAAGGCGCGATCCATGTTTTCGGCGTCGATCAGCCAGAGCTTCAGCTCGGTCTCTGGTAACTGACAGGAGACAAGCTTCGCATCACCAAGCAGTTCTCCCAGAGCCTGTTGCAGGTTGAACGGTACGGTCATGGTGCTTTGAAGAACTGCAACTGACCCAGCGCCTGGGTAATCGGTTGATCAATGCGTCGCGAAGGCAAATGCAGAATCAGTTGCCCGGACTGGCTGGCGCGGCCGCGTAATTCGACGCGAGCCCCGACCGGAAAGGTTTCCGGATTGAAGCGCAGGCGGAACGGCAGCACCTGGTTGTTGCCGATCAGGCTGGAGCTGGCCAGCAATTGTTGCGGCCGGCCGCGCTCGTCGATCACCAGCAGCGCCAGTTCGACTTCAGCACCGGCCGGCACGCCTAGCAGGCTACCGCTCAATTCGCGCTGAAAGGCCGGCAGCGGGCCGAGGTTGGCCGACTCCTGAGCTTTCTTCTGCGCCTGTTGTGGCGCAGGCCCTGGCACCGGTGGCGCGGGTTTGGGCGCACTGCTGCACGCGACCAGCAGGCTGACAAGGCTGAGCAAAACGAGCGGTCGTAGCGGCATGTGAAGCTCCAGCAAAACTAAATTCGGTGTGCATACATAGTAGCCGGTCTATATACCGTAAAGCCTATGGCTTGTCTTGCCAGTGGGATGCGCTACCATGGCCCTCCCTTTTTTTGTTGCCTGCCACCATGCACTGTCCCTTCTGCGGTGCCAACGACACCAAGGTCATCGACTCGCGTCTGGTCGCCGAGGGCGAACAGGTGCGCCGCCGGCGCGAATGCCTGGCCTGCGGTGAGCGTTTCACCACCTTCGAAACCGCCGAACTGGTATTGCCGCGCCTGATCAAAACTGATGGTAGCCGTCAGCCGTTCGACGAAGAAAAACTCCGTGCCGGTATGCAGCGCGCCCTGGAAAAACGTCCGGTGAGCGTCGAGCGCCTGGAAGCTGCGCTGGCGCACATCAAGCATCAGCTGCGAGCGACCGGCGAACGAGAGGTCAAGTCGCTAGTGGTCGGTGAACTGGTGATGACCGAGCTGCAAAAGCTCGATGAAGTCGCCTACATTCGTTTCGCCTCGGTTTATCGACGCTTCCAGGACCTCAACGAGTTCCGCGAAGAGATCGATCGCCTGGCCCGTGAGCCTGCCAAAGAATGATTATTCCCTCTGAACAAGCGGTCCTCGACGCCCACTACATGGCCCGAGCCCTGGAACTGGCGCGCAAAGGCCTCTACACCACCCATCCCAATCCGCGAGTCGGTTGTGTGATCGTGCGTGACGGGCAGATTGTTGGTGAAGGCTGGCATGTGCGCACCGGCGAGCCCCATGCTGAAGTCCACGCCTTGCGCGCCGCCGGTGAAAACGCCCGGGGCGCCACCGCCTACGTGACCCTTGAACCGTGCAGCCATCATGGCCACACGCCGCCGTGCGCCGATGCGCTGGTGAATGCTGGCGTGGCGCGGGTCGTTGCGGCCATGCAGGACCCGAATCCAGAGGTTGCTGGCCGTGGCATGCAGCGTCTGGCTCAGGCCGGTATCGCGATCCACAGCGGTGTGCTCGAAGGTGAAGCGCGAGCCATCAATCAAGGTTTCCTCAAGCGCATGGAACACGGCCTGCCCTTTGTGCGGGTCAAACTGGCCATGAGCCTGGACGGTCGCACGGCGATGGCCAGCGGTGAAAGCCAATGGATCACCGGCCCGCACGCGCGCTCTGCCGTGCAGCGCCTGCGTGCCCAGGTCAGCGTGGTGCTGACCGGCGCCGACACAGTGTTGGCTGACGGCGCCCGGCTGACAGTGCGTGCTGACGAACTGGGACTGGATGCCGAGCAGACTGCGCTGGCGCTGACTCGACCTCCCTTGCGTGTGCTGATTGATGGCCGCCTGCGGGTACCGCTCGACGCGCCGTTCTTCAAGGCCGGTCCGGCGCTGGTCGCCACCTGCGTCGCGGTGGAAGAGCAGTATGCCAATGGCCCGGAATGCCTGATCGTACCCGGCCACGACGGCCAGGTTGATCTGCGCAAGCTGCTGATCGAACTGGCTGCCCGTGGCGTCAACGAGGTGCTGGTGGAAGCCGGCCCGCGTCTGGCGGGGGCTTTCGCTCAGCAAGGTCTGGTGGATGAATATCAAATCTTCATCGCGGGCAAGTTTCTCGGCTCATCGGCGCGACCATTGCTCGACTGGCCGCTGACGCTGATGAGTGAAGCGCCGTTGCTGAAAATCATTGAAATGCGCGCTGTGGGCGATGATTGGCGAGTCACTGCCATCCCTCTGCCACCAGCGAGCGTATAATTCTCGGCTTTCGCTAAGCGTCGGCCCTGTTCTCGAGGAGGACTCCATGTTTACCGGCATCATCGAATCCATCGGCAGTATCCGTGCATTGACCCCCAAAGGCGGCGATGTACGGGTTTATGTAGAGACTGGCAAGCTTGATCTGGCCGACGTCAAACTCGGCGACAGCATCGCGGTCAACGGCGTTTGCCTGACTGCGGTCGAGCTGCCGGGTGACGGTTTCTGGGCGGACGTCAGCCGTGAAACCCTCGACTGCACAGCCTTTAATGAGCTGAAAAGCGGCAGCCGGGTCAACCTGGAAAAAGCCCTGACCCCGACCACTCGTTTGGGCGGGCATCTGGTCAGTGGTCACGTCGACGGTGTAGGCGAAGTGGTTGCACGGGAAGAAAATGCCCGGGCCATTCAATTCCGTATCCGCGCGCCAAAAGACCTCGCCAAGTACATAGCCCATAAAGGCTCGATCACCGTTGATGGCACCAGCCTGACGGTTAACGCGGTCAATGGCGCCGAGTTTGAACTGACCATCGTCCCGCACACGCTGGCCGAAACCATCATGGCTGACTACCGGCCAGGTCGGCAGGTCAACCTCGAAGTCGACTTGCTCGCACGTTACCTGGAGCGCCTGTTACTGGGCGACAAGGCCGCAGAGCCAAGCGCTGGCAACATTACCGAAAGCTTTCTGGCCGCCAACGGCTACCTCAAATCCTGACCCAAGGGGGTGCCGCGTGGCGCTCAATAGCATCGAAGAACTGGTCGAAGACATCCGCCTAGGCAAGATGGTCATCCTCATGGATGACGAAGACCGCGAGAACGAAGGCGATCTGATCATGGCCGCCGAGTGCTGCCTGCCCGAGCACATCAACTTCATGGCCAAGCACGCCCGTGGATTGATCTGCATGCCGATGAGCCGCGAGCGCTGCGAACTGCTCAAGCTGCCGCTGATGGCGCCACGCAACGGTTCCGGTTTCGGTACCAAGTTCACCGTTTCGATCGAAGCCGCTGAAGGTGTCACCACCGGTATTTCCGCTGCTGACCGTGCGCGTACCGTGCAGGCCGCCGCTGCCAAAGACGCCAAGGCTGAAGACATCGTCAGCCCGGGACACATCTTTCCGCTGATGGCCCAGGCCGGCGGTACCCTGGCCCGCGCTGGCCACACCGAAGCTGCTTGCGATCTGGCACGGATGGCCGGTTTTGAGCCCAGTGGCGTGATCTGCGAAGTGATGAACGACGACGGCACCATGTCCCGTCGTACCGAGCTGGAAGCTTTTGCCGCTGAACACAACATCAAGATCGGCACCATCGCCGACCTGATTCACTACCGGATGATCCACGAACGTACCGTTCAGCGGATTGCCGAGCAGCCATTGGACAGCGAACTGGGCCAGTTCAACCTGGTGACCTATCGTGATTCAGTGGAAGGCGACGTGCACATGGCGCTGACTCTGGGCACCATTTGCGCTGAAGAACCGACTCTGGTCCGCGTCCACAACATGGACCCACTGCGCGACCTGCTGATGGTCAAACAGCCTGGGCGCTGGAGCCTGCGTGCGGCCATGGCCGCTGTGGCTGAGGCGGGCAGTGGTGTGGTGTTGTTGCTCGGTCACCCACTCGATGGCGACGTGGTGCTGGCGCATATTCGTGAAACTGCGGAGCACGCTCCGGTGAAAAAGCCGACCACCTACAGCATCGTCGGTGCCGGTTCGCAGATCCTGCGTGACCTGGGCGTGCGCAAAATGCGCCTGATGAGTGCGCCAATGAAATTTAATGCGATATCCGGTTTCGATCTGGAAGTTGTAGAATACGTGCCCTCCGAATAAAGACCGGCTGTTCCGGCCTTTGATTCGCGGTTCAAATATCACTGAGGGACGCGTACTGAACGCGTCCCGGCTCTTTAAGAGATTTGTCGAATGACCCTGAAGACCATCGAAGGTACCTTCATCGCCCCCAAAGGCCGCTATGCCCTGGTGGTCGGCCGCTTCAACAGCTTCGTCGTCGAAAGCCTGGTGAGCGGTGCGGTTGATGCCCTGGTTCGCCATGGCGTGAGCGAAAGCGATATCACCATCATCCGTGCTCCTGGCGCCTTCGAAATCCCGTTGGTCGCACAGAAAGTTGCCCAGCGCAGCGAATACGCAGCGATCATTGCCCTGGGCGCGGTCATTCGTGGTGGCACTCCGCACTTCGAATACGTGGCAGGCGAATGCACCAAGGGCCTGGCCCAGGTGTCCATGGAGTTCGGCGTACCGGTTGCCTTTGGCGTGCTGACTGTCGACTCGATCGAGCAAGCCATCGAACGTTCCGGCACTAAAGCCGGCAACAAAGGTGCCGAAGCTGCCTTGTCCGCTCTGGAAATGGTCAGCCTGCTGGCGCAGTTGGAGGCCAAGTGATTAGCGACGAAAGCGATCGTTTCAACCCGCGCGATCCGAAACCTGCGGACGCTGGCAAGCCATCCAAGAGCGTCAAGCGTCGCGAAGCCCGTCAGCTCGCGACTCAGGCGCTGTACCAATGGCACATGGCCAAAACTTCGCTGAACGAGATTGAAGCGCAGTTCCGGGTCGATAACGATTTCAGCGATGTCGATGCGGCCTACTTCCACGACATCCTGCACGGTGTACCGGCGCACAAGACCGAGATCGATTCTGCGCTCGCTCCGTGCCTGGACATAACCATTGATGAGCTCGATCCGGTTGAACTGGCGGTCCTGCGCCTGTCCACCTGGGAACTGCTCAAGCGTGTCGACGTTCCATACCGCGTGGTGATCAACGAAGGGATCGAACTGGCCAAGGTCTACGGTTCCACCGACGGTCACAAGTTCGTAAACGGTGTGCTCGACAAGCTGGCCCCGCGTCTGCGTGAAGCTGAAGTGAAGGCGTTCAAGCGCTGATTCGCGCTTGTAGTGTCCTGTCTCGCCAGTACGTTCCTTTTTTTGCGAGTGGCTGTTGTTGCCAGACAAGGCGCCGCGACGAGTCATAGCCCGCTATGGCGAGGAGCGGCAACGCAGTATGGCGAAAACAGACGCCACCCAAAAAAAGAACAGTATTGGTGAGACAGGATACCCAATGGGCGAGTTTGAACTGATCCGTAATTACTTCGCCGCCGCGCCTTGTGCGCAGGCCGGCGTTGGCGTTGCACTGGGGATCGGCGATGATTGCGCCTTGCTGGCTGTTCCCGCAGGGGAACAGTTGGCTATCTCCACCGACACCCTGGTGGCCGGTGTGCATTTCGCAGACCCTTGCGACCCTTTTCTGCTCGGTCAGCGTTCGCTGGCGGTGGCGGTCAGTGATCTGGCAGCCATGGGCGCAACCCCCCTCGCGTTTACCCTTGCCCTGACGTTGCCGACGGTCGATGCCGATTGGCTGCAAGCTTTTGCCCGTGGTTTGAACGTAATGGCGCAAAGCTGCGGCGTGCAGCTGGTGGGCGGCGACACTACGCGCGGCCCGCTGAGCTTGACCATGACGGTGTTTGGCGGTGTGCCAACAGGTTTAGCCCTGACTCGCAGCGGCGCGCAGCCGGGCGATTTGCTGTGCGTCGGTGGCGAACTGGGCAATGCTGCGGGCGCCTTGCCGCTGGTGTTGGGGCAGCGCACGGCCGAACCGGCTATCGCCGAGCCATTGCTGGCGCACTACTGGTCGCCACAGCCGCAGCTGGCGTTGGGTCAGGCATTGCGTGGCAAGGCGACCTCGGCGCTGGATATCTCGGACGGTCTGCTGGCCGACTGCGGGCATATCGCGGCGGCTTCAGCTGTCGGCTTGCTGATCGAAAGCGAAAAGCTGCCGTTGTCGAAGGCACTGCTTGCGTTTCTCGGCGAGAATGCCGCCCGGGTTGTGGCCCTCAGTGGCGGCGACGATTACGTCCTGGCCTTCACCTTGCCACCCGCTGAGCTGCCGCAGTTGCTGGCGGACGGCTGGCCAGTGCATGTGGTCGGTCGCGTCGTGACCGGGCAGGGCGTAACGCTTTTGGCGGCAGACGGACAAGACATCACCCCGGCCACCCGGGGTTATCAACATTTTCGGGAGACACCGTGACAGATCATCCCAAACAGGTCCCGGCAGAGACCGTGCCGCCTTCGGTCTGGCGTAATCCCTGGCATTTTCTGGCGTTTGGTTTCGGCTCGGGTGCCCTGCCCAAAGCACCGGGCACTTGGGGTTCGTTAGTTGCGTTACCCTTTATCCCGTTATGGCAGATGTTGCCTGACTGGGGTTACTGGCTGATGCTCGGCATCACCATGCTGTTCGGCTTCTGGCTGTGTGGCAAGGTGGCGAACGACCTGCGGGTACACGACCATCAAGGCATCGTCTGGGACGAAATGGTCGGGATGTGGATAACCCTGTGGCTGGTACCGCAAGGTTGGTACTGGTTATTGGCGGGTTTCCTGTTGTTCCGCTTCTTCGACATTCTCAAGCCATGGCCGATTCGCTGGATCGACCGGCATGTACACGGCGGCGTAGGGATCATGCTCGACGACGTTCTGGCAGGTGTGTTTGCCTGGTTGGCGATGCAAGGATTGGTGTGGTGCTTCGCCTGAGAGCCTAAGGTCGTCAGGGTGCGGGCCAAACCGAACGCAGGCTTCGCCAGCGGCTATGGTGGCCCGTGTCTGCTTGGCTTTGCAGGCTAGTGATCAAACTTCTTGATCGTTATGGCCGATAATTCAGCCTAAGCGTCTGCAGGAACGTGCTGTTACAATGCCGCCTCTGCGAATCTCCAGTCCTCATACAGATCAGGAGCACACGGTGCCCGTCGTTTTCGTCGCTGCTTCCAAGCTGCCAACCCCTTTTGCGCAATTCACCATGCATGGCTTTCTTGATGAGGCCACTGGCCGCGAGCACGTTGTGCTCAGCCTGGGTGACTTCGCTGATGGCTCTCCTGTACTCGGCCGGTTGCACTCCGAATGCCTGACCGGCGATGCTTTGTTCAGTCAGCGTTGTGACTGCGGCTCGCAACTCGAAGCCGCCCTGCAGGCGATTGCCCGCGAAGGCCGTGGCGTGTTGCTGTATTTGCGTCAGGAAGGCCGTGGCATTGGCTTGCTCAACAAGATCCGAGCCTATGAGTTGCAGGATGGCGGTGCCGACACCGTCGAGGCCAACGAGCGTCTGGGCTTTGCCGCTGACCAGCGCGACTACGCCATCTGCCTGCCGATGCTCGAGCATCTGGGTGTGAAATCCTTGCGCCTGATGACCAACAACCCGCGCAAGGTCAAAGCCATGACCGACATGGGCATCGTGGTCGCCGAGCGCGTGCCGCTGCACACCGGTCACAATCCGCACAACAAACTCTACCTGGCCACCAAGGCCAGCAAGCTCGACCATATGATGGGTAACGAGCACCAGGGCGAGGCTGATCGGGCGTGACCCGCGGTCAAGTACGGCGGCGATTGGCCGTCAACTGGTGGCAGTACCTTGCGTTGGCCTTGCTGCCGTTGTTCGTGATTAATGCTGTGTTCGGCCAGACTGAGGCGGTGTTGCCGGTTCTGGCCATGCCGTTCTTTATCGCGGGCATGGCGTCGATGTTCGTCAGCTTGCGTTTCTTTGGCGGCTACAAGCATGCTTTGATCGCCACCCAAAAAGCCCTCGATACAGCTGAAGAGCCTGCCGCCTGGGTTGCTTTGGCTGCCAAACGCCGTACAGCGTTTCTGGCCGCGGGGCTACCCGCCTGGATTGGCGCACTGGCGGTATTCGTTGGCCTCGAAGCGGTGCCGTTGTGTCTGCTGGCGCTGTCCACGGCGGTGCTGTTCTACCTCTACCGTATTCCACGTCAGCTCGGTTGATGCGCGGTTGGCTGGCGGTCCTGCTGCTGGCCGTCAGTGGCTCGGTGGCGGCCGTGGAGCGGGTGGTCAGCCTCGCGCCGTCTCTCTCTGAAATCGTCGTTGAGCTGGGTTCTGCCGATCTGCTGGTCGGCGTCCTCGATGCTGGAGAGCGTCCGCCTGAGCTGAAAGCCGTGCCCTCGGTCGGACACTATGGTCAGCTGGATATGGAGCGCCTGCTCAGCCTCAAGCCGGATTTGCTGTTGCTCTGGCCTGGTAGCGTCGGCCCGGCGCAGCGTGAACAACTCAAGCGACTGAACATCCCCACCTACGTTGCCGAACCCCACAGCCTCGAACAACTCACCACACAGATTGAAGCGATTGCCGAGCAGCTTGGCCGGCCACAGCGTGGCCGAAAACTGGCCGCAGACTTGCGCAAACAACTTGCGAACCTGCGCCTGCGCTATCAGCGGGATGAGCCTTTGCAGGTGTTCTATCAGGTCTGGGACCAGCCGCTGTACACCGTCGGCGGCGGGCAGATCATCAGTGATGCGTTAGAGGTCTGCGGTGCGCGCAATGTGTTTTTTGACCTGGAATTACCAGCACCGCAGGTCAATCTGGAATCGGTGTTGCAGCGTAATCCCGAGGTGATTCTGGCCGGCAGCCAGGCGCAGCTTGACGCTTGGAAAGCCTGGCCGCAGGTGAGGGCGGTGGCGCAGGGGCAATTGCTGCTGGTGACGGATAAAGGCCTGGAGCGGCCGAGCGGGCAAATGGTCAATGCCACGGCCAAGTTGTGTGAGTTGATAGCACCGGGTCAGTAATACCGAGGTGTATTCATCGCGAGCAAGCTCGCTCCTACAGGTTCTCGGTTGATCACAGCATTAATGTCTGACGCATGCCCTGTAGGAGCGAGCTTGCTCGCGATGACGTCAGCCCGGATACCGAAAATTTTCGGCTAGATCTCCGGCGTCCAGGTCACCCCAAACATCCATGCCCGACCTTCTTCCCGATAACCATAGTTATTCCCGTCAAAGCTGTAGAGCGCACGGCTGTAAGCCTTGTCCAGCAGGTTGTCGACTTTCAGTTCCAGCTTGATCTCGCGATTCAGCGCCCAACTGCTGCGCAAACCGAATAAGGCGTAACCGCCTAACGGGTCCCGGTTGTCTTCGTCATCGTAGCTGCTGCTCACCGTTTGCCAGCTGGCTCCAAGGCTGAGCCGATCGAATTGCCGATCCAGATCCAGGCTCAAGGTTCGGCGAGCACGGCGGCTCAGGGTGTGGCCGCTGTCGCGGTCGCGCGGGTCAATGATTGTCAGGCCGAGGTTGCTTTGCCAGCCGAACAGCTCTTGTTTGAGTGCCGCTTCGAAACCATTGATCCGTGCCGAGGCGACGTTTTCCGGGCGAGAGTTTTTGCCGAAAATAATCGCGTCTTCAAGGTTGGTGCGGTAGAGCGAGGTTTCCAGGCGGCTGGTCTCGCTCAACTGGCTGCGCCATTGCAGCTCGTAGCTTTTCGACGTCTCGGGTTTGAGGTTCGGGTTGCTGAAATCGGGGTAGTACAGGTCGTTGAAGGTCGGCGCGCGGAAGCCTTCGCTGTAGGTCAGCAGCACATCGTTGTTCGGATTCAGCGGGAGGGTGAAGGTGCCGCTCCAGCTGTTCTGACCGCCAAATTGCTGATTCTGATCGCGGCGCAGGCCCAGTTCGGTGGAGAAGCTTTCAGCCTGGAAGCGATGCTGGATAAACGCCGCACGGTTCCAGCGGCTGTTTTCTTCAAAGGCGGTGCTGCTGTTGATCCGGTCTTCGTACCAGTCGGCGCCGAGGATCAAACTGTTGCGGTCATCAAGGGTCAGGTCGTTCTGCCAGTTGACCGAATCGCGATAGGTGTTGAACACACTGCGCTCGTCACTCAGCTTGTCCAAGGTGGTCTCGCGGTTTTCACTGTGGCCCAGTTCCACTCGGGACTTCCACAATTCGTTGATGCGCGCGTCGACATAACTGCTGACGCTGCTGACGGTGAAATCGCTGTAAGGCTGCTGGCTGAAGGTCTGGAGGGTGCTCGCGTCGAAGCGTCCGAACGGGCTGTCGAATTCGCTTTTGCCACGGTTATCCAGCAGGTTCAGGCCAATTTCGATGTCATCGCTGAAGGAATGGCTAAGGCTCAAACTCAGGGATTTGTTGCGATAGTCGTCGTGATCTCCATCGCTGGGGAAGGACTCATGAGTGCGATTGATACCGGCGGTTTCATCGAGGCTGGCACCGAGGTTGAAACGGGTTTGTTCATCGCCGCCGGACAAGCCCAGGCTGCGCTCCCAGGTCTGGTTGCTGCCAAATCCCAGGTGCAGACGCGGCTGCAGGCCCTGTCCGGCGCCGCGCCGGGTGAAGATCTGAATCACCCCGCCAATCGCATCGCTGCCGTAAATCACCGAGCGCGAACCGCGCAGCACTTCCACACGCTCGATCTGAGCGATGTTCAGGTGTTGCAGGTTGCTGTCGCCGGAGGTCGAGCTGCCAATGCGCTGACCGTCCACCAGCACCAGACTCTGCGCCGACTTGGTGCCGCGGATGTAAATCCCCGGCAGGCTACCACGCCCGCCCGCTTGCGCGACCTGCACGCCCGGCACCCGACTGAGGAGGTCGATGACGCTGCTCGGTTGCAAACGGTCGATGTCCTCGCGGGTAAAGACAGTATTGGCGGCACTGCTGTCGTTGCGGGCTTCAACCTGGCGATTGGCGCTGATCAGCATGTCTGGCAGCTTCAGGGCTTGTTCGCGTTCGAAGGTGTCAGCCAAAAGCTGTCCGGCAGGCAAAAGGGACAATGTCAGGGCGAGGCGGGGGAGTTTCATGGGCAATCCATTGGCACGTTGTAGCGAACACACATTTGAAGGTTGCACAAAACCAATGTGGGAGCGGGCTTGCTCGCGAAGGCGGTAGTTCAGTCAATATCCAAGTCGACTGACAGTCCGTTTTCGCGAGCAAGCCCGCTCCCACAGGGTTGTACTAGACGTTGAGCAGTTGCAAGCGTTCGCGAACGGAAGCTTCGATCCCGGCTTCGTCCAGACCGCACTCGGCAAGCATTTGCGCAGGTTTTGCGTGCTCGACGTAAGCGTCCGGCAAGCCCAAATGCAGCATCGACTTGAGGATGTTTTCGCGGGCGAGAAACTCGCTGACTGCACCACCGGCGCCGCCCATGATCGCGTTTTCTTCGATGGTCACCAGCAACTGGTGGCTGCCAGCGATCTCGCGTACCAACGCTTCATCCAACGGTTTGACGAAGCGCATGTCGACGACGGTCGCATCGAGTTTGTCCGCGACTTTCAGCGCTTCGGCCAGTTGCACGCCGAACACCAGCAGAGCGACGTTAGTGCCCTGACGGCGAATCACGCCTTTGCCGATTTCAATCGGTTCGAGGTTTTTCTCGATGGGTGCATTCGGCCCGGTGCCGCGTGGGTAACGCACAGCGGCCGGGCCGTTGTAGAGGTGGCCGGTGCTGAGCATTTTGCGCAGTTCGTTCTCGTCGCTCGGGGTCATCACCAGCATGCCCGGGATGCAGCGCAGGAACGACAGGTCGAAACTGCCGGCGTGGGTCGGACCGTCTTCGCCCACCAGACCAGCACGGTCGATAGCAAACAGCACGTCGAGGTTCTGCACCGCTACATCGTGCACAAGCTGGTCGTAACCGCGTTGCAGGAAGGTCGAATAGATAGCCACCACTGGTTTGGCGCCTTCGCAGGCCATACCGGCAGCGAAGGTCACGGCGTGTTGTTCGGCAATCGCCACGTCGAAATAGCGCAGCGGGAAACGTTCGCTGAAGGCCACCAGGTCGGAGCCTTCCTTCATCGCCGGAGTGATCCCGACCAGGCGCGGATCGGCGGCGGCCATGTCACACAGCCACTCGCCGAACACGCTGGAATACTTCGGCCCGCTGGATTTTTTCGGCGCTGCGGCCGGAGCATCCAGGGGTTCGAGTTTGGTGATGGCGTGGTAGCCGATCGGGTCGACTTCCGCGGGAGCGAAACCTTTGCCTTTCTTGGTGACCACGTGCAGGAACTGCGGCCCCTTGAGGTCACGCATGTTGCGCAGGGTGGCGATCAGCGTGGGCAAGTCGTGGCCGTCGATCGGGCCGATGTAGTTCCAGCCCAGCTCTTCGAAGAGCGTGCCGGGGACCAACATGCCTTTTGCGTATTCTTCGGTACGACGGGCGATTTCCCAGGCGCCGGGCAGGCGCGACAGCACTTTTTTGCTGCCTTCACGCATGCTCGCGTAAGTGCGGCTGGAAAGGATCTTCGCCAGATAATTCGACAGGCCACCGACGTTGCGCGAGATCGACATGTCGTTGTCGTTGAGGATCACCAGCATGTTGGCGTTGACTTCCGGCGCATGGTTCAGCGCTTCGAAAGCCATGCCCGCGGTCAATGCGCCGTCACCGATTACCGCGATGGCCTTGCGCTCGCTGTTTTGCAGGCGGGCAGCAATCGCCATGCCCAGCGCGGCACTGATCGAGGTGCTGGAGTGGCCGACGCCAAAGGTGTCGTACTCGCTCTCGGAACGGCGCGGAAAGGCAGCGATGCCGTCCTTCTGGCGCAGGGTGCCCATGCGCTCGCGACGGCCGGTGAGTATCTTGTGCGGATAAGCCTGATGGCCCACGTCCCACACCAGACGGTCGTCCGGAGTGTCAAATACGTAGTGCAGCGCAATGGTCAGCTCGATAACGCCAAGGCCGGCACCGAAATGGCCGCCCGTTTGGCCGACCGAATAGAGCAGCTCCAGACGCAGCTCATTGGCCAGGGTTTCGAGCTCGGCTTCACCTAACCGGCGCAGGCCGGCCGGCGTGTCGGCACGGTCGAGCAGGGGCGTGGTCGGGCGCTTGCGGGGAATCTCATGAAACGTCGTGGGCATCAGGCGAATCGTTATAGGTATAGAAGAGGCGGCAGTTTACCTTATGGATCGCAAGCTGCCCACGCAGAGCTCGGAAGTTGACCGATATGCAGTCCAGAGTCGCAGCTGTTTTAGCTGCGACGCTCGACTATATAGCGTGCCAGGTCCCGCAACGGCTCGGCCGCCGCGTCAAACAGTCGCAGGGAGTGCAAGGCTTGATCGCGCAGTTCCAGGGCATAGGCTTTGGCCGCTTCCAGGCCGAGCAGGGCTGGGTAGGTCGGTTTGTCCCGGGCGATGTCGGCACCCTGGCGTTTGCCGAGGGTCGCGGTATCGCTTTCGACATCGAGGATGTCGTCCTGCACCTGAAACGCGAGGCCAATAGCCTGTGCATACGTCTGCAAGGATTTGAGTTCGGATTTCTCGGCGCGGCCACTGGCCAGGGCGCCCAGTTTGACGCTGGCTTCGATCAGCGCGCCGGTTTTGTGTCGGTGCATGTATTCCAGCGCCGCTTGATCAAGCTTGAGACCGACCGAACCGAGGTCGATGGCCTGACCGCCAACCATGCCCGCCGGGCCTGCTGCCAACGCCAGGGCGCTGACCATGCTCAAGCGGGTTTCGGCATCCTGAGTGCTCAGTCGCGGATCGAGCAAGGCACTGAACGCCAGGCTTTGCAGGCCATCACCGGCAAGAATCGCACAGGCTTCATCGAAAGCTTTGTGAGTAGTGGGCTGGCCGCGACGCAGATCGTCGTCGTCCATCGCCGGCAAATCGTCATGCACCAGCGAATACGCGTGAATCAATTCCACCGCACAGGCCGCGCCGTTGGCTTGCTCGGGGGCACCGCCAAGGGCTTCGCAGGCCGCGTAAGCGAGCAGCGGGCGCACGCGTTTGCCGCCGTTCATCACGCTGTAGCGCATGGCTTCATACAGGCGGGTCAGCTCAGGGCTGGGCGCACAGAACAGGGTTTCCAGTGCCGCGTTGACGCGGGCCTGACTGCTGGCCTGATAGGCGGCAATCATTCTGGCTGTTCCGCGTCGAAGGGTTCCTCGGCCAGCTCTCCGTCGCGCTCGAGCAGCACTTGAACCTTCTGCTCGGCCTGGGCCAGAGCAGCCTGGCAATCGCGGGTCAGGCCGATGCCTTGTTCGAAGGCTGTCAACGAGTCTTCCAGCGACAGCTCGCCGTTCTCCAGACGCTCGACCAGCGTTTGCAGGTCAGCGAGGGATTGTTCGAAATCTAAGGCAGCTTTTTTGCGGGCCATGGCGGCTATTCCGGTTGACGTTAAACCGGCGCGACACTAGCAGACATGGGGGGTTGGGGCAAATAAGCAGCGCCAGGAAGATGAGCCAAGTAAAGGGTTTATTCGGCTCATTAGGTGAGCCGGCTGTGCGAGCTATTCGCTCAACGTCCAGCTGGGCCGACGTGCTCAACGTTTTTTCACAAAGTCCAGGAAGGCTCCAAGTGCAGCGGGCATCTGCCGTTGGCTGGGGTAATAGAGGTAAAACCCGGGGAAGGCGGGTGTCCAGTCCTTAAGTAGATGAACCAGTCTACCGGCCGAGATGTGTTCCCGAACCTGATGTTCGAGCAAATAAGCGATGCCGGTGCCTTCAAGTGCGATGCGTGTCAGCATTTCCGGCTCGTTGACCACCAAGGGCGCGGTAATCTCCATGGCCCGCTGTTGCGCGGCAGCCTTGGGCGAGCGCGGCATCAGGGTCAATGTGCTGGTTCCCGGGCCCATCGACACCCAGTTCCGTAGCTTCATGTCGGATCAAGTACGCAAACAGTTCGAGGATAAGGCCGTGAGTCAGCGTGCGCTCAGGCGGATGGGCACGTCGGCTGAAGCGGCGGCAGTAGCATAGTTTCCGCTTTCGGATGATGCGTCTTATGTCACCGGGAGCCAGTATGCGGTGGATGGCGGGTTGACGATGCGGTGATGGGGGATTTTATTTCAGGCATTAAAAAGCCGGCTTGTGGTTAGCTTTTTATTAGTCTATGTTTTTGAAAAACAATGATTTAGGTACTTTTGAAAACGCTCTGATCCCCCATTTGATCCCCCACTTTTTTGTGGTTTTTGCACGGCAAATGACCGGCTTTTTTTGGGGTTCAGCCAACGTTTTTTTTCGTGAGGCTGAACACAAATTATGACACCCAACCAGCGGGTCCGTCAGCCGTTGCTATGCGCGGCAAGCCGGATCGCAAAATAGTGAGCGGATCTTCTGATCCGTACAAGTCAGACGAAACACCATTGACCCGTTATCATACTGACTATCCTCGCCCGGACTTCTGTGGTCGGGTTTTCATTTTTTACCGCACAATTTATCTGCGTCGAATGTAGGCCATAGTCCATGACGGATCAAAAAGGTGCCGAACAGGCCGCCAGCAGTCTCGCTGAACAGGCGCTCAATCAGGCCCGCACCCGTTATGCGCCGAGCGAGAGCGCTGACAATGGGGAACTTGAGCCACTGAAAAAAAAGTCCGGGCGCAAAGCCGTCGCTAACCCAACCAGCAGCACTCTGCAGGACCTGCAGAAAACTCTGTGGGCTACCACTGACAAGATGCGCGCCAACATGGACGCCGCCGAGTACACCCAACTCCGCGACACCCTACTACCACGCCTGATTTCCGGCCAACTGCGTCTGCGGGAAGCCGAGGAGATGGTCGAGGAGGTTTGTGCATGAGCAAGGAAACGACTCCCGCGCTGCCTGAGGCCTATGCAGACTGGCTTACTCAGCTCAAAGGCGACATCAGCCAGGCCCGGCAGCGGGCGGCGCTGGCCGTAAATGCCGAGTTAGTGCAGCTGTATCACCGCCTCGGCGGCGAGATTCAACAGCGTCAGGAAGCCCATGGGTGGGGGGGTAAGGTCATCGAGCGTCTGGCCCGCGACCTCAAGGATGCTTTTCCGGATATGAAGGGCTGGTCAGCCAGCAACCTCAAGTACATGCGCTTCTTCGCTCAGCATTGCCCGGATCGCCAATTTGGTCAGCAGGCTGCTGACCAATTGCCCTGGTTCCACGTGGTGACCCTGCTGACCAAGCTGGACAGCCCTGCTGAGCGCGAGTGGTATGCGCAACACACCGTCCTACATGGCTGGTCACGCAGTACGCTGGAGCAGAACATCAAGAACCGCTTGCAGCAGCGCCAGGGCTCAGCGGTCACCAACTTTGTCACCCGTCTGCCGGCTGCTGAATCGGCCTTGGCCCAAGAAACCCTGAAGGATCCCTACCTGTTCGATTTTCTTGGTCTGGGCGACGATGCCCACGAGCGCGATATCGAAGATGGATTGATCCGCCATATCACCCGATTTTTGCTGGAATTAGGGGCGGGTTTTGCCTTCGTCGGTCGACAGTTTCGCCTTGACGTAGGCGGTGATGAGTTCTTTATCGACCTGCTGTTCTATCACACCCGGCTCAAGTGTTACGTGGTTGTGGAGCTCAAGGCTACGGCCTTCAAACCCGAACACGCCGGCCAGTTGAATTTTTACCTGGCTGCTGTGGATGCACAAATCAAGGCTGAGGACGACAAACCCACGATCGGTCTGCTGCTGTGCAAACAGCAAAACCGCCTGGTGGCCGAGTACGCGTTGTCGGGTATCGACAAACCCATCGGCGTCGCCGAATATCAACTATTGCGCGATTTGCCCGAAAATCTGGGAAGAAATCTGCCGAGCATTGCCGAGATTGAGGCGGAGCTGGCCGATGAGCTGAACACAGGAAGTGAAGTGGAATGATCGAAGACCAATTGGAACAGGAAACCCTCGGCTGGTTGGCAGAAGAGGGCTACCCTACCTGTCGGCGGGGGGGTAGATAAACCTCTCGCTTATAACCTCATGCATTGAATGCAATGACATTGAGCGATCTTTGATTTCCTTCATCTTTTTTCTAACTCTCGGCGCAAGGTGATGGGCAAAGGTGCGGTAATGGGGGGGCGAAGGCGCTGCCTGCCCCCCGGTCACTGGGCAGTAAGAGTCTTACTTCAGGCGGCTAGCTCAGCGATATCTCTGCCAATTGTCTTGACAATGCTGAGGCGCTTCCACCCTCACAGCGTTAAGGCCTCCGTAGTCTCGGCATGCTGGACTCCTATCCAATGATATCCAGTACACTTGCCCCATCCCTAGCCTGCCAGCGGAGCAGGCTACCCGAACAGCTGCTCAAGATTTTTTCGAGTAAAAATGACCCTGATTAAATTAAAAGACCTTGAAGCCCACCTATGGCACGCCGCGCACATCATCACCGGCCCCATCGACGCCTCCGACTACAAAACCTACATATTCCCGATCCTGTTCTTCAAACGGATCAGCGATGTATATGACGAGGAGTTTGAAGAGGTGCTGGCCAAGGTCGGAAGCGCGGAGCTGGCGCGCGAGAAAATCTTCCATCGCATCGAGGTTCCTGTTGGCAGCCACTGGGATGACGTGTTCGCCAAGTCCCACGATATCGGCAAGGCACTCAAGGATGCTTTTCTAGGCATAGAGCAAGCCAACACCCAGTTGCATGGCATCTTCGGCGATGCCAGTTGGACCAATAAAGAGCGCTTGCCGGATGAGCTGCTGGCCACGTTGCTCAACCACTTCAACAAAGTCGATCTCGGGGTTGCCAGCGTTCGTAACGACGATATGGGGCGCGCCTACGAATACCTGATCAAGCGTTTTGCCGACAAAGCCAACAAGAAAGCCGGCGAGTTCTACACCCCGCGCACCATTGTGCGGCTGATGGTCAACATTCTTGACCCCAAAGCGGGTGAAAGCGTTTATGACCCGGCTTGTGGCACGGGCGGCATGTTGCTGGAGACGATTCATCACGTTCGAGAAAACGCGGGTGATCCCCGGCTGCTGAAGCTCAAAGGTCAGGAAAAGAATCTGACCACTGAAGCCATTGCCCGTATGAACCTGTTTCTCCATGGACAGGAAGACTTTGAGATTGTTCGCGGCGATACCCTGCGTGAGCCCAAGTTTCTGATCTATGACCGGCTCGAAACCTTTGATTGCGTGATCGCCAATCCACCCTTCAGCCTCAGCGAGTGGGGACATGAAAAGTGGGCGGCGGACGCCTACAGTCGCAACAGTCACGGCCTGGCCCCGAAAACCAACGGTGACTTTGCTTGGGTACAGCACATGTTCGCCTCCCTCAATACCGATGGGCGTATGGCGGTTGTGCTGCCCCATGGCGTGCTGTTCCGTGGTGCGGCAGAGGGCCGAATCCGCATCAGCCTGCTCCAAGAAAACCGCATCGAAGCCATTATCGGCGTAGCGCCCAACCTGTTTTACGGCACCGCTATCCCTGCTTGCATCCTGTTGCTGCGCAAGCAGCGCCCTGATGAGCATCGTGACCATGTACTTATCATCAATGCCGAGGAGATTTTCACCAAAGGCCGCGCGCAAAACACCCTGAGCAATGCCCAGGCGGATCAGATTTACCAGATCTACCTAGAGCAGTATCAGCAAGGCCCCTCTGCCATAGCATTGGAAGGCGTAGCGCGCTGGGTGCCGCTGGGTGAAATTGCCGAAAACGACTTCAACCTGAACATTGCTCGCTATGTGAAAAAGCCACTGGAAGAAGAAACCATCACCGTCGAAGAGGCGCTGAAAGACTTTCAGCAGAAACTGGCCGCACTGGAGCAGGCCGAGCAGGAGCTGGAAGAACTGCTGATCAAGGAAGGGTTTGAGCTATGAGCACGGATAGCGCTGACAGCAACACCTTGCAGTTCATCAAGCAACACGCCGAGTCGCAGTACGAGCAGTTTCACCAGAAGCGCCAACATGAAGATGCCGCCGGCGCAGACAAACGCCTCGCCGACCTGAGCCAGCTTGCTCATCAGCTATCAGACAAGACTCGTAAGAATGATTGAGTACCAGAAAAACCAAGCCTCCCAACTTGGCAAAAAGAAACTCGAAGACCTCCTTTGGGGAGCGGCCGAGTTTCTTCGCGGGCAGATCGACGCCTCCGACTACAAGCAGTACATCTTCCCGCTACTGTTCTATAAACGCCTATCCGACGTTTACCTGGAAGAGTATGTCGAGGCCATGGAGGTCAATGAGGGCGATGCCGACTATGCCGTCATGCCCATGTTTCACCGCTTCCATATTCCCCAGGAGGCGCGCTGGGAAAAGGTACGCCATACAAGCAAGAACATCGGTGAAGCCATCCAGAATGCCCTGCGCCTGATCGAGACCCACAACGAACGCCTGCACGGCGTATTCGGCGATGCTCAGTGGACCAACAAAGAACGCCTGCCCGACCACCTGCTGGCCGACCTGATTCAGCACTTCAGCAAGATCCCCCTGGGCATCAAGTCGGTGGCCCAGGACGACCTGGGCGAAGCTTACGAATACCTGATCAAGAAGTTCGCCGACGACTCTGGCCACACCGCCGCCGAGTTCTACACCAATCGCACCGTGGTGCACCTGATGACCCGCATCATGGGTCTCAAACCCGGTGAAACCGCCTATGACCCCACCTGCGGCACCGGCGGCATGCTGCTCAATGCGGTGATGGACCTGCGGGACGAAGGTAAAGAATGGCGCAGCGTTAAACTCTATGGCCAGGAAGTGAATCTGCTCACCTCTGCCATCGCCCGTATGAACATGTTCCTGCACGAGATCGAAGAGTTCGAAGTGTTGCGCGGCGACACCCTTGCCGAGCCCAAATTTATCGAGGGCGACCAGCTCAAGCAGTTCGACGTGATTTTCGCCAATCCGCCGTACTCCATCAAAAAATGGAACCGCGGCAAGTTCGCTGCCGACCCCTATGGCCGTAACTTCTACGGCGTGCCACCGCAGGGCTGCGCCGACTATGGTTTTTACACCCATATCATCAAAAGCCTGAAGCCCGACATCGGCCGCGCCGCCATGCTCTGGCCCCATGGCGTGCTGTTCCGCGACTCGGAGCAAGCCATTCGCAAACAGGTCATCGAGTCAGACATTATCGAAGCAGTGATAGGCCTGGGCCCCAACCTGTTCTACAACTCGCCGATGGAATCCTGCGTGTTGGTGCTCAACTGCAACAAACCTACTGAGCGCAAAGGCAAGATCCTGTTTATCAATGGCATCGAGCATGTCTCCCGCGAGCGCGCCCATAGCCGACTTTCGGATGACGATCTGGCTGTGCTGATTGAAGCCTACTGTACACCGGACAAGCAGCTGGCCATTACCGCGTTAGTGGATATAGAAGCGATTCGCGAGAATCAGTACAATCTATCGATCCCACTCTATGTTCAGACGATCAGTGACGAGGAATCGCATGATGTTGAACATGCCATTGAGATCTGGAAAATCAGCAGGGTTCAGTTAAAAAAGCAAGCCGATAAGTTGTTTAAAAACCTCGCAAAGCTTGGTGGGGTAAAGAGTTAATGGATAAGTCACTAGTAATGAAATTTGGTGATATCTGTCGCGAGATAAAAATAACAACTAAAGATCCGATTGCGGATGGATATGAGCGCTATATTGGACTAGAGCACTTAGATTCTGAGTCGCTCAAGATCAGGCGATGGGGTGTTATTTCCGAAGATAATCCTGGGTTTAGTCGCGTGTTTAAGAAGGGGAATATTCTCTTTGGAAAGCGTCGATCCTATTTAAAAAAGGCAGCGATTGCAGAGTTCGACGGGATCTGCTCAGGCGATATTATTGTGATGGAGCCTTGTGGGGATTATATGCCACACGGGCTGATTCCGTTCATTGCTCAATCGAACAAGTTCTGGGAATGGGCTATAAAAACCTCGTCCGGATCACTTTCGCCGCGCACAAAATTTAAAAGCTTGGCCGAATTCGAAATTCCCAAGGGCGATCAAAGTTATTATGATTCAAGGCTAGCAGTGCTTCAGGCTTGTCAGGCCCTATTAGAAAAAAAGCATGACGTGGAGTTGTTTTTTAGGCGGTACGTGAAAGTTGTGATTGAGCGTCGTTTATCTGAGATGGATGGAGATGATTTTTCATTTCAAGAACTCCTTGATTCAGGAGATATTGTTGACATCCAAGATGGAAATCATGGCGCCGACCACCCCAAAGCTAGTGAATATGTCGAAAGCGGTGTTCCTTTCGTCATGGCAAGCGACTTAAACAGCGGATCTGTAGACCTGAATAGATGCAAGAAACTCCCTAAGTCCCGAACGGACTCTCTTCGGATTGGATTTTCAGAGCCAGGAGATATTTTACTTTCACACAAAGGTACAGTAGGTCTTGTGGCCGTAACGCCTGAAGTAGACGGCTATGTAATGCTTACCCCTCAGGTGACTTACTATCGTGTTGCAGTAGATGGTCGCCTCAGGGCAAGGTATTTGGAAATACTTTTTAGAAGCGAAGGGTTTCAAAAAATGCTGACATCCTTAGCGGCTCAGTCCACTAGAGATTATGTTGGTATAACGGCTCAGAAAAAAATACGGATTTTTGTAGCTGCGGAAGAAAAACAGGATGAGTTGATTTGTTTGTGGGATCAATTGCAATTTTTTGGATGTAGGCTAGCAGAAAACAAAAAAATCACCAAAAAATTATATGAAAGCTTCATGAATGGATAATTGGCATGTTTAACGAACAAACCGTTACCGAAAATGGAATTATCGACCGTTTAAAAAATTTAAGCGGGGTAAGGTGGACTTACTGCCACGGTGAGAGCCTGCCAAAGAAGGCGCAGGATATCTTTGTCGATGAGTGGCTAAAAGACGCGTTATGTTCGTTAAACCCAGCTATCGAAAAAAAGCCGGATTATGCCGATGAGGTGATCCACAAGCTGCGCGGTGTGCTGTTGGAGGCGCCGCACAGTGGGCTGGTCCGGGCCAACGAAAATTTCCAGGCGTGGCTGCAGGCTGAAAAAACCCTGGCCTTTGGCGAGAACGGTGAGCACGTCACCATCAATCTGATCGACTTCGACAACCTCGACAACAACCACTTTGTGGTGGCCCAGCAGGTGCACTATGTAGCGGCTGGCGAGGTGTTCTTCGATATTGTGCTGTATGTAAACGGCATCCCGCTGGTGGTAGGTGAAGTGAAAAGCGCCACTCGCCCCAGCGTCAGTTGGCAGGACGGTGCCGCTGACTTTATGGGCGGCAAAAAGCACTATTGGCAGCATGCAAAAGCCTTTTTCGTACCCAACCTGCTGTGCTTCGCCAGTGAGGGTAAAACCTTTGCCTACGGAGCGATCAATGCCCGGGTCAAGGATTGGGGCCCCTGGCACCACACTGATCAGCGTGAGGATATTCCCGCCACCCTGGCCTCCGTGCTGGCGAGCACCGAAGGGCTACTGAACCCGCAAACCCTGCTGCAACTGCTGGCCTCCTTTGCGCTGTTCTCTACCCATAAAACCGGTAAAGACACACCGCCCAAACGAATCAAATTGCTGCCGCGTTACCCGCAGTTCGAGACGGCCAAGCAGATTGTTGAGCGGGTCAAACAGGGTTACCCGAAAAAAGGCCTGATCTGGCACTTCCAAGGTTCGGGCAAGTCGCTGCTGATGCTTTATGCTGCCAAGATGCTGCGGGCCGACAACGAGCTGAAAAACCCCACCGTGCTGATCGTGGTCGATCGCCGCGACCTGGACAGCCAGATTAGCGAGACCTTCGGCGGCGCCGATGTGAAAAACCTGATCAAGGTGCAGAGTTGTAAAAAGCTCGGTGAACATATCGAGCAGGACAGCCGCGGCATCCTCATCACCACCATTTTCAAGTTCAAAGATGTTGAGATCGATGAGCACAACCTGGCGGGCCTAAACAGTCGCGACAACATCATCGTGCTGGTGGATGAAGCCCACCGCACCCAGGAAGGCGGCTTGGGCGAGAAGATGCGCTGGGCGCTGCCCAATGCCCACTTCTACGGCCTGACCGGCACCCCGATCTCCGGTATCGAACGCAATACCTTCAAGCTGTTTGGCGCTGATGAAGATCCCGGCCGCTATATGAACCGCTACAGCTACAAACAGTCGATCCGCGACGGAGCCACTAACCCGGTTAAGTTCGAGCCCCGTTTAGCCGAATTGCGGGTCGACCGTGAGGCGATCAACGAAGAGTTCGAGCAACTGGTCAAAGACAACAACCTGGACGAGGACGAAAAGGCCGCCCTGTCCAAACGCGCCGGCAAGCTGGCCGTGATGCTCAAGGCACCGAAGCGCATGGAGGCCATCAGTGCCGACATTGCCGAACACTTCACCAGCCATGTGCAGCCGAAAAAGATGAAGGCCATGGTGGTGGTCTATGACCGCGATGCCTGCGTGCAGATGTATTACCTACTTGGTCACATGCTGGGTTTCGACGCACTGGAGGTGGTCATGAACCTCGACCAGGCTCCGGTGAAGGATGAGAGCGGCAAGCTCAACAAGGACTGGAACAGGTGGAAGGAAGAGCTCGATCTACCGATCCAGCAAGCCGACTTTGAGCGCTGGCAGAAATTCGATGGTGAAGAGCAGGCGCAGAAAAACCTGCTGGAAACCTACAAAGACCCGAAACAACCCCTGCAACTGCTGATCGTGACCGCCAAGCTGCTGACCGGTTTCGATGCGCCGATTTGCTACTGCATGTACCTGGATAAACCGCTGCGCGACCACACCTTGCTGCAGGCCATGTGCCGCACCAACCGCCTGTATGAGGCGGACGGGGTGGTCAAGCGTATGGGCCTGATCATCGATTATCTGGGCGTATTCGAAAACCTGCGCACGGCGCTGGCCTATAACCCCGAAGAGATCGACGGGATTGTTGAAGGCATCGAGAAATTCAAGGAGTTGCTGCCAGAGCAGTTGAAGCTGTGTCTGGCCTTCTTCCCGAATGTGGACCGCACCCTGGCAGGCTTCGACGGCATCTTGGCCGCACAGGAATGCTTGCCGGACAATAAAAACCGCGATGAGTTTGCCGCAGCCTTTGGCGTGCTGGCCAAACTCTGGTCGGCCATCAACCCCGACCCTTTCCTCACGCCCTACCGCCAGGATTACAAATGGCTGGCGCAAATCTATGAATCAGTACGCCCGGTTGGTCAAACGGGGGCGCTGGTCTGGGCCGCGTTAGGGCCCGAGACCATCAAGATGATTCACGAGCACACCGATATCAGTCGTATACGCGATGACATCGACGAGCTGATCATGGATGAACATGCGATTTTCACCCTAACCGAGAAAGAACAGGAAAAACGTGCCCGCCGGCTGGAAATAGACCTGATGGGACGTCTGCGCGGCCATGGCAAGGCTGTATTCGTCGAGCTGGGCGAGCGCCTGGAGAAACTGCGCCGAGAATACGAAGCCGGCGTAATCAAGGCCATCGATTGGCTCAAGGGCCTACTGGATGCCGCCAAAGATACGGTGCAGGCCGAGCGTGAAACCGGCGACCCGGTGGTAACGGAGGCAGACAAGAAGCAGGCGCTGACCAAACTCTTCCTGGAAACCCGCCCGGAAACCACGCCGAAGCTGATTGGTGATGTGGTCGAGCAGATCGACAAAATTGTCAATGCTACTCGCTTTGAGGGCTGGCAAAACTCCAACAGTGGCCCACGCGAAATCCAGAAAGCACTGATGCTGACCCTGGCGCAGTTTGGCCTAAGCAAAGACAAAGAGCTGTTTGAGAAGGCATACGCCTATATTGAAGAGCATTACTAAGTCGATGACGTACCGCCGTTCGATGAAGGTGACATCGGCATGCAATTCCATGGCAACAGGATTTCGTAACTTTCAACTGAAGTTGCCAGGCAGTAACCGTCCGGGCAACACACCTTCCTGATGCCATCGCTTAAGGCGATGGTGTCCACCTAAATTTTTAAGTGGACAACATCGCCCTTATCGTTGGGATCGGGTAGGTGACTTCGCCGGACGCTTAGTGCGCCAGTTAAAGCTGGCGGAGGATAGTCGATGAAAGTTCGATACTGGTAAGAAATGGCGAATCAACCAGACCCCGAGTCATGCATGTTGCACCGTGAGGTGCAGGGTGAAGCGTTGACAGGGGAAACCGATGGGCCAGCCATTGAGCCGCGTAATCAGGAATTCGGGATGCCGATGCTGTTAAGCGAAGCAGAAGGCAATACGGAGCATGGCGTTATACGCCAGTCATGCTCTGATCCCGCGCGGTCGGAGACCCTGTGCACGTCGGGAAGTACTTCGCACAGAAACTGGGAGATCTCAGCGGTGCCCGGTGCGCAAGCACCGGGCGGAGCAGGAAAGGCCAAAAGCCGTAACCCTGCTGCCCACGCCGCTGAGAAGTCGGATACGTCCGTAGTACCTGAGAAGCCATCGAACAAAGGGCCTGGCCCTGCGGAGATAGTGGAGGAAAGGGACGTAGCCAAGGGAAACACCGACAGGCCCCCCGCGCCCCGGACGCTGAGCCGGATCAGTTGCGCGTCGATGGGACTTGAAGGTGTACGTGAAGCAGCCCGAAGGAACAAGGGCATGCAGTTCACGGCATTGCTGCACCACATCACACCGCAGTTATTGGCGCAGAGCTTCTATGCACTTCGCCGCGATGCAGCAGTGGGAGTGGACGGCATGTCGTGGCGAGAATATGAGGAAGGTCTTCTCCAGCGGGTGACCGATTTGCACGGAAGGCTCCACAGTGGAGCCTATCGGGCAACGCCGTCGCGGCGGGTCTATATCCCCAAAGCCGACGGCAGGCAGCGTCCGCTGGGCATCGCCTCTCTGGAGGATAAGATCGTACAGCAGGCGGTCGTTACCGTTCTGAATGCGATCTATGAAGAGGACTTTCTGGGATTCTCGTACGGGTTTCGACCGGGACGCAGCCAGCATGATGCGCTGGATGCGTTGACGGTCGCGCTGAAGGGCCAGAAGGTGAACTGGATATTGGATGCGGATATCACGTCGTTCTTTGATGAGATCGACCATGAATGGATGCTGATGTTTCTGGGACACCGGATTGCAGACCGGCGCCTGCTCGGGCTTATCTGCAAATGGCTTCAAGCGGGTGTTATGGAGGATGGCCGTAGGGTGGCTGCGACCAAGGGGACTCCCCAAGGCGCAGTGATAGCGCCGGCAACAATAGAGCAAACTACTCTCGGATAAAATGGGGGCTGCGCATCGCCAGGGAGAGTTTTGCTCCGAGGTATGCGGGATGCCCCGACGTCGAGATTGTTCTCGTCATTGAGGTCA
>NZ_JBVASJ010000026.1:0-82466 GCF_057813935.1 Pseudomonas sp. F220
AAAGGAGTGCTTTCCCAAGTCGATGGCAGCAATATCTACTTTGTTCATGGCAACGGTCTCCGGTGAGCCCCCTGTGAAAGCTTAGTGGGCGTTCACAGGGGGCGGCGGGGGTAGCCATTTCATTACTAGATCGGCTGCGGACACTTTTTCTGTGTGCGCCATAGATTCAATGTGGGAGCGGGCTTGCTCGCGATGGCATCAGGTCAGGCACCACAGGAAAGGGGCTAACTCAATACAACACCCCTTCCAGAATTTCATAAACGATCCCGGTCCCGACGGCGATCAGCACCACATCGGCGCCCATGCGCCGCCATTCATAGCCCGGGTAATACGGCAGGCGGGACAGCGCCCGATCGTCGAGGCGTTCGCCGTAGTAGCCGTGGGGCAACGGGCGACCTCTTTCGAGGTAGATGCCGGGCGGCCGTGGCGCACCGCGGACGAACCACCCGTGATTATCACGAATGACCTGGCGGACCGGGCCGAAGTCCCGAGGTGGACCGCCTCGATGATCGTCCCGCGGGCCGCGATGGTCGTCTCCGCGATGATCGTCACCTCGGTGGTCGTATTCCGGGCCGCCGTGATCATGATCGTCGCGTTGGTCAGCCATCACATGCACCAGCGGGCTGGCGCTCAGCATCAGCACGCCAAGGCTGGCAATCAGACGTTTCGGCATTTTCATCGGGTCTTCCTCGCAGCACGAACAGCAAAAAGGGGTTCAGAACTCGGTTCTGAACCCCTCGGTCTTGCTATTTAGTCTGTGGCTTTTGGCTTTGATTCCTCTGTATCAGGAACTTTACCTTCAGCTGACGCGGGCGTTACGCACGCCTTCGGATAACGCTGAACAGAGGCTGAGGACACCGTCGACGGCTTGCTCGGAAGTGGTGGCATTGGCGATCTGGTCGATCAGCGCGGAACCCACCACAACACCGTCAGCCAAGCGAGCAATAGCTGCAGCCTGTTCTGGTGTGCGGATACCGAAACCGATGCTGATCGGCAGGTCGGTATGACGGCGCAACCGCGCAACCGCTTCTTCGACGTGCTCCAGAGTCGCGGAACCGGCACCGGTCACACCGGCCACAGAGACGTAGTAAACGAAGCCGGAGCTGCCGTTGAGGACGGTCGGCAGACGTACATCGTCGGTGGTCGGCGTGGTCAGGCGGATGAAGTCCAGGCCCGCGGCTTGGGCCGGGTCGCAGAGTTCGCCGTTATGCTCAGGCGGCAGGTCGACCACGATCAAGCCATCCACGCCCGCCTCTTTCGCCTCGGCGATGAAGCGCGGCACGCCGTAGTGGTGGATCGGGTTGAAGTAGCCCATCAGTACCAGCGGAGTGTCGTTGTTGCCGGCGCGGAACTCGCGAACCATTTGCAGGGTTTTCGCCAGGTTCTGTTTGGCGCCCAGCGCGCGGATGTTCGCCAGTTGAATCGCCGGGCCGTCGGCCATCGGATCGGTGAAGGGCATGCCCAACTCGATCACGTCAGCGCCAGCACCCGGCAAGCCCTTTAGGATCGCCAAGGACGTGTCATAGCTCGGGTCGCCGGCAGTGACGAAGGTCACCAGGGCGGCACGGTTCTGTTCTTTGAGTTTGGCAAAACGCGTTTGCAGGCGGCTCATCAGTGTTTCTCCTGCTGGGACTGTTCCATATGGTGCATCACGGTTTGCATGTCTTTGTCGCCACGGCCGGACAGGTTGACCACCATCAGGTGATCTTTGGGCAGGGTTGGCGCCCGTTTGAACACTTCAGCCAGGGCGTGGGCGCTTTCCAGCGCAGGAATAATCCCTTCCAGGCGGCAGCACTTGTGGAACGCGTCGAGCGCTTCGTGATCGGTGACCGAGGTGTATTCGACGCGGCCGATGTCGTGCAACCAGGCGTGTTCAGGGCCGATGCCGGGGTAGTCGAGACCGGCGGAAATCGAGTGGGCGTCGATGATCTGGCCGTCGTCGTCCTGCAGTAGGAAGGTCCGGTTGCCGTGCAACACGCCCGGCTCGCCGCCATTGAGGCTGGCGGCGTGTTTGCCGGTTTCGATGCCGTGACCGGCCGCTTCAACGCCGATGATCTGCACGCTGGTGTCATCAAGGAACGGGTGGAACAGGCCCATGGCGTTGGAACCGCCGCCGATGCAGGCCACCAGGCTGTCGGGCAGACGGCCTTCTTGTGCCTGAAGCTGATCGCGGGTTTCCTTGCCGATCACGGCCTGGAAGTCGCGAACCATTGCAGGGTAAGGATGCGGACCGGCCACGGTGCCGATCAGGTAGAAAGTACTGTCGACGTTGGTCACCCAGTCACGCAGGGCTTCGTTCATCGCGTCTTTCAGGGTGCCGGTGCCGGCGACTACTGGAATCACTTCGGCGCCCAGCAGCTTCATGCGGAATACGTTGGCTTGCTGGCGTTCGATGTCGGTGGTGCCCATGTAAATCACGCAATCGAGGCCGAAACGCGCGGCCACAGTGGCAGTGGCCACGCCGTGCATGCCAGCACCGGTCTCGGCGATGATGCGTTTTTTGCCCATGCGCCGCGCCAGCAGGATCTGGCCGATGCAGTTGTTGATCTTGTGCGCGCCGGTGTGGTTCAGCTCTTCACGCTTGAGGTAGATCTTGGCGCCGCCGCAGAATTCGGTCAGGCGCTCGGCGTAATACAGTGGGCTTGGGCGGCCGACGTAGTCACGCTGGAAGTAGGCCAATTCCTTGAGAAAGGCCGGATCTTCCTTGGCCGCTTCGTATTCGCGGGCCAGGTCGAGGACCAGCGGCATCAGGGTTTCGGCCACGTAGCGGCCGCCGAACGCGCCAAACAGGCCGTTGGCATCGGGGCCGTTGCGCAGATTGGATGGGGTCGTAGTCTGGGTCATGGGGCGCTCCAGCTGAATTCGTGGAAGGACAATGGCGTTCACTCTACCCCTGACGATCCGGACTGAAAACCGATAAGATCGCCACAACCTGTCAGGAAAACTCACAGATCCCATGAGCCATGACCTTCCCCCGTTGAACGCATTACGTGCCTTCGAAGCCACTGCCCGGCTGAACAGCGTCAGTCAGGCTGCCGAACAGCTGCACGTCACCCACGGTGCGGTGAGTCGGCAGTTGAAGGTGCTCGAAGAGCATCTTGGTGTCAGTCTTTTTATCAAGGACGGGCGCGGCCTGAAACTCACAGATGCAGGCGTTCGGTTGCGTGATGCCAGTGGCGAAGCCTTCGAGCGCTTGCGCACTGTCTGCGCCGAGTTGACGCAAAGCACAGCTGACGCGCCGTTCGTGCTCGGCTGTTCGGGCAGCTTGCTGGCACGCTGGTTTATCCCGCGTCTGGGGCGATTGAATGCTGATTTGCCGGACCTGCGCTTGCACCTGTCGGCTGGCGAAGGCGATCTCGACCCGCGACGGCCGGGGCTGGACGCCTTGCTGGTGTTCGCCGAGCCACCGTGGCCGTCGGACATGCAGGTGTATGAGCTGGCGAGCGAACGCATCGGCCCTGTCATAAGCCCGCGCTTCGCCGGTTATGAACGGTTGCGCGAGGCGCCGGCCGAATCGCTGCTCAATGAACCGCTATTGCACACTACGTCACGACCGCAAGCCTGGCCCAGTTGGGCACAGCAAAGCGGCCTCTCAGCCGGGGCCTTGAAGTACGGTCAGGGTTTCGAACATTTGTATTATTTGCTGGAAGCCGCGGTGGCCGGCCTTGGGGTGGCGATTGCCCCCGAGCCTTTGGTGGCCGAGGACTTGCGAGCCGGTCGCCTGGTTGCGCCGTGGGGCTTTTGTGAAACCCCGGCGCAACTGGCGTTGTGGCTACCCAAGCGCGCCGCGGACGGGCGCGCTCGGCAGTTGGCGCAGTGGCTCAAGAATGAGCTGCACCAAACGACTTAATCTCCGCGTTTGCATAGCAGGTAAGCGGCCAGCAAACCGAGAGCTCCGACCGCGACACCGGCAGTGGTCCATGGGTGATCTTGAGCGTAATCACGCGTGGCAATCCCGGTTTCACGGGTTTTGACTTTGACTTCTTCATAGGCATCGCTGAGCAAATGACGCGAGTGTTTCAGCGCGTTTTCGGCGTTGCTTTTCAGCGCTTTGAGGGTTTTTCGCGACTCGTCCGAGGCGTCGTCCTTAAGGTTTTCCAACGACTTGAGCAGACTCTCGATCTCGGCTTCCATGCTTTGCAATGAGGCTTGACGTAACGAGGTGGTGGCCATGGTGACTCTCCTGCATTGTTGATGAGTGGCGTGTGTTGGTTGGGACTCCAGGGGGTTGGGAAAGTGCAGTAAATCTGAATTTTCCCGAAGCAATAGCCGACAGAAGTAATAAGAAAAATCACTGCTAGGCTGTATTTCACACCCTAAGGAGAACGCCATGACTGACCATCACACGTATAAAAAAGTCGAACTGGTTGGCTCTTCCCCCACCAGCATCGAAGACGCCATCAATAACGCTCTGGCCGAGGCCAGTAAAAGCCTCAAGTTACTGGAATGGTTCGAGGTGACCGAAACCCGCGGGCATATCAAGGACGGCAAGGTGGCACACTTTCAGGTGACCCTTAAAGTCGGGTTCCGGATTGCCACTAGCTGAGATTGAGCTAGGCTTCTGAACTTGAGCGCTGGCCGATTGCCATAGGGAATGGCAAAGCGCCACAGACTGGGGTGCGTCAGCCTAGAGCGTTGACGCCTCTTTTTGATCCGACCGGGGAATGTGATCGATGAAGAAGTTTATATTGGCGGTAGGTTTGTTGAGCATTGCGGGAACAGCCCTTGCTGCCGGCAAACCGTGCGAAGCACTGAAAGGCGAAATTGCAGCGAAACTCGATGCCAAGCACATTTCTGGCTATTCGCTGGAAATCGTCGATAAAGGCGCCGCGGCGGGTGGGAAAGTAGTCGGCAAGTGCGAAAGCGGCAGCAAGGTAATCGTCTACAAGAAGTAGGATTGTTCCCCTTGCAGACAGACATAGAAGCCGACGCGGTTGCGTCGGCTTTTTTATATGGGCTTTTTGAATGTCAGCCCTTCATGACCTGCGCCAGCAACTCGTAGGAGTGCACCCGATCGGCATGTTCATACAGGTCGCAGGTGAAAATCAGCTCATCGGCCTCTGTCTGCTCGATCAGCACTTGCAGTTTGGCGCGGATTTTTTCCGGGCTGCCAACCATCGCCAGACCAAGGAAGCTCGCCACCGCTTCTTTCTCATGGGGCAACCACAGGCCGTCCATGGTTTTCACCGGTGGGCGCTGCACCAGGCTTTGGCCGCGCATCAGGGCCAGAATCCGTTGATAGACCGAGGTCGCCAGGTAATCGGCCTGCTCGTCGGTATCCGCTGCCACCAGCGGCACACCGAGCATCACGTAAGGTTTGTCGAGCACTGCTGAAGGCTTGAAGTGATTGCGATAGACCCGAATCGCTTCGTGCATGTAGCGCGGAGCGAAGTGTGAGGCGAAGGCGTAGGGCAAACCGCGTTCCCCGGCCAGTTGCGCACTGAACAGACTTGAACCCAACAGCCAGACCGGCACATTGGTGCCGGTGCCTGGAACGGCGATCACTTTTTGATCAGGTGTACGTGGGCCGAGGTAGCTCATCAGTTCCGCGACATCTTCGGGGAAATCGTCGGCGCTACCGGAACGTTCACGGCGCAGGGCGCGGGCGGTCATCTGGTCGGAGCCGGGCGCGCGGCCCAAACCGAGGTCGATCCGGCCCGGATACAAGCTTTCCAGGGTACCGAACTGCTCGGCGATCACTAATGGGGCGTGGTTGGGCAGCATCACGCCGCCGGAACCGACACGAATGGTCGAGGTGCCTGCGGCCAGATAGCCGAGCAAAACGGAGGTCGCCGAGCTGGCGATGCCGTCCATATTGTGGTGTTCGGCGACCCAGAAGCGGTTGTAGCCAAATTTCTCGACGTGTTGCGCCAGGTCTAGCGAGTTGCGCAGCGATTGCGCCGGGCTGCCGTTCGCGCGGACCGGGACCAGGTCGAGGGTCGAGAACTTGATATCAGACAGTCGTTTCATAAGCCTGCTTCTCCACTGGGTGCGCAGGCTTTTGTCACGAGCCAAAACCTGCCGATTTCTATAAGCGTGTTCTATGAAATGTGGGCATATACCCGAGATTCAATAGCAGAGGTGATTTTGCCTACCAGATAAGCGGTTTGATCTGACAAGGTGAACTTTGCCAGGCCTTCTATCCTCAGAACCCTAGTGACAGAAAACCATGAAGGCGCGATCCCTCGCGCCGGATCTTGAGGAGACGCAGATGAGTATCAAAAAGAAAGCATCGGCTCATTGGATAGGTGATCTGAAAACCGGTCTTGGTTCCATCTCGACCGAAACCGGGGTCCTGAAAAATGCACCTTATGGCTTCAAGGCGCGCTTCGAAGGCGGCCCGGGCACCAACCCTGAGGAGCTGATCGGCGCAGCTCACGCGGGTTGCTTCTCTATGGCCTTTTCGATGATTCTCGGCGAGGCTAACCTGAAAGCCACCAGCATCGATACCAATGCCGAGGTGACGCTGGACCAGGTGGATGGTGGCTTTGCGATTACCGCCGTGCATCTGACGCTCAAAGCGAAAATCCCTGGCGCCAGCCAACAGCAATTCGACGAGCTGAGCAAAAAAGCCAAAGAAGGCTGCCCGGTGTCGAAGGTGTTGAATGCCAAAATCACGCTTGATGGGACGTTGGTGAGCTGATTCAGAAATCTAGTGCGCCGCAAAAGATCGCAGTCTGCGGCAGCTCCTACAGTTGGCGTACATCCGTGAAATTAAGGGTATACGCGGTCAACGTAGGAGCTGCCGTAGGCTGCGATCTTTTTGGTTGCCCCGGATGTGAGCCAAATCAGGACTCGGTTTGCGAAACTGTGGTCGAATGAGTGACTGCGGCTTCTGCGTATGACAGTGCGCGCCGCATCAAGGGAGTTTTAACCATGAAACGTTTTGCTTTGGCGATTATCTGTTGCGCGCTGACTACCTCGGCCCTGGCGGCAACGAAATCCTGTGAAGAACTCAAGGCCGAGATCGAAGCAAAGATTCAGGCCAACAACGTGGCGTCCTACACCTTGGAGATCGTCAGCAATGACGAGGTGCATGATCAGAATATGGTCGTTGGTACCTGCGACGGGGGCACCAAGAAAATCATCTATCAGAAGAATGACCGCTAAGCCCTGCTACGGCACGCAATAGACCTCCCGATCTTCTGCCACGATCTCGCGTTTGGCGTTGTACAGCCGGGCGCTGGCGTTGAAGGACAGTGAGCGCGCTTCCAGCCGATAACGCTGGCCTGCCTCGAAGTGGTCGTAGCGCACTGTCAGGTAACAGAGGCGCTCCTGCGGGAAGCTCATCATGCCCATCCCACCTGCATTAATTTCGAAATCGAAGCGCACTTGCAGTTCATGGCTGCCGGGTGTGACCTGAAAAAAACGCCCATCGGATAATGGTTGGTTATCCAGCCGTTCGGCCATTATCAGTTTGCCGCCCGGTGTCGGGGTGGCGAGGTCAATCCAGGCCTGCTGCGGGTTGACCGCAGGCAGAGGACTTACACAAGCGCTGAGGAGGCTCAGGGCGAGTAAAAGCAAAGGCTGGCGCATGATGTTGGCCGTTAAATCAAGATACATTCAGCATAGCGCTGATCAGGTTCGTCGGCATCCTGCCGGTTGCCCATGGCCCACCACCTTTCGCTGCTGGTCATAGAGCTTGGCCCACGGCCGGAAGCCAATATTCCCGGCTTGCAGTTGATAGCGCTGACCGGCGTTGAAGTCTTTGAATTTCACACTCAACTGACAGTCGCGCCAAAGCGGTGCGGTGTCCGGGCCTATATTGGTAGGCTCTACCGAGAATTGATAACGCACGGTCAGCTTATGGCTGCCGGGTGGAACTTCGAAATAACGCTTATCGGTCGAAGCTTTTTCGTCGACTTTCAGCGCCTGCAGCGTCGTGTCCTGATGAGTATCCAGATCGATCCACGCTTGCGCCGGATCAGGGGCAGGCAGTCCAGCACAGCCAGCTAACATTAACAGGCCACCAGTCAGCATCAACGCGCGCATAGCGAAGCTCCGGGAAGGCGAGATAGTCTTGTGAGCAGACACTCACAGGACGGTTCGATTTGGATAGGCAGCAGTGTATGAGCCATGGGTTACTCGACCGTCTTTTATGGCTTTTGTTTCCAGGGTTGTTGTTTTTGCTGCTGAACGGTTGTTCCCGCGTCAGCTATTACAGCCAATTGGCCAACGGTCAGTGGCAGTTGCTGCAGGCCCGTGAGCCTGTGGCCGAGGTGATTGCTGACCCTGCTCGCGACCCGAAACTGCGCGAACATTTAGCCCAATCCCAGAAGGCTCGCGAATTCGCTATTGAGCATTTGCACCTGCCGGATAACAAAAGCTATCGCCTGTACGCCGATATCGGGCGACCGTTTGTGGTGTGGAACGTGTTCGCCACGGCCGAGTTTTCCCTGACACCGCAAAATCACTGTTTCCCGATTGCCGGCTGTGTGGCCTATCGCGGCTTTTACAGTCAGGGCGCGGCGCGAGGTGAGGCTGCGCTGCAACGCGAACAAGGCATGGATGTGTCGATTAGTGGCGTCGAGGCCTATTCGACCCTGGGCTGGTTCAACGATCCGATCATCAGTTCGATGATGAGCTGGGGCGATGAGCGACTAGCGACGCTGATCTTCCACGAGTTGGCGCATCAGCGTTTTTATGTGAAGGACGACACCGAGTTCAACGAGTCTTTCGCCACTTTCGTCGAACAGGAAGGTACTCGCCAGTGGCGTGTGGCCCGTGGCTTACCCCCAGCCAGTGTCGTGGATATGCGGCAGCGGGATCAGTTTACCCGGCTGATTCTGGACACCCGCACACGGCTTGAACGGCTGTATGCGTTGCCGCTGTCGACCGAGCAGATGCGCCAGCGCAAAGCTGCGGAGTTCGAGCGGTTGCGCAGCGACTATCGACAATTGCGCGACAGCCAATGGGCCGGCGCGAATCGCTACGACGCCTGGATTAACGCGCCGATGAACAACGCTCGGTTGCTGCCGTTTGGACTCTATGACCAGTGGGTGCCGGCGTTTGCGGTGTTGTTCAAACAGTCGGGCGGGGATTGGGAGGTGTTTTATGGCGAGGTGGAGAAATTGGGCGCTTTGCCGGTTGAGCAGCGTAAGGCGGCGCTGAAAGCGTTGGCAGGTCTTAATGTCTCGGATGGCTGACAGGGCCTCATCGCGAGCAAGCTCGCTCCTACATGAGATTGTGCAAACCGCAGATTCTGAGGAAGACACAAACCTAGTGTAGGAGCGAGCTTGCTCGCGATGGGATTTAACTAGCGCTGCAAAAACGCCTGATGCAACTCAGCCAACGTCTCAAAGTGATACGCCGGCTGCTCAGCGCTTAACTCTTCATGGTTACCAAAACCATAACCCACTGCTGCCGCATCCAGCCCGTTACGTTTGGCGCCGATAAGGTCGTGTTTGCGGTCGCCGATCATCAAGGTATTGGCCGGATCAAGGCCCTCTTCGGCCATCAGATGGGCGATCAATTCGACTTTGTTGGTACGGGTGCCGTCCAGTTCGCTGCCGTAGATCACTTTGAAGTGCTTGGCGAAATCAAAGTGCCGGGCGATTTCCCGCGCAAAAACCCAGGGTTTCGAGGTGGCGATAAACAGCTGCCGCCCTTGTCCGCTCAGGGTTTCCAGGAGAGGTGTGACACCCTCGAACACGCGGTTTTCGTAGAGACCGGTGACCTTGAAGCGCTCACGATAGAAATTCACCGCCTCCCAGGCGCGGGCCTCGTCGAAGTCGTAGAACTGCATGAAGGCTTGCAGCAATGGAGGGCCGATAAAGTGTTCAAGCTTGGTCAGGTCCGGCTCATCAATGCCCAGTTTGCTCAGAGCGAACTGGATTGAACGTGTGATGCCTTCGCGAGGGTCGGTCAGGGTGCCATCGAGGTCGAACAAAACAGTTTGGTAATGCATGGTGATTCCTGAGTAGGGGCACTAGGGTCAAGCGTGGTCGTAGCCTTCGGCCAGATGCAGATCCTTGAGCTTCACGTAGTTCGCCGCGCTGTAGGTGAAAAAGGCGCGCTCTTTGTCAGTCAGTGGCCGCACTTGTTTGACCGGGCTGCCCACATAAAGAAAGCCACTTTCCAGTCGCTTGCCCGGCGGCACCAGGCTGCCGGCACCGATGATTACATCGTCTTCCACCACTGCGCCGTCCATGACAATGCTGCCCATGCCGATGAGGATCCGGCTACCGACGCTGCAGCCGTGGAGCATCACTTTGTGGGCGATGGTTACCTCATCGCCGATCAGCAGGGGGAAGCCGTCCGGGTTGAACGGCCCGGCGTGGGTGATGTGCAGCACACAGCCGTCCTGCACGCTGGTGCGCTCACCGATGCGGATACGGTGCATGTCGCCGCGGATCACCGTCAGCGGCCAGACCGAGCTGTCAGCACCGATTTCAACGTCGCCGATGACCACCGCCGAGCTGTCGACAAACGCCCGCTCGCCCAGTGTCGGTGTGTGGTTCTGGTAGGTGCGAATGGCCAAGTTGCATTCCCTCTGTGACATTTATTAATGGGGCCGATAGCTGCGGTGAGCGTCGATTGTAATTAAGATGGCCCAATGTTTCTTCCAGCCAAGGTGCCAAACCGTGAGCGTGAACAATCCACTTCTGCAGCCCTACGACCTGCCGCCGTTCTCGGCGATCCGTGCCGAGCATGTGCAACCGGCCATTGAACAGATCCTCGCTGACAACCGCGCCGCCATCGCTGGCATCCTCGAAAGTCAGGGCAAACAGCCTACCTGGGCTGGTCTGGTGCTGGCCATGGATGAACTCAACGATCGCCTGGGCGCTGCCTGGAGCCCGGTCAGCCATCTGAACGCTGTGTGCAACAGCGCTGAATTGCGCGAGGCCTATGAGTCCTGCCTGCCAGCGTTGAGCGCCTATTCCACCGAGTTGGGCCAGAACCGCGAGCTGTTCCAGGCGTTCGAAGCTTTGGCCAGCAGCCCGCAATCTGCTGGTTTCGACGTGGGCCAGAAGACCATTCTGGAACACGCCCTGCGCGACTTCCGCCTGTCGGGTATCGATCTGCCTGAGGCACAACAAAAGCGTTACGCCGAAGTGCAGAGCAAGCTGTCCGAACTGGGTAGCCGTTTCTCCAACCAATTGCTCGATGCCACCCAAGCCTGGACTAAACACGTCACCGACGAAGCGGCCCTGGCTGGCCTGACCGACTCGGCCAAGGCGCAAATGGCCGCCGCGGCGAAGGCCAAAGACCTGGATGGTTGGCTGATCAGTCTGGAATTCCCTAGCTATTTCGCAGTGATGACCTACGCCCAGGACCGTGCACTGCGCGAAGAAGTCTACGCTACCTACTGCACCCGTGCGTCGGATCAAGGCCCGAACGCCGGTCAGAACGACAACGGCCCAGTGATGGAAGAGATTCTCGACCTGCGTCAGGAACTGGCTCAACTGCTGGGTTTCGCCAGTTTCTCGGAGCTGAGTCTGGCGACCAAAATGGCCGAGTCCAGCGATCAGGTGCTGAGCTTCCTGCGCGACCTGGCCAAACGCAGCAAGCCGTTCGCCGCGTTAGATCTGGAGCATCTCAAGGCCTACGCCGCTGAACAAGGCTGCGCGGACCTGCAAAGCTGGGACAGCGGTTTCTACGGTGAAAAACTCCGGGAGCAGCGTTACAGCGTGGCTCAGGAAGCACTGCGTGCTTACTTCCCGATCGACAAGGTGCTGGGCGGGCTGTTCGCTATTGTTCAGCGTCTGTACGGCATTGAAATCGCCGAGCAGCAAGGCTTCGACACTTGGCACCCGGATGTCCGCCTGTTTGAAATCAAAGAAAATGGCCAGCACATCGGGCGCTTCTTTTTCGATCTCTATGCTCGTGCCAACAAACGTGGCGGTGCCTGGATGGACGGTGCTCGCGACCGTCGTCGCACCGCTGAAGGCGTACTGCAAAACCCGGTGGCGAATCTGGTGTGCAACTTCACCCCGGCAGTCGGCGGCAAGCCTGCGCTGCTGACCCACGATGAAGTCACCACCCTGTTCCACGAATTCGGCCATGGCCTGCATCACCTGTTGACCCGCATCGAGCACGCCGGCGCCTCCGGGATCAACGGCGTGGCGTGGGATGCGGTGGAGTTGCCGAGCCAGTTCATGGAGAACTGGTGCTGGGAGCCTGAAGGTCTGGCGCTGATTTCCGGTCACTATGAAACGGGTGAGCCACTGCCTCAGGACCTGCTGGAAAAAATGCTCGCGGCAAAGAATTTCCAGTCTGGCTTGATGATGGTTCGTCAGTTGGAGTTCTCGATGTTTGACTTCGAATTGCATGCCACTCACGGCGACGGTCGCAGCGTGCTGCAGGTGCTCGAAGGTGTACGCGACGAGGTCTCGGTCATGCGTCCGCCGGCTTATAACCGCTTCCCTAACAGCTTTGCGCACATCTTCGCTGGCGGTTACGCGGCGGGTTACTACAGCTACAAATGGGCTGAAGTGCTGTCGGCTGACGCATTTTCGAAGTTCGAGGAAGAAGGCGTGTTCAACGCTGACACCGGTCGCGCATTTCGCGAGGCGATTCTGGCTCGCGGTGGTTCTCAGGAGCCGATGGTGCTGTTCGTCGATTTCCGCGGACGTGCGCCGTCGATTGACGCACTCTTGCGCCACAGCGGCCTGAGTGAGGACGCGGCAGCATGAGTGACGGACCTGTGAGCAAAACTAAAAAACGCTTCATCGCCGGGGCAGTCTGCCCGGCGTGCAGCGAGCCGGACAAGTTGATGATGTGGAGCGAAGACGACGTGCCGCACCGCGAATGCGTGGCTTGCGGTTATTGCGACACGCTCAACGAGCAAGGCCTGTCGGTACCCAAGGAGTTGGGTACGCGGGTCAATACGTCAGCGTTGAAAGTGCCGGATGCCAAGGTGCAGACCGTACAGTTCTTCCCCAATCCGAAGTTGAAAAAAGACTGACGATCCCCTCAACCTGCCAACCTCTCACGAGGCTTGGCAGGCTTTCTTACAGAGTGCTTATTGAGTGTCGACCGTTTTGAACCAGCTTTTGACCGAGCAGGTGGCGAACACACTGGTACTGCACGCACCGCTGGCCAGCGCAGCACGCAGTTTTTCGACGTCAGCCTTCATCATGTAGCGAATCCCGTTCTTGAAGTGTGTGCTGTCGCCGAAGCCGCCTTGGGTCATTTCGTTCAAGGCGTCCTCTTTGCTCCAGCCCTGCACCACCACGCGGTACATCGAGGCCATCAGGCCGGTGCGGTCTGAGCCATTCTTGCAGTGAATCAATACCGAGCCTTTGCTTTCTGCTGACTGGATTGCCCGCAAGGCGCTCAGTACATCGGCGTCTTCGACATGGTTGGTTCTATACGACAGGTGCACCTGGGTGATGCCCGGTGCCGACAACCAGCTTGAGTCGGATTCCGGCAAAAAATTGATGATCGTCCCGACCTTGAGTTTTTCCAGCGACGGCACCGCGCCGCGATTGGGCAGTGTGCTGCGATAGAGCGTCGGGGACATCTGGTAGAGGTTGTACTGCGCGTCAACCGGCTGAGCCCATTCGGTGGGCCGGGTCGACGGGGTTTCGTCGGCCTGAACCTGAGCGATCGCAAAGAGCGCCATGAAAGAAAAGCACAGTGCGGGTAAGACGCGGGTTTTCGACATTCGTGAGGGGGCCGTGAATGGGAAATGGGCTAGTGGAATCTAGCGTGGCGCCGAATGGGTCAAAGGCCCGTGAGAAGCGTGTCAAAGAATTGTGAAGCCTGTCGGGAAGTTCGGGATTATCGAACGTTCTACAGGTTTTTTAGCTGAAGCGATTCATCTTGATGCTTAGCCTGCTACCATTTGTAACTAAAGTTTGCTGATGTGTGCTTCTTTTCGGGTCGAGCTCGAGCCACATCGCTGCCAAAAAAACGACAAGCTGCTCTTTGATGCGGCTGATAAATCCGTGAATGCCTGATGAGGTGCACCCATGTCTGATCAAGATCGAGACAATCCGCGGCGTGAGTTTTTACGCAAATCCCTGACCTTGATCCCTGTGGTCACCGTTGCCAGCACTGCACTGGGCAGCTCCGTGTTGCTGGCGGCACCTGAGGCCGCTCCGGCCAGCCCGGGCAAGACGCCTGTCAGCAGCGCTGCCTATGAGCCGGTTTTTTTTACCGCTGAAGAGTGGGTGTTTATTCAGGCGGCCGTCGCGCGTCTGATCCCGGCTGACGAGCAAGGCCTGGGTGCCCTCCAGGCGGGAGTGCCTGAATACATCGACCGGCAAATGAACACGCCTTACGCCGCGGGTGCCTTGTGGTACATGCAAGGGCCGTTCAACGCCGATGCTGCGCCGGAAATGGGCTGGCAGAGCAAGTTGGTGCCTAAAGAGATCTATCGCCTGGGTATTGCCGCGACGGACGCTTGGTCAAAAGCGCTCAACGGTAAAACATTTGCCGCACAAGACAGCGCTACCCGAGACGATTTGCTCAAACAACTTGAGGCCGGACAGGCGCAATTCGACAGTGTGCCGCCAAAGATTTTCTTCAACCTCCTGCTGCAAAACACCAAGGAAGGGTTCTTCTGCGACCCGATCCACGGTGGCAATAAAGGTATGGTCGGCTGGACCATGATCGGCTTTCCCGGCGCCCGCGCCGATTTCATGGATTGGGTGGAACGCAACGAGCAATACCCTTTCCCGGCAGTGTCGATTCGCGGCGAGAGGGCTTGAGCATGGCAACCGTAATGAAGAAGGTTGACGCGGTGATTGTTGGTTTCGGCTGGACCGGCGCGATCATGGCCAAGGAGCTGACAGAAGCGGGCCTCAACGTGCTGGCGCTGGAACGCGGGCCGATGCAGGACACCTACCCCGACGGCAACTATCCGCAGGTCATCGATGAACTCACCTACAGCGTGCGTAAAAAACTCTTTCAGGACATATCGAAAGAGACCGTCACCATTCGCCATAGCGTGAATGACGTCGCCCTGCCGAATCGCCAACTCGGCGCCTTCCTGCCGGGCAATGGTGTCGGTGGCGCTGGTTTGCACTGGTCCGGCGTGCACTTTCGGGTCGATCCGATCGAGTTGCGCATGCGCAGTCACTACGAAGAGCGCTATGGCAAGAGCTTCATCCCCAAGGACATGACCATCCAGGATTTCGGTGTCAGCTATGAAGAGCTGGAGCCTTTTTTCGACTACGCCGAAAAAGTCTTTGGCACCTCGGGCCAGGCCTGGACCGTGAACGGTCAAGTAGTTGGCGAAGGCAAGGGTGGCAATCCTTATGCGCCGGATCGCTCGAATCATTTCCCGCTGGAGTCGCAGAAAAACACCTATTCCGCGCAGTTGTTCCAGCACGCGGCCAGTGCCGTGGGTTACAAACCCTACAACCTGCCATCTGCCAATACTTCGGGGCCATACACCAACCCTTACGGCGCGCAGATGGGGCCGTGCAACTTCTGCGGCTTTTGCAGTGGCTACGTTTGCTACATGTATTCCAAAGCTTCGCCGAACGTGAACATCCTGCCGGCGCTCAAGCAGGTTCCGAATTTCGAATTACGCCCCAATTCCCACGTGTTGCGGGTCAACCTCGACAGCACCAAAAGCAAAGCCACCGGCGTGACCTACATCGACGCCCAAGGCCGGGAGATTGAGCAGCCAGCGGATCTGGTGATCCTCGGCGCGTTCCAGTTCCACAACGTACGGTTGATGCTGCTTTCCGGCATCGGCAAGCCTTATGACCCGATCAGCGGCGAAGGCGTGGTGGGCAAGAATTTCGCGTATCAGAACATGGCGACTATCAAGGCCTACTTCGACAAGGATGTGCATACCAACAACTTCATCGGCGCGGGCGGTAACGGCGTGGCGGTGGACGATTTCAATGCCGACAATTTCGACCACGGCCCTCACGGCTTCGTTGGCGGCTCGCCGATGTGGGTCAACCAATCCGGTAGCCGGCCGATTGCCGGGACCTCCAACCCGCCGGGCACTCCGGCTTGGGGCAGTGCCTGGAAGCGCGCGACAGCCGACTACTACACCCACCAGGTGTCGATGGATGCCCACGGTGCGCATCAGTCCTACCGTGGCAACTACCTCGATCTCGACCCGGTGTATCGCGATGCCTACGGCCTACCGCTGTTGCGGATGACCTTCGACTGGCAAGAAAACGACATCAAGATGAACCGCTTCATGGTCGAGAAAATGAGCAAGATCGCCGAAGCGATGAATCCCAAGGCCATCGCTCTGCTGGGCAAGAAGGTCGGCGAACACTTCAATACCGCCTCCTACCAGACCACTCACCTCAACGGTGGCGCGATCATGGGCATCAATCCGAAAACCAGTGCGCTCAATCGCTACCTGCAGAGCTGGGACGTGCATAACGTCTTTGTCCCCGGCGCATCGGCTTTCCCGCAAGGTTTGGGTTACAACCCTACCGGTCTGGTGGCTGCATTGACTTACTGGTCGGCCCGAGCGATTCGTGAGCAATACCTGAAGAACCCCGGCCCGCTGGTTCAGGCTTAAGGAGCGATGACCATGAAAGCACTCGTTATCGCGACCTTTACACTGTTCAGCAGTCTGTCGGCATTGGTTGCCGAAGCTGATCAGCAAGCGCTGATCAGTCAGGGCGAATACCTGGCTCGCGCCGGAGACTGTGTGGCTTGCCACACTGCCAAGGGCGGCAAACCTTTTGCGGGCGGGCTACCGATGGAAACGCCGATCGGCACTATTTACTCCACCAACATCACACCGGACAAATCCGGCATTGGCCAATACAGCTTCGAAGACTTCGACAAGGCCGTGCGCCATGGCGTCGCGAAAAGCGGTAGCACGCTTTACCCGGCCATGCCATACCCGTCCTATGCGCGTGTCAGCGAAGCGGATATGCAGGCGCTTTACGCCTACTTCATGAAGGGCGTTGCACCGGTGGTTCAGGACAACAAGGACAGCGACATTCCTTGGCCGTTGAGCATGCGTTGGCCATTGGCAATGTGGCGCTGGATGTTCGCGCCGAGCGTCGTGGAGTATCAGGCCGCCGCAGTTGAAGACCCAGTGGTCAGCCGCGGTGCGTACCTGGTGGAAGGTCTCGGCCATTGCGGTGCCTGCCACACGCCGCGAGCCCTGACCATGCAGGAAAAAGCCTTGAGCGCCGATGAAGGCCGTTTGTTTCTCTCGGGCAGCGCACCACTGGAAGGCTGGATTGCGAAGAGCCTGAGGGGCGACCACAAGGACGGTCTCGGCAGTTGGAGCGAAGAGCAACTGGTGCAGTTTCTCAAGACCGGCCGCAGTGATCGCAGCGCAGTGTTCGGCGGCATGAGTGATGTGGTGGTCCACAGCATGCAGTACATGACGAATGACGACCTCACCGCGATCGCTCGTTACCTCAAGTCGCTGCCATCCAGTGACCCCAACGACCAGCCGCTCCCATACGACAAGCAAGTTGCCCAGGCGTTGTGGACAGGTGACGACAGCAAACCCGGGGCGTCGGTCTACATCGATAACTGCGCCGCCTGCCACCGTACTGACGGTCACGGTTACACACGAGTATTCCCGGCGTTGGCGGGCAATCCGGTGTTGCAGTCAGAAGACCCAACCTCGTTGATTCATATCGTTCTGAAGGGCGGCACCTTGCCAGCCACCCACAGCGCACCGTCGACCTTCACCATGCCCGCGTTTGCCTGGCGGTTGTCCGATCAGGAAGTGGCCGATGTGGTCAACTTTATACGCAGTAGTTGGGGCAATAAGGGATCTGAAGTTAAGCCCGGTGAAGTGGCGGCCTTACGTAAGGATGATATGAAAATCACCCCGGGTGACGACGTGGGACAAATAACACAACACAATTAATGTCTGTTTGATGGCTATGACTTAAACCTGTGCGGATACGCACCGCACAGGTTTAATCTGAAACACCCCTGAAGTGCCGAACGGCACTGGCCAGAATCCCGACACCCGGATACTGTATGTGCATACAGCTTTCGAGGTCCGTTCGATGTTCACTCCCTTGCCTCCTCGCGGACGCGGTACCGCGACCAATCCGCACAACCGCTTCGCGCCGAACCGCTCGGTCGCCGAGGACGACGGCTGGTATCAGGAAGCGCCGATGACGCAAGGCACCGAGGTGCGCATCGAGACGGCGAAGACCATCATCACTCGCAACAACTCGCCAGACTTGCCCTTCGATCGCTCAATCAATCCCTATCGTGGCTGTGAGCACGGTTGTATTTACTGCTATGCACGGCCCAGTCATGCCTATTGGGATTTGTCGCCGGGGCTGGATTTCGAGACCAAGCTGATCGCCAAGACTAACGCCGCCGCTGTGCTGGAGCAGCAGCTTTCGAAGCGCGGTTATAAGTGCGCGCCCATCAACCTTGGGTCCAATACTGATCCTTATCAGCCGATCGAGCGCGAACACAAAATCACTCGGCAAACCCTGGAAGTTCTGCTGCGGTACCGCCATCCGGTGACCATCATTACCAAAGGCTCGCTGATTCTGCGTGATCTGGATTTGCTCGCCGAACTGGCGCAACAACGGTTGGTGGCGGTGATGATCAGCCTGACCACGCTCGATGATGAGCTCAAACGCATCCTCGAACCGCGAGCCGCAGCCCCCAAAGCCCGGTTGCGGGCGATCAGGGTCATGCGTGAAGCGGGGATCCCGGTGGGAGTGTTGTGTTCGCCGATGATTCCGATGATCAATGACAGCGAACTGGAAAGCCTGCTCAACGAAGCCCATGCCGCTGGCGCACAAAGCGCGGCCTACATGATGCTGCGCCTGCCGCTGGAGGTCGCGCCGCTGTTCGAGGAGTGGCTGGCCGCCCACTACCCGCAGCGTGCAGCCCATGTGCTGAGCCTGATTCGCCAAAGCCGGAGCGGAGAGCTGTACGACAGTCGCTTTGGAGCACGTATGCGTGGCGAAGGGCCGTTTGCCGATCTTCTGGCGCTACGGTTCGCCAAAGCCATCAAGCGTCTGGGGCTCAATCGACGGGAAGGATTCAACCTGGATTGCGAAGCTTTTTGTCCGCCGGGAGGCCAGATGTCATTGTTATAAGAGGAATTGGCCTATCGTTGAATAGTGCCAATAGAGAGGCCACTGATACTCTGGTCACGTTTTTGCATGACCGAGAACGGCGGACTAGAGCGCTTGATTCAGTTTGAGTTAAGTTTCGACGGCTACCTTGTTCATCGAGTGACTGATGGGTCGCGGTCAGTGGGTTGAGTATTTTTTAGCCAACCACTGGCCTCATACCGGATAAAACTGGAAAATTCCTTTAATCCGTCAAAGAGGATGAATCATGAGTGACAAGGATAAACAGCCGTTGGCTGCGTCGGCTTCAGCCCTCCCGGAGGCCGAAAGCGCCGATGCGGCGCTGCAGCATATCGTTGACGGCTTTCTGCACTTTCATAACGAGATCTTCCCGCAACAGGAAGAACTCTTCAAAAAGCTCGCCACGGCCCAACAGCCAAGAGCGATGTTTATCGCGTGTGCCGATTCGCGCATCGTCCCCGAATTGATTACCCAAAGCGCTCCTGGCGACCTGTTCGTGACCCGCAATGTAGGTAATGTGGTGCCGCCTTACGGGCAAATGAACGGTGGTGTCTCCACCGCCATCGAATACGCGGTATTGGCGCTGGGTGTGCAGCACATCATCATTTGCGGACACTCGGATTGTGGCGCGATGCGTGCGGTGCTCAACCCACAAAGCCTGGAAAAAATGCCCACCGTCAAAGCCTGGCTGCGCCATGCGGAGGTGGCCAAGACAATGGTGCAGGAAAACTGCAATTGCGCTGACGAAAACGAAAGCATGCATGTGCTGACCGAAGAAAACGTCATTGCCCAGTTGCAGCATTTGCGCACTCACCCTTCGGTGGCGTCGCGCATGGCTAACGGTCACTTGTTTATCCACGGTTGGGTTTACAGCATCGAAACCAGTGAAATCAAAGCCTACGACGCGGAGCAGGGCTGTTTCCTGCCTCTTGATGGCAGCCATCCGATTCCCGTTGCGACGCCCAAAGCGCGCTTCTAAATCTTCCTGAATCCCCTGTGTGGTTTAGCCATGACTGCGTATCAAGCGGTCGGGCTTTGCCACGCCTGAAGAAAACGCGGGAGAGTCACCATGCGTGCTGCACAACTAAAAGCTGTTCTGCCACGGGAGCTGCTGGCTTCGGTGGTCGTGTTTCTCGTCGCCCTGCCCTTGTGCATGGGCATCGCCATCGCTTCCGGCATGCCGCCGGCCAAAGGCCTGATCACCGGGATTATTGGCGGTCTGGTGGTCGGTTGGCTGGCAGGTTCGCCGCTACAGGTCAGCGGCCCGGCAGCGGGTCTGGCGGTGTTGGTGTTTGAAGTGGTGCGCCAGCACGGAGTAGCCATGCTCGGGCCGATTCTGTTGCTGGCCGGTTTTCTGCAATTGGTCGCCGGGCGGTTGCGTCTGGGGTGCTGGTTCAGGGTCACGGCACCGGCAGTGGTCTACGGGATGCTCGCCGGGATCGGCGTGTTGATCGTGTTGTCGCAGGTCCATGTGATGCTCGACGGCGCACCCAAGCCGTCCGGGCTGGATAACCTGACAGGCTTCCCCGCCGCTCTGGCTCAGGCGCTGCCGACGCTGGGTGACGGGCTCGGCTGGCAGGCTGGATTGCTCGGGCTGTCGACGATTCTGGTGATGTGGCTGTGGGACAAGTGGCGTCCACAGTCGCTGCGGTTTGTTCCGGGTGCCCTGCTCGGCGTCGGCCTGACGACTGTCGCGAGCCTTGTTCTCGCGCTGCAAGTGAAGCGCGTCGAAGTACCGGCCAATCTGGCAGAGGCGATTGATTGGCTGCGACCGTCCGACTTGCTCAATCTGGCTGATCCCAACCTGCTGATCGCCGCGTTCGCCGTGGCCTTTATCGCCAGTGCCGAGACGCTGTTGTCGGCAGCAGCGGTGGATCGTATGCACAACGGCCAGCGTTCGGATTTCGATCGGGAGCTGTCAGCGCAGGGGGTCGGCAATATGCTCTGTGGCCTGCTCGGTGCGTTGCCGATGACCGGGGTGATCGTCCGCAGCTCGGCGAATGTGCAGGCTGGCACTACGACACGGCTTTCAGCGATTTTCCACGGCGTGTGGTTGCTGGCTTTTGTGTTGCTGTTGTCCAGTGTGCTGCAAAGCATTCCGGTGGCCAGTCTGGCTGGGGTGTTGGTTTACACCGGTATAAAACTGGTCGACCTCAAAGCCTTTCGTGGGCTGGGGCGCTATGGCCGAATGCCGATGTTGACCTACGCGGCGACGGCCTTGGCGATCATTTTCACCGACCTGCTGACTGGCGTCCTGATTGGTTTCGGTCTGACCTTGGCGAAACTGGCCTGGAAAGCGTCGCGGTTGAAAATCAGCCTGATTGATCTGCCCCGTGAAGGCGAAATGGAGTTGCGACTGGTAGGCGCGGCGACCTTCCTCAAGGTGCCCGCATTGACCCAAGTGCTGGCAACCATCCCGGCAGGTGCCACGGTGCATGTGCCGTTGAACAACCTGAGCTACATCGACCATTCCTGCCTTGAGTTGCTGGAAGAATGGGGCCGGGCCAACGCGGCAAAAGGCTCGAGACTGGTGATTGAGGCGCGCGGATTGAAGCGCCGACTGGAAGGACGACTGCGCACGACGGCCCGAATGGGCTCGGCCGGGGTTTGAACCCAAGACCTTTGCCCAGCAGGGCAAGATCGCAGCCGAGGTAACTCACCGACCGCGAGGCGGACACAAAACCCGTAGCAGTTGCCGAAGGCTACGTTCGGCTGCGAAGCAGCCGTAAATCCAGCGCCTTTATTCTTTCTGTATGAAGGCGGTTGCTGTATTGCGACCGCTTCGCGGTCGAACGTAGCCTGACGGCAACTGCTACGAGAGCAAGATGTGCCTGAAATTGCTTATTAATTGACCAGCATCCTGCTCAAATAGCCGGCTTATCGAGCTCCAGCCCTACGCCCAGTTGGCGGGACAGGCACGGCCAGCGTTTCCACGCGGCTCCGGTGTCCGGGCTGTTGAGTTTTTCGCGGTAAGTCTCGACGGACTCCAGTGCAAAGCTCTCTTCATTGAGCATTTCATCTACGGCATGGTGCACAGCTTCATCCAATTGGTTGGCGAATGTTTCGCCGATCAGCTGGTGGGCAATCAGGTTGGCGACAGTCATATCCAGCGGGATCAATGGCTGACCGAAATGCTTGATGTAGAGATCGTTGACCTCTTCGACCAGACGGTGGGCCAGGTAGGCTTCGTCCAGCAGACTATCGAGGCCTTCGTGGCCTGCCATGATCGCCGGTGGCTGGATGAAGAACTGCTCGGCGATTTTCAGAACAGGTTTGATCTGGTCTTCGATGCCCGCTTCACGCGCCACTTCGTTGGCCGCGTCGAGCAGGTCCGGGACTTGTTCTATATAAGCTGTGACAAAACGAGTCAAAACGCCCTTGGCATCGGCATCCGGTAATTGGATGGTCGGGTGAAGGTGCGGCAATTGAGTTTCCAGCTGACGCGTCAAATGGCCGGTTTGGGCCTCATGTTGATGGGCACGTTGGATCTGCTCGCGCAATGCGGCGGTGTTCATGAAAACTCCAGGAAACAAGGCAATGAAATAGGGAAGTCATAAGTTAGCTTGCTTGCAAAAACTGCTAAGACGCATTTGTCATAATTATTTCATGGTTATGCGCTTGCGTTATATCGATTTGCCACCATTCGTCAGGTATCCCTCTCCATCCGTGGCATCGGGCTCAAGGCCAACCTGTCTCATCTGATTTACGCCATCGCGTTGCGAGGTCGCAGTCGCTGTCTATACTCGGGTCTGTATGGAGTTAGCTGATAACGCCCGACTGCATGTGCAGCCAAGGCGTGGCGGTTTAAGTTCGTAGTCTAAGCAGCCGCTCCCTTGGCCGCAGGTGAAAGCCGGCGGGATAACAAGAACGATAAGGGGAACCCGCAATGATGCGACATCCACAAGTCTGGATGGGCCTTGTGTTGTGGTCGATATTCAGCCAGGCGCAAGCCGCCTGGACCATGAATATGGCGCCAGGGGCTACTGAGGTGAGTCACGCGGTATTCGACCTGCACATGACCATTTTCTGGATCTGTGTGGTGATTGGCATCATCGTCTTCGGTGCCATGTTCTGGTCGATGATCGTCCACCGCCGCTCCACCGGCCAGGTGGCTGCCAAATTTCATGAAAGTACGACGGTCGAGATCCTCTGGACTGTGGTTCCGTTCCTGATTCTGGTGGCGATGGCCGTTCCCGCAACCAAGACCCTGATCAAGATGTACGACACCAGTGAGCCGGATATCGACATCCAGATCACCGGATATCAGTGGAAATGGCATTACAAATACTTGGGCCAGGACGTCGAGTTCTTCAGCAACCTGGCCACACCGCAAGAACAGATCCATAACCAGGCCGTGAAAGGCGAAAACTATCTGCTGGAAGTCGATCAGCCGCTGGTGTTGCCAGTTGGCGTCAAGGTGCGCTTTCTGGTGACTGCTGCTGACGTGATCCACTCCTGGTGGGTGCCGGCGTTCGCGGTCAAGCGCGATGCGATTCCGGGATTCATCAACGAAGCCTGGACCCGGGTCGACAAGCCCGGCATCTACCGTGGCCAGTGTTCGGAGTTGTGTGGCAAGGACCACGGCTTCATGCCAGTTGTGGTCGAGGTCAAGAGCAAGGCTGATTACGACACCTGGCTGGCCGACCGAAAAGCTGAGAGCTCCAAGCTTAAAGAGCTGACCAGCAAAGAATGGACGCTCGATGAATTGGTCGCTCGCGGCGACAAGGTCTATCACACCACCTGTGTCGCCTGTCACCAGGCTGAAGGCCAGGGCCTGCCGCCGATGTTCCCGGCGCTCAAAGGCTCGCCAATTGCCACCGGACCCAAAGAAGATCACCTGCATCGCGTCTACTTCGGCAAACCCGGCACCGCCATGGCGGCTTTCGGCAAACAGCTTTCTGAAGTCGATATCGCTGCTGTCGTGACCTATGAGCGCAACGCCTGGGGCAACAAAAAAGGCGACATGGTGACGCCTAAGGATGTCCTGGCTCTGAAACAGGCCGAAAGCAAATGACCCAGTCTATTGCGTGTTCCAGGAACTGCTCGGGGCTTGTTGCCCTGGATCGTCCAGCCCATTCGTTTGCAGGAGACAGGACATGAATGCTGTGAGCGATGACCACGTTCATGCAGGCGCTAACGTCATCCACGGCCCTGCCAAAGGGTTGATGCGCTGGGTGCTGACCACCAACCACAAAGACATCGGAACCCTGTACCTGTGGTTCAGCTTCTGCATGTTCCTGCTTGGCGGCTCGTTCGCCATGGTGATCCGCGCGGAGCTGTTTCAGCCGGGCCTGCAAATCGTCGAGCCGGCGTTCTTCAACCAGATGACCACCATGCACGGTCTGGTCATGGTCTTCGGTGCGGTGATGCCGGCGTTCGTCGGCCTCGCCAACTGGATGATCCCGTTGATGATCGGTGCGCCGGACATGGCCCTGCCACGGATGAACAACTTTAGTTTCTGGCTGTTGCCGGCTGCCTTCCTGTTGTTGGTGTCGACCCTGTTCATGCCCGGCGGCGGGCCGAACTTCGGCTGGACCTTCTACGCACCTTTGTCGACGACCTACGCGCCGGAGAGCGTGACCTTCTTCATCTTCGCCATTCACCTGATGGGCATCAGCTCGATCATGGGTGCGATCAACGTGATCGCGACCATCCTCAACCTGCGCGCTCCCGGCATGACCCTGATGAAAATGCCGCTGTTCGTCTGGACCTGGCTGATCACCGCGTTCCTGTTGATTGCGGTGATGCCGGTGCTGGCCGGTTGCGTGACCATGATGTTGATGGACATCCACTTCGGCACCAGCTTCTTCAGCGCTGCTGGTGGTGGTGATCCGGTGCTGTTCCAGCACGTGTTCTGGTTCTTCGGTCACCCCGAGGTGTACATCATGATCCTGCCGGCGTTCGGCGCTGTCAGCTCGATCATCCCGACTTTCGCCCGCAAACCGCTATTTGGTTACACCTCGATGGTCTACGCCACGGCGAGTATCGCGTTCCTGTCGTTCATCGTCTGGGCGCACCACATGTTCGTGGTGGGCATTCCGTTGGTGGGCGAGCTGTTCTTCATGTACGCCACGCTGCTGATCGCGGTGCCGACCGGGGTCAAGGTGTTCAACTGGGTCAGCACCATGTGGCAGGGCTCGCTGACGTTCGAGACACCGATGCTGTTTGCGGTGGCGTTCGTCATCCTGTTTTCCATCGGTGGCTTCTCCGGGCTGATGCTGGCCATTGCACCTGCGGACTTCCAATACCAGGACACCTACTTCGTGGTCGCGCACTTCCACTATGTATTGGTGCCCGGCGCGATCTTCGGGATCTTCGCTTCCGCGTACTACTGGATGCCGAAATGGACCGGGCACATGTACGACGAGACCCTGGGCAAGCTGCATTTCTGGCTGTCGTTCATCGGCATGAACATGGCTTTCTTCCCAATGCACTTCGTGGGGCTTGCGGGGATGCCGCGGCGAATTCCGGATTACAACCTGCAATTCGCCGATTTCAACATGGTGTCCTCGATCGGAGCTTTTATCTTCGGTGCGACGCAGATCTTCTTCCTGTTCATCGTGATCAAGACCATTCGCGGCGGTCCGCCGGCGCCGGCAAAACCTTGGGAGGGTGCGGAGGGACTGGAGTGGAGCATCCCGTCACCGGCGCCGTATCACACCTTCACCACACCGCCGGAAGTGAAATGAACAGGCGATTTTGGGAGGTCTGCGCTCATGGCTGACTCAATCTCGCTCAAGCGGCTGGTTACTCGACTGCTGATGGTGGTGGTGGCGATGTTTGCGTTTGGATTTGTCTTGGTACCGATCTACGACGTGATGTGTAAGGCGTTTGGTATTAACGGCAAAACCGGGGGGCAATACGAAGGTGAGCAGGTGGTCGACACCTCGCGGCAGATCCGCGTGCAGTTTCTGTCGACCAACGCCGTGGACATGGTCTGGGGCTTCTATCCCAAGGCCGATGAAATGGTGATCAATCCCGGGGCAGTGAACGAGATGCTGTTTGTCGCCTATAACCCGACCGACCACCCGATGAGTGCCCAGGCGATTCCGAGTATTTCTCCAGGCGAGGTGGCGGTTTACTTCCACAAGACCGAATGCTTCTGTTTTACCCAGCAAGTGCTGCAACCCGGTCAACGGATCGAGATGCCGGTACGTTTCATCGTTGACCGTGACATGCCCAAGGATGTGAAGCACCTGACGCTGGCTTACACGCTGTTCGATATCACCGCGCGTCATCCACCGGTGGCTGTCAGTACAAACACCGGCGGTTAGACGTTCAAGCGTGCCCGATAAGGAGAACAATAAATGGCGACTCATGAGCATTACTACGTTCCCGCCCAGAGCAAATGGCCGATCATTGCCACGTTTGGCATGTTGATCACCATGTTTGGTCTTGGCACCTGGTTCAACGACCTGAAGGCTGCCCGACCGGAATCCCATGGTCCGCTGATCTTCTTCGTTGGCAGCTTGCTACTGGCCTACATGCTATTCGGTTGGTTCGGCACGGTGATCAAGGAAAGTCGTGCGGGTTTGTACAGCCCGCAGATGGATCGCACGTTTCGCTGGGGCATGAGCTGGTTCATTTTTTCCGAAGTGATGTTCTTTATCGCCTTCTTCGGCGCCCTTTTTTACGTGCGCAATTTGTCCGGCCCATGGCTGGGCGGTGAGGGCAGCAAAGGTGTGGCGCACATGCTTTGGCCGAGCTTCCAGTTCACCTGGCCATTACTGCATAACCCTGATCCGACACTCTTCCCTCCGCCCAAAGAGACCATCAGTCCGTGGGGCTTGCCACTGCTCAACACCGTCTTGCTGGTCAGCTCCAGCGTCACCGTGACCATCGCCCACCATGCTTTGAAGAAAGGCCATCGAGGCGCCTTGAAAATCTGGCTGGCGCTGACCGTACTGCTGGGTTGTGGCTTCCTCGGTTTTCAAGCCAAGGAGTACATCCACGCCTATCACGAGCTGGGGCTGACCCTGGGATCGGGTGTCTACGGCGCGACCTTCTTCATGCTCACCGGCTTCCACGGCGCCCACGTGACCATCGGCACGATCATCCTGTTTGTGATGCTGATGCGGGTCATGCGTGGGCATTTCAGTGCCGAGCATCAATTCGGCTTTGAAGCGGCCAGTTGGTATTGGCACTTCGTCGACGTGGTGTGGATCGGCTTGTTTGTCTTCGTGTACGTGCTCTGAGGGCTGTTACGCAAACGCTACCAAGGCGCACTGGAGACCAATTGGCCGCTGAAGAAACCCCAGGCAATCAAGCCGACGGTAATGGCGGCCAGGCTGACGCGAACAGTCAGGGCAATGACCAGTCGGTTCGAGCTGCTTTCGTCCTTGACCAGAAAGAACAGGCCGCTAAACAGGCTGATTACCGTGGCTATCAGCATCAGGACGATCGCCGCTTTAAGCATGGTGAGACTCCGGGGGGAACGCGATGCGCATCAGTATAGCTAGTCGAGCTCTTAACTTTGCGGCGATGCCATGAAGCGCTTTCGCCCCGGCATTGCGCCGACGCTGGTGGTGCTCGTGTTGCTGCCGGTGCTGGTCGGTCTCGGCTTCTGGCAACTGGACCGCGGCGAGCAAAAGCGCATGCTGCTTGCCAGCTACGCCGAGCGCCGGGCGGCGGAACCGGTTCCCCTCGAACAACTGCACGGCGCGCAAGACCCTGCGTTCCGGCGAGTGCGCCTGCACGGGCAGTTCGACGCCGAGCACAGTTTTCTGCTGGATAACCGCACCCGCGGCGGCAAGGTCGGTGTCGAGCTGCTGCAACCGTTTCTCGATCAAACCAGCGGCCTCTGGTTGTTGCTCAATCGCGGCTGGCTGCCGTGGCCGGATCGGCGCACACCACCGGTGTTTACTACCCCCGCACAAGCGCTGAATCTCGATGCCTGGGTCTATGTCTCCCCGGGTGCAACCTTCCAGTTGCACGCGGATCCTGTGGGGGCGAACTGGCCACGACTGGTCACCGCAGTCGACCCATCGAAGCTTTGGTCGGAGTTGGGGCGTAGCGGTTTTGCCTACGAATTACGCGAAGAAGCTGGCCCAGCGTCCTATCAGTCCGATTGGCCCGTGGTGGCCATGGGGCCGGAAAAACACCTTGGTTATGCCGTGCAGTGGTTCGCCATGGCGGTAGCACTGTTCGGCCTTTACCTCTATCTCGGATGGCACAACGCAAGGGAGACACACCATGGGAGCGGCCATGAATCCACCCAACATGTCTGAGGCACAGGCGCCAAAGAGTCGCCGGCGCGGACGTTGGCAGCTGGTTCTTATTCTTCTCGGGGTGATCGGTCCGATGATCCTCGCCACGGGGATGTACAAATTGCAGTTCTGGGTTCCGGAGAGTCGCAGTTATCACGGCGAATTGATCGGTAACGGGCAGAGCCGTGCCGATCTCGGTGTCGTCGCGGATGAAAGCCGTTGGCAGATGTTGGTCACCGCACCGCAGGAGTGCTCCGTGGACTGCCAACAGCTTGTGTATTTAGCTCGGCAGATTCAGGTCGGCCTGGGTCGTGATGCTTCTCGCGCCAGTCATGCGCTGGCCGCTACCCAACCGCTGAACGCCGACTATGACGCCAAGCTGCAACGCGAGTATCCGCAGCTGCAGCGCTATCCCCTGGATCTGTCTACATTTAATAAAGGCCCTGGGGGCAAAGCAGCACAAGGCGATGGCGCGGCCCAGCTGTGGATCATCGACCCTCACGGCAATCTGGTGCTGCGCTATGACGCCCGGGTCAACGGAAAAAATCTGCTCAACGACCTGCGCCAACTGCTGAAACTGTCGAACATCGGATAAGGGCATCGTCATGGCCAAACCTGGATTTCGCCTCGCGTTGTTTGCCACATTGCTGGCACTGATTGTGGTGTTGCTCGGCGCCTATACCCGGCTGACCCACGCGGGGCTTGGCTGCCCGGACTGGCCTGGCTGCTATGGCTTTATCAGTGTGCCGAAAAGCGAAGCCCAGTTGGCCCATGCCGAACTGCATTTTCCCGATGCGCCGGTGGTGGCCCATAAGGGCTGGAACGAGATGGTCCATCGGTACTTCGCCGGGACTCTGGGGGTGTTGATTGTGTTGCTGGCCGCCCGTGCCTGGGCCCATCGTCATCATCCCGGGCATCCGCTGAAGTTGCCGTTGTTTTTACTGGCAGTAGTGTTCGCTCAAGCGGCGTTCGGCATGTGGACGGTCACTCTCAAGCTCTGGCCGCAGGTGGTCACGGCGCATTTGCTCGGAGGCTTTGCGACCTTGAGCCTGTTGTTTCTGCTGACACTGCGCTTGTCCGGTGTGTTGCCGGCGCTGACGGTGCCGCGACGTTTGCAGTACTGGGCGACTGCTGGGTTATTGCTGGTGATCGGGCAAATCGCCCTCGGTGGTTGGGTCAGTTCCAACTATGCGGCAGTGGCCTGTATCGACTTTCCCACCTGTCATGGGCAGTGGTTACCGGCCGCCGACTTCGCCAATGGTTTTCACCTGACGCAGCACATCGGTCCGAATTATCTCGGCGGTCAGTTGGACAGTGATGCCCGCACCGCGATTCATCTCACCCATCGCATCGGCGCGCTGCTGGTGATGCTGGTGCTGCTGGGGCTGGCCTGGCAACTGCGAGCGGTGGGTATGACCCGGCTCGCCGGGTTGGTGCTGGTGGCGTTGGCCGCACAGATCAGTCTGGGCGTGAGCAATGTGCTGTTTCATCTGCCGCTGCCGATTGCGGTCGCCCATAACGCTGGCGGCGCGGCGTTGTTGCTGACGATGGTTTTGGTCAATTACCACGCGCGAACCAGCCTGGTTCGGGTCAAGCATCATGTCCCTGTGCGTTGGCGGTTCAGCCCGCGTAAACACGCAGCCGGACCCATAACAATAAAAGGAGAAATGCCATGGCGACTTTGATCGGCGAACGCCACAGTCAGGCGATCTGGCGTGACTATCTGGAGCTGACCAAACCCAAAGTGGTGGTGCTGATGCTCATCACCTCACTGGTCGGGATGTTTCTCGCCACGCGCGCCGGGGTGCCGTGGACGGTACTGGTGTTCGGCAATCTGGGGATTGCGATGTGCGCGGGAGGCGCCGCGGCGGTGAACCATGTGGTGGACCGGCGGATCGATGCGGTCATGGCCCGGACTCATAAAAGACCATTGGCCGAAGGGCGGGTTTCGCCGGCAGCGGCGTTGACCTTCGCACTGGTGCTGGCGCTGGCCGGTCAGGCGTTGCTGTTGGCTTTCACCAATCCGCTGACTGCCTGGCTGACCCTGGCCTCGCTGCTCGGTTACGCGGTGATCTACACCGGTTTTCTCAAGCGCGCGACACCGCAGAATATTGTCATCGGTGGGCTGGCCGGTGCGGCGCCGCCGTTACTCGGTTGGGTTGCCGCCACCGGGCATGTGAGTGCCGAACCGCTGTTGCTGGTGCTGATCATCTTCGCCTGGACGCCGCCGCACTTCTGGGCGCTGGCGATTCACCGCAAAGAGGAATACGCCAAGGCCGATATTCCAATGCTGCCGGTGACCCATGGCGAGCACTACACCAAAATCCACATTGTGCTCTACACCTTCGTCCTGCTTGCGGTCAGTCTGCTGCCGTTTGTGATCCACATGAGCGGCATGCTTTACCTGATTTGCGCCCTGGGCCTTGGCGCGAGGTTTCTGCAATGGGCCTTCGTGCTGTACCGTGGCACTCGGCCGCACGCGGCGATTAACACCTTCAAGTACTCTATTTACTACTTGTTCCTGCTGTTCATCGCGCTGCTCGTAGACCACTACTTATTGTTGAACCTATGACTCGAACTCAGAAAACCGTCTTTATTCTCGTCGCCCTGGTGGCTTTGGTCCTGGGACTTACCGTCAACAAAGTACTGACCAGCAAGGGCCAGGGTGACCCGACTGCGCTGATCGATGCCGGGATCATTCTGTTGCCGCAAAGCCGTAGTCTTCCAGATGTGAAGATGATCGACCAGGATGGCCAGACAGTGACGGTCAACGAGCTGAAAGACAAATGGACACTACTGTTCTTCGGCTACACCTTCTGCCCGGACATCTGCCCGACCACCCTCGCCCAACTGCGGCAGATCAAGAGTGAGCTGCCAGCGGACGCGGTCGGTAAGCTGCAAATCATTCTGGTCAGCGTCGACCCGGCCCGCGATAACCCCAAGCAGCTCAAGCAGTACCTGGGCTACTTCGACCCGGACTTCAAAGGCCTGACCGGCGCGTCAGTAGAAGACGTGCAGAAGCTCGCCAATGCCGTGAGCATTCCGTTTATCCCGGCCGATACCAGCAAACCCAACTACACCGTCGACCACAGCGGCAACCTGGCCGTGATCGGACCGGACGGCACGCAGCGGGGGTTCATTCGCGCACCGCTGAACAACCAGAAACTGGTGGCCCAGTTGCCGGTGATGCTCAAGCGTCAATAACACTGCAAATCCTAATGTGGGAGCGAGCCTGCTCGCGATAGCGGGCTGACATTCAAGATCGATGTTGGCAGTGATGGCCCCATCGCGAGCAAGCTCGCTCCTACATGGGCAGTGTTCCAGGCATAAAAAATGGGGCGCAATCAATGCGCCCCATTTTGTTTTGCCTCAGGAAATCAGAACGCCGGCAGTACCGCGCCTTTGTATTTTTCCAGAATGAACTGCTTCACTTCCGGGCTGTGCAAGGCGGCAACCAGTTTCTTCATGGCGTCGGAGTCTTTGTCGTCCGGACGGGCAACCAGGATGTTCACGTAAGGCGAGTCTTTGCCTTCGATGACCAGCGCGTCCTTTGAAGGATCGAGCTTGGCTTCCAGCGCGTAGTTGGTGTTGATCAGCGCCAGGTCGACCTGGGTCAGCACGCGCGGGATGGTGGCGGCTTCCAGTTCACGGAACTTCAGGTCTTTGGAGTTCTCGGTGATGTCTTTGACTGTCGAGAGGATGTTGTTCGAATCCTTCAACTTGATCAGCCCGGCCTTTGCCAGCAGCAGCAAGGCGCGGCCGCCGTTGGTGGCGTCGTTCGGGATCACCACGTTGGCACCGCCTGGCAGGTCTGCCAGCGCTTTGTACTTGCTGGAATAAGCACCCAGCGGCTCCAGGTGCACGCCGGCAACGCTGACCAGGTTAGTGCCCTTGGCTTTGTTGAACTCATCCAGGTACGGCTGGTGCTGGAAGAAGTTGGCGTCCAGACGCTTCTCGGCAACCTGTACGTTCGGCTGGATATAGTCGGTGAAGACTTTGACCTTGAGGTCGACGCCCTCTTTGGCCAGCGCCGGTTTAACGAATTCGAGAATTTCCGCGTGTGGAACCGGGGTAGCGGCCACGGTCAGGGTTTCTGCTGCCTGAGCGGAAAACGCTGCAACGGCAGCGAAAGCGACGAGTAGTTTTTTCATTCAGCAAACTCCGTGTTAGGCGCCTGTTTCAGGCGCCTGCCAGCCGTGGCCGGCAGTTGCATTTATTTTCGGGAAAAGTGCACCACCAGCTTGTCGCCGACGGTCTGCAGAACTTGTACCAGCACCAGCAGCAAAATCACCGTGACCACCATGACGTCGGTCTGGAAACGCTGATAGCCGAAACGGATCGCCAAATCACCCAGACCGCCTGCGCCGACCACACCGGCCATTGCGGTATAGGACACCAACGTGATCGCCGTCACCGTGATCGCAGCGTAAATACCCGGCCGCGCTTCTGGCAGCAAGGCATTGATGATGATCTGCCGTGTGGTCGCGCCCATGGCTTGGGTCGCTTCGATGATGCCGCGATCCACTTCACGCAGCGCGGTTTCCACCAGTCGCGCGAAGAATGGCGTCGCACCCACTACCAGCGGCGGAATAGCACCGGCCACACCCAGCGAGGTGCCGGTGATCAGTACGGTAAACGGGATCATCACGATCAACAGGATGATGAACGGCAACGACCGCAGGATGTTCACCACCAGCGACAGCAGCGCGTAGAGGCTTCTCTGCTCAAGCAACTGGCGCGGGCTGCACAGGAACAGCAGCACACCCAGTGGCAGGCCGAGCAGCACGGTGAACAGCAGCGAACCGCCGAGCATCATCAGGGTATCGCCGGTGGCCAACCAGATTTCGAACCAGTCGATATTGGCGAAGAAACTCAACAAGGACTCCATTAGCGCAACACCTCCATATGGACGTCCGCCGCGGTGAAGCGGGCGAATGCTGCTTCCATGTCACCACCGGTGACGGCGAGGGTCAGTTGCCCATAAGGCGTGTTTTTGATGCGGTCGATACGACCGGCGAGGATGCTGTAGTCCACACCCGTTTCGCGAGCGACGGTACCCAGTAGCGGCGCGTAGGTCGCTTCACCCTGGAAGGTCAGACGCACGATGCGGCCAGGCACGTGGGCGAAGTCATCGCGTTGTTCGCTTTCGTCGATCTGCTCGTCTTCTTGCACGAAACGTTTGGTGGTCGGGTGTTTGGGGTGCAGGAACACCTCGGCCACCGAGCCTTGCTCGACGATCACGCCAGCGTCCATCACCGCCACTTGATCGCAAACCCGACGGATCACGTCCATCTCATGGGTGATCAACACAATGGTCAGGTTCAGTTCGCGGTTGATCTCAGCCAGTAATTGCAGAACTGACGCCGTGGTTTGCGGGTCAAGGGCGCTGGTGGCTTCGTCGCAGAGCAGAATTTTTGGCTTGGTTGCCAGGGCGCGGGCGATGCCGACACGCTGTTTCTGGCCACCGGACAGCTGCGCCGGGTACTTCTTGGCGTGGTCGGCCAGGCCAACCCGTGCCAGCAGTTCCGCCACACGCAGGTCGATCTCGTTGCGGGACAATTCGCCGGCGAGAGTCAGTGGCAGCGCAACATTGTCGGCGACGGTTTTGGACGCCAGCAAATTGAAGTGCTGGAAGATCATCCCGACCTGCTGACGAAAACGCCGCAGACCATTGGCATCGAGCGCGGTGACTTCTTCGTCATCGACAATGATCTTGCCACCGCTTGGGGCTTCCAGGCGGTTGATCAGACGCAGCAGAGTACTTTTTCCCGCGCCGGAATGGCCGATCAGGCCGAATACCTGACCATTCTCGACACGCAGACTGGTCGGATGCAGGGCGGGAATATCCTTACCGGCGACCCGGTAAGTTTTATGGACGTTTTGAAACTCGATCACGTAGCGAACCTTGTGGGGCGCGTTAGAAAAGGGTCAGCGGTTAGCCGGGGCGCGCATTTTAGCCTGTCCGTATAGAGGTTCTTAGCATTTATTTCGCATTCAACCAGTCATTTGGCAATAACCGGCTTAGTGGGCAAGCCCCAATGCCGGTGTAGGAGCGAGCTTGCTCGCGATGGACTCCAGGACGGCGCGTTTATTCAGAAAACACGCGTTATCGTTAACGTCCATCGCGAGCAAGCTCGCTCCTACAGAGGCTTACGCGGGCTCAATACCATCTGTGCGGGGATGTTGCGAAGGATCTGCCGTTCCAGCTTGAGATCGAATGCTGAATCAAGCTTCTTCACTCGATTGGTCAGCAGCGTGGCCAGCCATGGATAGTCTTCGGTGCGCGGCGCCTGAATGCTCACGTCGCACTGATAATTCACCACGTCGGTGGCAATCGCATCCAGTTGCTTGCGCAGCTTTGTGATGTCGGTAAGGTTCAAGGCAACGGTGGTGCTTTCGGCGGTAGGATCGATCACCTTGGCAACGGGTTTGGCTTCGGCGGCTTTCAAGGCTGCTTCGGCTTTATCCAGCTCGGCTTTGCGGGCGTGGGTGATGGCGCTGTTGACGCCACCGGTCAACGCCGGGGCTTTAGGCATCAGCGCGCGAGCCCGGCTCAGGGCTGTTGCTGCGGCGTTGACATCACCTTTCTGCAGAACGATCTGGCTGCGTTGCAAATAAGCTTCGGCCAGTTGACGTTGATACTGTTCCAGCGATGGGTCGTTGGGCGACTCGGCCTGCAAGGCGCTCAATTGGTCTTCAGCAGTAGCCAACTCGCTGCTGGCGAGGTTTTGTTCCAGCTGCGCGATAGCAGTGGCCCGGGGATCCGGGACCTCTGTGGCCGCAGGCGGCGTGCTTTGGCAGGCGCCCAGCAGCAGGGAAAATGCGACAAGGAGCAGATAACGGGAGGCGAACGGCTTCATTCCTGCGACTCTCTATTTGCGCAAAAAACGAGCAAGTCTACACCCCTCTTCGGGGCAGGACAAAACTCAGCAGAAACAGCGCGGCAGCGGCGACCACAATCGAGGGGCCGGCCGGGGTGTCCTTGAACCAGGACAACGCCAGACCACCACACACCGCGAGCATTCCCAGCAGACTCGCGCCAAGGGCCATTTGCTCTGGCGATCGAGCGTGTCGCTGTGCGGCAGCAGCGGGAATGATCAATAACGAAGTAATCAGCAACACGCCGACGATCTTCATGGCGACCGCAATCACTACCGCAATCAACAACATCAAGGTCAGCCGCAGCGCCGCAACCGGCAGGCCTTCGACGGTGGCCAGCTCCTCGTGCACGGTGATCGCCAGCAAAGGGCGCCAAAGGGTGACCAGCAACGTCAACACCGCCGCACTACCGCCGAGGATCCAGGCCAGGTCAGTCGGGCTGATCGCCAGCAGGTCGCCGAACAGATAGGCCATCAGGTCGATCCGCACTTCATGCATGAAGCTTAGTACCACCAGACCCAGAGACAGGGTGCTCGGTGCGAGAATCCCCAATAACGTGTCGGAAGCCAGCGGCTGGCGCTGCTGCAAGGTCACCAGTAAAACCGCCAGCAACAGGCAGCCCACGGTGACTGCGACCGTCGGGCTGACATCTAGCAGAAACCCGAGAGCAACGCCGAGCAAGGCTGCGTGGGAAAGGGTGTCGCCGAAATAGGCCATGCGCCGCCAGACCACGAACGAGCCCAACGGGCCCGCGACCAGTGCCAGGGCCAAGCCTGCCAGCAAAGCGTAAAACAGAAAATCAGCCATGCTTGCAGCTATCTCCGTGAACATGGGCGTGGGCCGCCGGGGCCTCGCTGACTACGGCGCCATGCAGGTCATGGGCGTGATCGTGATGGTGGTGATAGATCGCCAGGCTTTGCGCGTTCTTGCCGAACAGCTCGACGAATGCCGGATCGCCGCTGACCTGCTCGGGATGCCCGGAGCAACAGACATGGCGATTGAGGCAGACCACCTGATCGGTGGTGCTCATGACCAAATGCAAATCGTGGGAAACCATCAGCACCCCGCAACCATGGCGGTCGCGAAGGCGAGTGATCAGGCTGTAGAGCTCGGCCTGGCCGGCGACGTCGACGCCTTGCACAGGTTCATCGAGTACCAGCAGTTCCGGTTCGCGCAACAAGGCCCGTGCCAGCAACACGCGCTGCATTTCGCCGCCGGAGACGCTCTGTACCGGGCTATCGATTACCTGTTCGGCACCGACCTCTTTGAGCGCGGCCAAAGCCCGGGGACGATCCACACCCGGCACCAGCCGCAAAAAACGCAGCACAGACAGCGGTAAGGTCGGGTCGACGTGCAGCTTCTGCGGCATGTAGCCGACCCGCAGTTTTGGCTTGCGCCAGACGCTGCCGCTGTCCGGTTTTAGCAAACCCAGCACAGCACGCACCAGAGTGGTCTTGCCGGCGCCGTTGGGGCCGATCAGGGTGACGATCTGCCCCGGCTCGACGCTGAGCTGAATGTTGTCCAGCACGTTTTGCCCGGCAAAGGTCACCACAACTTGATCGAGGCGGATCAACGCAGTGCTCATCAAGCCCCCTGGCAACCCGAGCAGAGACCGACCACTTCAACGGTCTGGCCTTCGACCATAAAACCGACATCGCGAGCGCTGGTGATGATGGCCTCACTGATGGATTTTTGCTCGAGCTCGATCGCGGCGTGGCATTCACGGCAGATCAGAAACTGGCCCTGGTGGGCGTGTTCCGGGTGATTGCAGCCGACAAATGCGTTGAGGGACGAGATGCGATGTACCAGTCCGTTTTCCAACAGGAAATCCAGCGCGCGGTACACGGTCGGCGGCGCGGCGCGACGGCCATCCTGTTCGCTGAGTACTGCGAGGATGTCGTAGGCCCCAAGGGGTTTGTGGCTTTGCCAGACCAGTTCGAGCACGCGCCGACGCAGTGCTGTCAGGCGCAAACCTTGACGGGCACACAGGGCATCCGCTTCCGACAGCGCGCTGTGCACGCAGTGAGAGTGATCGTGGGGGCGACTGGCTAGCGGTGTTTTGGGCATGAGCGGCGACGATATTTGAGAGAGACGTTATTATGTTACCCGTTCTCGCCTCTTCGAGTGGTCATCGTGTCCCGACTTTTTGCCATTTATGTCGCTTTTGCTGCCAGTTTGTTCGTGATCAGCCCTGTTCACGCCGAAGTGAAAGTACTGACCAGCATCAAACCCTTGCAGCTGATCGCCGCCGCGGTGCAGGACGGCGTCGGCGTTCCCGAGGTACTGCTGCCGCCGGGTGCGTCCCCGCATAACTACGCCTTGCGCCCTTCCGACGTACGGCGGGTGCAGTCGGTGGACTTGCTCTACTGGATCGGTCCGGACATGGAAGGCTTTTTGCCTCGCGTGCTCAAGGGTCGCAGCCTGCCGTCTATCGCCGTTCAAAACCTGCCGGGCCTGAAGTTGCGGCGTTTTGCTGAAGATAGCCACTCCCATGCTGAAGAGGCCGACGAGCATGATCACGATCATCGGCCCGGCAGCCTGGATGCACACCTCTGGCTGTCACCGGTCAATGCTCGAGTGATTGCGGCGAAGATGGCTGCGGATCTGAGTGCTGCCGACCCGACTAATACGGCTCGCTATCAGAGCAACCTCAAGGCGTTCGATGAGCGCCTCGATGCCTTGGACACACGTCTGAAAGCCCGATTGGCCGGCATTGAAGGCAAGCCTTATTTTGTCTTCCACGAAGCGTTCGATTACTTCGAGGACGCCTACGGTCTCAAGCATGCAGGGGTGTTCAGCGTTGCTGCCGAAGTGCAACCAGGCGCTCAGCATGTGGCAGCGATGCGCAAGCGTTTGCAGGAAGTTGGCAAGACCTGCGTATTCAGCGAGCCGCCGCTACGTCCACGGCTGGCGGAAACCCTGGTAGCCGGGTTGCCGGTGAAACTGGCGGAACTGGATGCGTTAGGCGGTTATACACCGGCCACTGCTCAGGGTTATGAGCAGGTGCTGGAAAAGCTGGGGAATGACTTGGCAGGGTGTCTGGAGTCGTTGTAAGCACGAAAATGTATGCTGAGCCTATCGCGGCATAAGTATCTACACAACGTTGAAATACGGTGAAGGACTACCCCCCGTAGCAGCTGCCGAGCCTGCGAGGCTGCGTTCGGCCGCGAAGCGGTCGTAAAATCAGGCAATACGTTCTTTCGGGTAAACCGCGTGCATCGGATTTGCGAGGACTGCGGTCGAGCAAGACCCCGGCTCGAACGCAGCCTCGCAGGCTCGGCAGCTGCTACAGGAGTTAGAACAGAAAGATGTGTAGATACTTATGCCTATCGCGGGCAAGCCCTGCTCCTACAGATGGGTCCAAAAAAACTGGACCACAATAGGCTTGCCCGCGATGCTTTTAAAGCGCAAATGGCAGCGGCGTACTGACGTGCTGCCGTTGCACCAAGCGTTGCTGAAACTCCATCGGATCGTGAATCAGCACGTCCTGTCCGGCAAACGACTCCGCGGCGATCAGTCGTGACAGCCAGAACCGTACACAGGCCACTCGCAGCATCGTCGGCCAGAGTTCAGCTTCGGCCGCGGTGAACGGACGCAACGTCGCATACGCTCCCAGCAGGGCCCGCGCACGTGGCCCGTCGATCAGCCCGTCCTCATCCGAGCACCAGTCATTCAAGGCGATTGCTACGTCGTAGAGCATCGGCCCTGAACAGGCGTTGTAGAAGTCGATCAACCCGGTCAGGTGTGTGCCTTCAAACATCGCGTTATCGCGGAACAGATCGGCGTGGATGTTGGCCCGTGGCAGCGCCAGAATCTTCGTCTTTTGTTGAGTGATCTCGTCCAGCGCGTCTTGCAGCAGGCTGCTTTGTTCCGGGTTCAGGTTGGGCATCAACTGCGCGCCTTCGGCGAGCATCCAGTCCAGACCGCGATCGGTTTTGCGCTCAAGCACGTTATCTTTAGTTGCCAGATGCAAATGACCGAGCAGTTCGCCGACCTGCACGCAGTGCTGCGCATTGGCTTCTTTGATGTGCTTGCCGGCCAGGCGCGGTTGCAGCAGGGCGGGTTTGCCGGCAAGTTCGCGCAAGGCGATACCGTCGGTAGTGCGCAGGGCGTAAGGCACCGGCAGATCGGCGTCATGCAGCACGTCGAGCAATTCGATGAAGAACGGCATTTCCTGTACCGGCCCGCGCTCCACCAGGGTCAGAACAAACTCACCCTGCTCCAGACTGATAAAGAAATTAGTGTTTTCGCTACCAGCGGCAATCCCCTGGAAGTCAAGCAGGCGGCCTAGCCCGTAAGGGGCGAGAAAGGTTTCCAGCTCGGGCCGAGCCAGGGGGGTGAACACAGACATGGTTAAAAACTGCTCAGTTCGGGCGCCGCGGTTGAGCCAGCGCCGATTAAAGTTAAGAAACTACTTCCACGTAAAAATTTCCCACGACGGAATCAGCATATCCGGCTGATCCGATCGGATGAAGTTTGCTTCCGTTCCGTCCGCGCGCACCAGAAAGTACGGTTTGCCGCCCTTCGGTGTGACTTTGATCGCATACAGGAAGCCGTTCTGACGGTATTCCTGAATGGTTTTGTCACCTTCGGTGTGGATGGTGACTTGCGGTTCTGGAGTCGGTGCATCATCAGCTGCCATGACGGCCAGGGGAGTCATGGCAAAGAAGCCAGCCAGCAACAAGCGATTTAGTGTGCGCATGATAACCTTGTCCCTTTGTCGTCAACGGTCCCGCTATTCTAGCGCCAGACCCGCCGAAAAGGTTGATCCTGCTCATGAACCAAGCCCCCCTCGTCCTGGTGGACGGTTCTTCTTACCTGTACCGCGCCTTTCATGCGCTGCCACCGCTGACTACGTCCAAAGGCCTGCCGACCGGTGCGGTCAAGGGTGTACTGAACATGCTCAAGAGTCTGCGCAAGCAGTACCCTGAGAGCCCGTTCGCGGTGGTTTTCGACGCCAAAGGTGGGACATTTCGCGATGACATGTACGCCGAATACAAGGCCAACCGTCCGAGCATGCCCGACGATATGCGGGTACAGATCGAGCCGTTGCACGCGAGCGTGATTGCTCTGGGCTTCCCGTTACTGTGCGTCGAAGGCGTAGAGGCCGACGATGTGATCGGCACGTTGGCCCGCAGCAGCGCGGCAGCCGACCGCCCGGTGGTGATCTCCACGGGCGACAAGGACATGGCACAACTGGTCGACGGGCACATTACCTTGGTCAATACCATGACCGGTAGCGCGATGGATGTGGCTGGCGTGAAAGAGAAGTTTGGCGTCGCTCCCGAACAGATCATCGATTATCTGGCGCTGATGGGCGATTCGTCCGACAACATTCCTGGCGTACCGGGCATCGGCCCGAAGACCGCTTCTGGCTTGTTGGTGGGCGTCAACGGCGGCCTGGTCGAGTTGTATGCGCAGCTCGATATCGTGCCGACCCTGCCGATTCGCGGTGCCAAGACCCTGCCGGCCAAGCTCGAAGAGCACAAGGAGATGGCGTTCCTCTCCTATAAGCTGGCGACCATCAAGATCGACGTGCCGCTGGATATCGGGCTCGACGACCTGCATCTCGGTGAGCCTGATCGCGAAAAGCTCGCCGAGCTCTACACCTTGCTCGAATTCAAAAGCTGGTTTGAAGATTTGCAGCGCGAGGCCAAGCGCACGGGTCAGGAAATCGTCGAAGCGGTGGAAGAGGTCGCCGTCGACGCTGGGGCGAAGTACGAAACCATCCTCGACCAGACGCGATTCGACGTCTGGCTGGAGAAGTTGAAAAAAGCCAAGTTGATTGCCTTCGACACCGAAACGACCGGAGTCGACGCGCAGCAGGCGCAACTGGTGGGTCTGTCGTTCGCCGTGCAAGCGAACGAAGCGGCCTACATCCCGCTCACCCACTCTTATATGGGCGTGCCTGAGCAACTGGATCGCGACACCGTTCTGCGAGCCTTGAAACCTTTGCTGGAAGACCCGAACACGCTCAAGGTCGGCCAGCACGCCAAGTTCGACATGAACATCCTGGCCAACTGCGCCATTGGTGGTGATCAAAGCTGTGGCATTTCGGTACAGGGCATCGCCTTCGACACCATGCTTGAATCCTACGTACTGGATTCGACGGCGACCCGCCACGACATGGACAGCCTGGCGCTCAAGTACCTGGGCTACACCACCACCAGCTTCCAGGACATCGCCGGCAAAGGTGCCAAGCAACTGACCTTCGACCAGATTTCGCTGGAGCAGGCTGGGCCATATGCGGCCGAAGACGCGGACGTGACGTTGCGTTTGCATCAGGCTCTGCAGGAAAAGCTCACGGCCATCCCAAGCCTTTGCAAAGTGCTGAGCGAAATCGAGATGCCGCTGGTACCGGTACTGGCGCGGATCGAGCGTCAGGGCGCGTTGGTCGATGCCAATCTGCTGGGTATTCAGAGCGTTGAACTGGGCGAAAAACTGGTCGCCCTCGAGCGCGAAGCCTTTGCCATTGCCGGCGAAGAGTTCAACCTCGGTTCGCCGAAGCAATTGGGCGTGATTCTGTACGAGAAACTCGGCTTGCCAATTCTCAGCAAAACCGCCAAAGGTCAGGCCTCGACGGCCGAAGCGGTGCTGGCGGAGCTGGCCGAACAGGACTTCCCGCTGCCCAAGGTGCTGATGCAGTACCGTTCCATGAGCAAGTTGAAAAGCACTTACACCGACCGCTTGCCAGAGCAGATCAACCCGCGCACGGGGCGGATCCACACCTCCTACCATCAAGCGGTGGCGGCGACCGGTCGCTTGTCTTCCAGCGATCCGAACCTGCAGAACATTCCGATCCGTACCGCCGAAGGTCGGCGGATACGCCAGGCGTTTGTCGCGCCTAAAGGCTACAAACTGCTGGCGGCCGACTATTCTCAGATCGAACTGCGGATCATGGCGCACCTGGCCAAGGACGAAGGCTTGTTGCACGCTTTCCGCCACAATCTGGACGTGCACAAAGCGACCGCTGCCGAGGTGTTTGGTGTTGAGCTTGCAGAGGTCACCACCGATCAGCGTCGCAGTGCCAAAGCCATCAACTTCGGCCTGATTTACGGCATGAGCGCATTCGGCCTGGCCAAGCAGATTGGCGTCGACCGCAAGCAATCACAAGCCTATATCGACCGCTATTTTGCTCGTTACCCAGGCGTGCTTGAGTACATGGAGCGCACCCGCGCCCAAGCAGCGGAGCAAGGCTTCGTCGAAACCATCTTCGGTCGTCGGCTGTACTTGCCGGAAATCAACGCGAAAAACCCTGCTCTGCGCAAAGGCGCCGAACGCACGGCAATCAACGCACCAATGCAGGGCACGGCAGCTGACATCATCAAAAAAGCCATGATCGCGGTGGATAACTGGCTGACGTCCTCAGGCCTGGACGCCAAGGTTATCCTGCAGGTGCACGACGAATTGGTGCTCGAGGTTCGCGAGGACTTGGTGGATCTGGTGCGCGATGAAATTCGCGTCCATATGAGTGGTGCGGCGACACTCGATGTGCCGCTTTTGGTCGAAGTAGGCGTCGGAAATAACTGGGACGAGGCTCATTAAGCCGTCTTGAAGGTGCATTTTGCTGCGGCATAGCGCCGCAGCAAAAAGCTATCAAAGGGCTATTAGTTCAGAAAATTTCTGGGGTTATTACCAATAGTTTTTGAACGTCTGCGGAACTAAATCCGTGAACCGCCACTCAGATTTACTGAATGGCAGGTGAAGCCCTTCGATACTCCTATGTTGTGTTAAGTGTTGGCAGATATCTGGACCCCGCCCTAGCGGTCCGGAATTTGAACCCCGAACTTCCCCTCCCCATGCGAAGTCCGGGGTTTTTTTTGCCTGGAATTCCTTATTCCGCGACCTCCGCGCCTTTATCAGACAGTTCCATCCAGCCCGCCAGTACAGTGTAGGCGTCTTCCAGGCCTAGGCGTTTCGGTGCCGAGAACAGCTGGATGGTGATGGTGTCGCCCCAGCCTTTGCGGATGTCCGCCTGCACTTTGAGCAGGGTGTTTTTCGCTGCGCCATAGGTCAGTTTGTCGGCCTTGGTCAGCAGAATGTGCATCGGCATGCCGCTGGCAACGGCCCAATCGAGCATCAGCAGGTCGAAGTCAGTCATTGGATGACGGATGTCCATCATCAAAATCAAACCTTTCAAACTCTCGCGACCGCCCAGATAGGCTTCCAGGTGGCGTTGCCAGTGCAGTTTCAGCGGGATTGGCACCTTGGCATAGCCGTAACCTGGCAGGTCGACCAAACGGCGATCATCGTCTAGCTTGAAGAAGTTAAGCAGCTGCGTGCGACCCGGAGTCTTCGAGGTTCGGGCCAGGCTGGCGTGAGTCAGGGTGTTCAGGGCGCTGGATTTGCCGGCGTTGGAACGCCCGGCAAAGGCCACTTCAAAGCCTTCGTCGTCGGGACATTGGTCGACTTTGGCCGCGCTGAGCATGAAGGTGGACTGTTGGCACAGGCCGAGAATGGGGTTCTTGAGTTGCATGGGATTTCCGATGTGGGCGGTGCCGAGAATGGACGCGGCGAGCAGTGTCGTTTCCGTTTCAGTAACGCCAGTATATAATGCCGCAGATTTTGTGTGCGCTTTGTCCCAGCGTAGGATGAAGTTCACGGGAGCGATTGACCGACATTGCGCACTAGAACGCAGCTCGCTCTCAACCCTGAAAAGGTCGTTTTATGACGAAATGGCTGCTAGCTGCCGGTGTCTTGATGCCGCTTTACAGCGCTCAGGCTACACAGGATCCGGAAGCTGTGTACAACCGTGTTTGTGGAGCCTGTCATTCAGGACAGCTGCCAACGGCACCTGAAAAGGGTGACCAGCAAGCCTGGAAGCCAAGATTGGCACAAGGTATGGAGACGCTGGTGCAACACGTGACCCAGGGTTTCAAGGCGATGCCGCCGCGTGGTTTGTGCATGGACTGCAGTGCCGAGGATTACCAGGCAATCATCCACTGGATGAGCGAGTGATCCCGGTCCATAACTCTTTAACCCTTAGCCGTAGTTGGATTAGCTGATGAACAAATTGATCGTGAGTCTGCTGTTGACCCTGGGGATCTCCGGTATTGCCCATGCTGCAGGCGATGCTACTGCTGGTCAGGCGAAAGCCGCAGTATGTGGCGCTTGTCATGGCCCGGATGGCAACAGCATGGCGCCAAACTTTCCAAAACTGGCGGGTCAGGGTGAGCGCTACCTGAACAAGCAGTTGCACGACATCAAGTCCGGCAAGCGCACTGTCCTGGAAATGACCGGCCTGCTGACCAACCTGAGCGATCAGGACCTGGCCGACCTCGCCGCCTACTTCTCCAGCCAGAAGGGCAGCGTCGGCGCAGCCGATCCCAAGCTCGTGGCTCGCGGTGAAGAGTTGTTCCGTGGCGGTAATCTGGAAAAAGGCATGCCTTCGTGCACTGGCTGCCACTCGCCGAACGGCGTAGGCAACGCTGCAGCAGGCTTCCCGCACTTGGGCGGCCAGCACGCTCAGTATGCCGCCAAGCAGTTGACGGACTTCCGTGAAGGCAACCGCACCAACGACGGTGACACGAAAATCATGCAAACCATCGCGTCCAAATTGAGCAACAAGGACATCGAAGCGGTGTCCAGCTACATTCAAGGCCTGCACTAAGTGGATCAATTGACGTTGTGCATGACTTACATCTTTTGCAACGTTAACGCTCGATTAATCCAGTGATGCAAGCATAAAAAGGGTGGCCTTGGCCGCCCTTTTTTGTGGCCGCTGCCGTTACACTAGCGAACTCAAGCCCGACTGGACCTGTCTGAGTGCAGGTCGTACGAGGCGACCTAATTGTCCAGGAGTAAAGCATGCGTAATCTGATTCTCAGCGCCGCGCTCGTCACTGCCAGTCTTTTCGGTATGACCGCCCAAGCTGCCAACGAGCCGCTTGAAGCCGGTAAACAATATGTCGAATTGAGCAGCGCCGTTCCGGTTGCTGTGCCTGGCAAGATCGAAGTGGTGGAGCTGTTCTGGTATGGCTGCCCACATTGCTACGCATTCGAGCCGACCATCAATCCTTGGGTTGAAAAGCTTCCTGCCGATGTGAACTTCGTTCGTATCCCGGCCATGTTCGGCGGTATCTGGAACGTTCACGGCCAGTTGTTTATCACCCTGGAAGCTATGGGTGTGGAGAACAAGGTTCACAAAGCCGTGTTCGAAGCTATCCACGGTGGCAAGAAACTCGCTACTCCAGAAGAAATGGCCGAGTTCCTGGCGACCGAAGGCGTCGACAAGGATAAGTTCCTGAGCACCTACAACTCCTTCGCCGTTAAAGGCAAGGTTGAAGATGCCAAGAAAAAGGCTCTGGCCTATCAGATCTCCGGCGTACCGACCATGGTCGTCAACGGTAAGTACCGCTTTGATCTCGGCACTGCCGGCGGCCCTGAAGGCGCTTTGAGCGTGGCCGACCAGTTGATCGCCAAGGAGCGCGCCGCTAAGTAAGCGGCGCCTGCCATGCGCCGCTGGGGTACTGAGCGCGTCGTTGGCCTGCATGACCCGCAGGTCAACGCGCATCATCTGGAATCGACGGGCTTGCCCGCAGACAGTCGTCTGCGTCTGCTCAGTTTCAATATTCAGGTTGGCATCAGTACCGAGCGCTATCGGCATTACCTGACCCGTGGCTGGCAGCATCTGTTGCCGCACACCGGGCGTGCCGAAAATCTACAAAAAATCGGCAATCTGCTGGGCGACTTCGATCTGGTCGCCTTGCAGGAAGCCGATGGCGGTAGCCTGCGGTCGGGCTACGTCAATCAAGTCGAACACCTGGCCCAACTCGGCGCCTTCCCCTACTGGTATCAACAACTCAATCGCAATCTCGGTCGCCTGGGGCAGCACAGCAATGGCGTACTCAGCCGTTTGCGTCCGTGGGCTATCGAGGATCATCCATTGCCGGGCCCAAAGGGCCGTGGAGCGATTCTGGTGCGCTTCGGTGAGGGGCCGGAGGCATTGGTGGTGGTGATGATGCATCTGGCGCTGGGCGCACGTACTCGAACCCGTCAACTGGCCTATATTCGCGAGTTGATTGGTGGGTACAAACACCAGGTGCTGATGGGCGACATGAACACCCATGCCAGCGACTTGCTGCAAAACTCTCCATTGCGCGACCTCGGTTTGCTGGCGCCGCAACTGGAAGCGACGTTTCCCAGTTGGCGACCACAACGTTGCCTGGACCACATTCTGCTCAGCTCCAGCCTGACCCTGGAGCGGGTTCAAGTCCTGGCCCAGCCCATTTCCGATCACCTGCCAGTCGCGGTAGAGATTCGTTTGCCGGGTTCGCTCATGGCTGATGCATTGCCCGCGTTGAGTCCTGCCCCTCGCGGATCCCATGAATGAGCGACGAAGCGCTGCGCTGGAAAGAAAAGTACCTCAAGAGCATTGAGCAGCAGGAGACACTCGAGCGTCGTTGGGATGCCCGTTTCGATTTGCTTCGCCGAGGGTTGGTCCGCAGCACGCTGGCGGCGGAGGGTACTGACCGGGCCGTTGACCAGTGCATGAAGGAAATGCGTGAGGTCGTTCGCACGGACGATATGGATGCGGGCCTGGCGGCGTTGTTGCCGCGTCTGGAAAAAGCTGTGCTCGACTCTGAGCAGCGCCGGGAAACTCGTGTTGATCAAATCGGTTCTGCGCTGACTGCTCTGGTCACTCAGTTGCAGGCCTTGCCGCTGCCTCGAGAAGTGAGTCGGCCGCTCAAGCGTTTTGCCAAACAACTGGATAGTCGTGTCGGCCAGGCCCGTGAAATCCCCTTGCTGCTCGGTGAATTGAGTGGGTTACAAGGTCAGGCATTGAGCCTGCTGGAGAACCCGGCAGAGCCAAATCGTCCAGGTTTGCTGCAGCGGTTGTTCGGTGGGCGGGATGTTGCCGAAGAAATACCCGAGACCGGTGCATTCTTGATAGCGCCGCCTGACCAAAGGTCTGATGAACAGATTCGGACACCCGTTGCCCAGACGCTAATCGAACCTGACCGCGAGTCTCCTCCGCCGGTCTCTGTTGCACCAACAGTGGCGGCCAAACTGAAGGAGGCGCCGTTACCGGCCGTGGTTTCAGTGGTCGAGCCAGTTTCGAATCCAGAGCTGACTGATAAAAAACCACAGACCGAGGTGCAAGCCTTTGTGCCGCCAGTGCTGGAGCCAGAATCGTATCGGGACAGTGCACCGGTGCCGATTCAGGAATTGCCAGAGGTTGAGGAGCTCGTAGACTCCGTAGCTACTGTGGCCCTGACGGCCAGCCCTGAAATATTTCCGGCTCAGGTTGATATCAATCCTGACGAGCTGACACCCCCTGTGCCCTCTGAAACCGGGCACGAAACACCTTCCCTCCTCGACAGCCTGCCTTTGCCGCTGGCTATGGCGCAGGCGTTGGCGGCTTTTGATCCAGAGCACCCTGAGCAGGATGTCCTTTACGCCCTGCCAGATTCACCGGAGCCGTCTTACAGCTCGGTGGCCAAGCATATTGAAGGTACGCTGCTTGGTCTGCTCGACGACTTGTCCCTGCCCGAGCGCCACCGACCACAAGCCGAGGCTATGCGTGATCGACTGCAACACGGTCTGAACTGGTACGAACTGCTACCGATCCTCGACGACCTGGCCGTTTTGATGCTGGCGATCACCGACAGTGGGCAACATGAGTTTGAGGTTTACCTCAAGCAGCTCAACGAGCGGCTCGAGTCATTTCAAAGCAATCTGCAAGCGGCCAGCGACGGTCATGCGGACAGCCGTTCAGCTGCGCGTGAAATGGATACGCAGATCCGTGAGCAGGTCGACGGCTTGCAGAACAGCGTTCAGGATGCGGCGGACCTGGACAGCCTCAAGCATGTGCTGGAGAACCATCTTGAAGGTTTGCTCGGCACGATGGATCAGCACCAGAAGCAACGCGATCAGCGTGAGCAAGAAGTTGCCGGGCGTCTGCAAGGACTGGCCGAGCGCGTGGCGAGTATGGAGCAGGAGGCTCAGGGCTATCGCGAACATCTTGAGGAGCATCGACAGAAGGCATTGATTGATCCGCTGACCGGTCTGCCGAATCGGGCTGCTTGGGGGGAACGACTGGATCACGAGGTCGCTCAATGGCAGCAGAATGGCAACCCACTTCTGTTGGCAATGCTCGATCTAGACCACTTCAAGCGTATCAACGATAACTACGGTCATCTGGCCGGTGACAAAGTTCTGAAAATCATTGCCGGCGTCTTGCGTAAACGTCTGCGCGGCTCTGATTTCATCGCCCGATTTGGCGGCGAAGAATTTGTCCTGTTGGTTCCCAATACCTCACTGTTGCTGGGTGCAAAACTTGCCGAAACGCTTCGGTCGGCCATTGAAGCTTGTCCATTCCACTTCAAAGGCGAGCGAGTAACGATAACCGTCTCCATGGGCATGACGGCATTCAAACCCGGTGAGCGTAGCGAACTGGTGCTCAAAAGAGCCGATCAGGCGCTTTACCGTGCCAAAGATGCCGGGCGCAACAGGGTGGAATTGGGCTGATCCCAATTGTTCCATTTTGTTTAATGTCGGGCTTTTGCCGATCATCTGGAAGGCAGTACGTTACACTGTTGCATTACAGTCCTCAGTGTAACGCTCTGCCATGAAATTTCTATCCCTCGTCCTGTCGCTTCTTGTGTTGGCTGGCTGCGCCAGCGGACCTCGAATCGACACCAGTCATCCTTCGGTCAATTACGATAACCGTGTTCAATTCGTGGTGATCCATTACACCAACGCTTCGATGGAGCGCTCGCTGGCCTTGTTGACCCATGGCGAAGTCAGCAGCCATTACCTGATTGGCGATAATAATCCGCCGACTACCTATAAGTTAGTCGATGAAAACCTGCGGGCCTGGCATGCCGGAGAAAGTGAATGGCAAGGCCGGACCTGGTTGAACTCCAGCTCCATTGGCATCGAAATCGTCAACCCGGGCTACCTCGATACGCCGACCGGTCGCCTGTGGTATCCGTACACAGAGGGTCAGATTGAGGCGTTGATCGTTCTGCTCAAAGACATCAGCAAGCGTAACAACATCAATCCGCGCAATATTATTGGGCATAGCGACATCGCGCCGTTGCGTAAACTCGATCCGGGCCCACTGCTCCCCTGGAAGCGCCTGGCCGATGAAGGGTTGGTGATTTGGCCGGATGCTCAAGCCGTGGCGCGCCAGCAAGCGTTGTTTGCGGTTCAGCTACCGAGCATCACCTGGTTTCAGGTAGAGCTGGCTCGTCTGGGCTACGCCACACCGCAAACCGGTGTGCTGGATGTCTCGACCCGTCATGTACTGGCGGCGTTCCAGATGCACTACCGACCGTCACGCTTCGACGGTACGCCGGACGCGGAAAGTGCAGCCATTCTGCAGGTCTTGAATCAGACAAAATAATGACGCCGCCCGACGGTCCGGGTTATTTCTCAATCAGTTGCTATAACTCATTGGTAATCCTTTGGATATTCAATGATGCCGGCCGCTGGCGAGACGCTTCATAGTTGGTTCCATCGCCCTTGGTTTTTGGCGATGATAGCGGCTGTGCTCAGCGCTGCGCTGTTACTGCTGGGCAGTCTGGGGGTGGCGCTGCATCAGGTGCAACAACGCGAAAGCGAGCAGATGAATGCTCAGGGTGAGCGCTTTCTCGAGCGTCTCGAACAACTCTTCGGCCAATTGCGCGAAGGCCTCGATGAGCTGGAAGCCCAGCCAGTGCGTGGCTGTAATGTCGAGATGGTCGCGACCTTGCAGCAGGTCAGCTTCAGTTACCGCTTCGTTTATGAAGCAGCTTATATCGACGCCCTTCAGGCCTGCTCAAACCGGCCACACCATGACACCCTTTCTTCCGTAGGGCCTCCAGACATCAAGGGGCCGACCTACAGTTACTGGTTGAATACCTCGACAGAACCTAATGAAAACCGAGCGGCATTGATGCTCGGACGGGGCAACTTTCGTGTCGCGACCTCTCGTGGCCATTTGACCGATATGGTTGACCTGCTGCCGGGTAGCAGCTTACTGGTGGTGCTCGACCATGGCACGAGGGCGATCCCGGTACTGGGCGCGGCTCAACCCTGGCCACCGATCGAGCCTTGGCCTCCAATGAGCCGTGATGCCCTTCAGGTGACGCAAGATCAGCTGATTTACCGAATGCCAACCAACAATCCGGAGTACCAGCTTGTACTCATAACCCCGCGCACAAGTTTGCAGGTGGAAATGACGACGGCCTGGCGCTGGTTGTTACCGATAAGTCTTCTATTGGCGATTTTTATCGGCTGGCTGGTCTTGCAGTTGGCTCGCCAGCGTCAGTCGTTGGGTGGCGAGTTGCAGGGCGCTTTGCGTCGTAACGAGTTACAGGTTTTGTACCAACCGATTTTCGATCTCAACAATCGTCAATGTGTCGGCGCCGAAGCACTGCTGCGTTGGCGTCGGCCAGACGGGACGTTGACCAGCCCGGATCTGTTTATTCCCATGGCGGAAAATACCGGGCAAATCCGTCAAATCACCGATTTCGTGCTGCAGCGTTTGCTTGAGCAGTTAGGCCAGCTATTACGCGCCAATCCGCAGCTCTATATCTCGGTCAACCTGGCGGCCTGCGATGTGATGGTGCCGCGTATCGGACGGGTTATGGCACGGTTGTTGGCGTTGCATCGGGTCTCAGCGCGGCAGATTGCCTTTGAGGTTACCGAGCGAGGTCTGATCGACGTGGTCGTCGCCCGGGACAATCTGCAGGCTTTGCGCGACGCCGGGCATCAAGTGCTGATCGATGATTTCGGCACCGGTTATTGCAGCCTTGCCTATCTGCAAACCCTGCCCGTGGACTGCTTGAAAATCGATAAAGCCTTTATCGATGCCTTGGGGCACGATGCCGCCAGCAGTGGAGTGGCGCCACATATCATTCGTATGGCGCACGCCTTGCAACTCAAGGTGATTGCCGAAGGGATCGAATATGAAGCCCAGGTCTCGCTGCTGAGTAGTGAGGGTGTGAATTACGGGCAGGGTTGGTTGTTTGCTCATGCCCTGAGTGCTGTGCAGTTCATTGAGTTGATCACCCGTGGTCGCCGGTTGGCTGCGCGGCGCCTGGATGATGAAGCTTGATTGCGCGCCGCGAGCCTACAACGGAAGCGCCATGTAGAACTGCGTGCCCTGCCCTGGGCGTGAGTAGACGCCCATCCGCCCGCCATGCAATTGCACGATTTCCTTGCACAATGCCAGGCCAAGGCCAGCGCCGCCCTTCTTGCGACCGACCTGAACGAAGGGCTCGAAAATCCGCCCCTGCTGGCCGTAAGCGATGCCTTCGCCACTGTCCTCGACGCTGATAATCACTCGCTCACCATGTCGACGTGCGTGTAAACGGATCTGGCCGTCCCGCGCGGTATGGCGTAGCGCATTGCCAATCAGGTTATCCAGCACCCGTTCCAGTTGCGCCTGGTCGGCTTGTAGCCTGGGCAGCGGCGATTGAGCCTCCACCAGCAACTCGATGCCCTGCTCGTGGGCTTGTTCGGCAAAGCGAGCTTGAGCGTGTTCAAGCAGTTCATCGATGGTGCAGGGCGCAAGGGTGAGTTTTTGCAATCCGTTCTGATAGCGCGAGAAGTTCAGCAGGTCGTTGATCAGCTGCATCAAACGCTGCATTTCTTCGTTGACGGTGTTTAGCAGGTCGGCTTCGCGAGAGTCGTCAGCAAAGTGCACGCGTTCCTGAAGCAAACCAAAGGCCATTTGAATACCGGTGACCGGTGTACGCAGCTCATGAGAGGCACGTAACACGAACTCACTGCGGACCCGCTCGAAGGCCCGCTGTTCGGTGACATCGTGCAACACCATGACCGCGCCGAGTATGTGCCCCTGAGTATGACTGACGGGTGTCAGGCTGTAGGTCAGCAGCCGCGATTCGCCATCAACCTCGATACTCAGATCCTCCGGCGCCCGTTCCAGACTGCCACCACGCAGGACCAGTTGCAGATCCTCATCGAGTTCCGCGCGTTCAAGGGCGGTGCCCAGTCCTTGTCCCAGACGTTCCTCGTCCCAGCCCAATTGGCGTTGTGCCACTGGGTTTAGATGCTCCAGGCGGCCTTGGCGGTCGATCATCAGCAAGCCGTCATCGATGCTGTCGAGCACTGCTTGCAAGCGTTGCTGGCCGGCGAGTAACTCATCGACGTTGGTGGCCTGATGCTGGCGCAGGGCTTCGGCCATGATCCCGAAACGGCGGGTCAGCAGGTTCATTTCCGCCGCCGACGAGAGGGGCAGCGTCACCTCGAAATTCCCCTGACCTATATTGTCCGCAGCCTTGGCCAAAGCCTCAATGGGGGCGCCGAAGCGACGGGCAATGCCATGGGCGGTAATGAAGCCGATGATCAATACCGCCAACCCCACCAGCCCGAGCAGCCCGGAGATCAACAGTGCGCGCTCGCGAGCCTGGTACTGGGTTTCATTGATGCTATCCAGTGTCAGCTTGTGTTCGGTGATCAGGCCGTTGCGCAGCACATTGAATTTTTCGGTCAGGTCCTGGTTTCCGGTCAGGCTGCCCGAGTGATCCCGAGAGTGGCCGAATGCTTCGAGAAAATTCAGGTAGTCAGCTCGGGCCTGGCTGAAGCCGGTGTGCTGGTCATCGGTGCTTTGCTCGTGCTGGATGCCTTGATCGAGCAGCTCGAAGTAATGTTGCCTGGATGCCTCCAACGCCGCCAGGTCAGGTTTTTCGTTGAGCATGATGATCAACTGGTTGTCCAGGGTCTGTCGCAGTTTGAGTCCCAGATCGAGGGTGATGAAGTCGTTGCGGATCAGCGACTCCTGGGTACTGGCCATCTGCATGATGCCCATGAGCCCGAGCAAAAGCCCGAGCAAGGCAACGGTGATCAGCGCCGAGATACTCAGAAACAGTCGAGTACGCAGTTTCATCGCGAGCTTCATTGGGCGCCGCTCATAAGTTGTACTGTTTGCGTTTTCGGTAAAGCGTCGAGGCATCAATGCCGAGAGTTTTGGCGGCTTGATCAAGGGTGTCGCTAGTGGCCAGCACTGCGCCGATATGGGCCCTTTCCAACTCATCCAGGCTCAACGCTGCACCGATCCGCGGAGCGTTGTTGGTCGGTTGATCGGCCATGCCTAGATGGCTGATTTCTACCCTTTCCTGAGGGCAAATGATGCTCGCGCGTTCGACCACGTTGCGCAGTTCGCGGATGTTGCCTGGCCAGCGGTAGTTGAGCAGCGCCTCGCGCGCTTCATCGCTGAAGCCGCGAGCTGGTCGTGCGTACTCCTTGACGAAGCGCGCCAGGAAGCGATCAGCCAGGGTCAAAATGTCTTCACTGCGCTCACGCAGCGGTGGCAGGTGCAAGGTGATGACATTCAGCCGGTACAGCAAGTCCTCACGAAAACGTCCGTCGCGGACCATGTCTTCGAGGTTGAGGTTGGTAGCGGCGAGGATGCGGACGTCAGCGCGACGGGTCACCGGGTCGCCGACGCGTTCGTATTCCTTGTCCTGAATGAAGCGCAACAATTTGGGTTGCAGGGTCAGCGGGAAGTCGCCAATTTCATCGAGGAACAGGGTCCCGCCATCGGCCTGGTTGACCCGTCCGAGGGTGCTTTCGCTGGCACCGGTAAAGGCCCCACGGCTGTGGCCGAACATCTCGCTTTCTATCAGTTCGGCGCTCAACGACGGGCAGTTGATGGTGACGCAGGACTTTTTCGCGCGTTTGCTCCAGCCGTGAATAGCTTGGGACAGTTCGCCTTTACCGGTGCCGGATTCCCCGAGAATCAGAATATTGGCATCGGTACCGGCAACCTGGCGCGCAGTTTCCAGCACCACTTTCATCGCCGGGCTGTGAGAGTCCAGCCCGTCCTTGGGTTTGCGCATCTCCCCTTCGAGCGCTTCCAGGCGTGCCGAGAGTTGGCACACTTCCAGTTGCTTGGCGGTAGCGAGGCGCAGTTGGTCCGGGCTGCAAGGCTTGACCAGATAATCCGCAGCACCGGCCTGGATCGCATCGACCGCGGTATCCACGGCCGAGTGAGCGGTGACAATCACCACACGCATCCAGGGAGCCTGGATACGCATTTGTGCCAGTACGTCGAGGCCGTTGTCTTCGCCCAACCGAAGGTCGAGGAAACACAAGTCAAACACCTGACGCTGTAATAAGGCATCGGCTTGGGCCGCGCTGTTGGCGGTGGCTACGGTATAGCCTTCGTCTTCCAGACAGTAACGGAAGGTGCGGAGGATGGCGGACTCATCATCCACCAGAAGAATACGGCCTTGATGTTCCGTGGCTGATTCCATTTCCCACGCTCCTTTAGTGAGTGATCTTATTTAGTCCCGGAAAAATCGGGCAAGTTGCATGGTCGATTCTGATTGATTCCACCGAATGCAGGTTAGCTATCTATTGAGAATGTTGCTAAATAGCTGATTAATAATGATTTTTTATAAAAAACTGATTGCTTCGCGCTCCTTGCCCCCCTTCTTTCTGACATCTACTGATCTGCGCTGACTCCTGGAACTTTCAATTTCCGGCCTATTGATCGTGCATAACGCACGATGCCTAAAGTGCAATCGTGCAAGTTGCGTTCGGCGGCGTTCCCTTAAAAGTAATAACTACATGATTTAATTGTATTTTTTATAAGATAAAAGCTGGCATGCAGGCTGCAATAGTCTGAATAGCCAAAGGCGCAATAACAGAAGCGCCTTCTTCCGAATGACCACCCGTGTGGGAGGAGCTTCAGGATGAATCGCCAACGTTTCGCCCAGTTGCACATTTCGCCTCTGCATCTGCAGCAAGGGTTGGTTGCGAGTCTGGCGCTGCTTGTCACGCTCATTGGTGGTCAGCAGTTCCAGCGTTGGGATCAGAGCCAGCAGGAAGTGGCGCTGCGTTTGCCGAGTCATCACACAACCCAAACCCATTTCAGTGCGGTCAGCAGTCAGTTTGCTGACTCCGTCCCGGTGTACCTGATGGATGTTGACCAGGCACAGCCTGTGGCTGAGTCCGCTCCTCAGGAACGCTGGGTGTTTTAGGCATGAGACTTGGCGTGGGGTAGCTGCGCCGGGAATCGCAATACACGCGACACCTCCACAGACACGTAAGGAGAATCACCATGTTGAGCTGGGCAATCACATTCTTGATCATTGCCATTGTGGCTGCAGTGTTGGGCTTCGGTGGTATTGCGGGCACCGCCACGGGTATCGCCAAGATTCTCTTTATCGTGTTCCTGGTGATGTTTATTGCTTCCTTCTTCTTTGGCCGCCGCGGCCGAGGCTGAACATGAGTGTTTCGTGAAAGACAAAGACACTGAGTTCTACTCTAGAAAGAAGTCCGAACAATTTGCTTCTTTCTTTTTGCGCCACCCGATGACGGCAGGCGCATGACCAAGGGGTCGGGACGTTCTGATTGATGTGAGATCGGAGTGACCTAGGGGTACAAGGGGTACCTCCGTAAGGGCCGGGTCAGGAAAAAGTTGCGACGCAAGCTCGCAGTCGTTGAGGACTTGGCGTGCTTGCGGCGTGCTCGAACACGCAAAGGCTTGTCCTAGAGCGATCCGCTGGATCCTCACGCTCTTCTCCTGTGAAAAATCCTCTCGCTGTTCTTCTCAACCGTTTCGCGGTGCTGCATCACGACCGTATATCGAGAAACCTGGCTCTGATTCAGGTTCTGTTTTCACTCCCCGCTGTAGGTTATTCCCCTCATTTTCGTCGTTATTCATGCCGCCGATATGTCCCGAATTTCGCCTGTGATGGCCGGTTCACGGCACTTATGCCTGCCGATATGTCGTATTCGAACCGGCTGGGACAATGGATTTGTTTAATTAATCTCATGCCGATTCGGCATAGGGTAGGCGTTTACGGCATTAGACGCGCCCCTCTTGCATCGGAATAGTTGCGCCTTTTTTCGCCTGTAGAGAGCCGTAAATGCTCGCTCGCGGTGACCTTATACGGGGGCAGGTGCACAGACTTTTTCGCTCTTGAGTGTTCCAGTTTGCGCATCTTCCCGAGTCCACTTATAAGAAAGGGTAATGATATGAAGAAGGCAAAGCTTAGCCTCGCCTGGCAGATCCTCATCGGTCTGGTACTGGGGATTGCAATTGGGGCACTGCTCAACCATTTCAGTGCCGAAAAAGCCTGGTGGATCAGCAACATCCTGCAACCGGCAGGCGATATCTTTATCCGCCTGATCAAAATGATCGTGATCCCGATCGTGATCTCGTCGCTGATTGTGGGTATCGCCGGCGTTGGTGATGCCAAGAAGCTCGGGCGCATTGGTCTCAAGACCATCCTTTACTTCGAAGTCGTCACCACCATCGCCATCGTGGTCGGCTTGTTGTTGGCCAACCTGTTCCACCCAGGCACTGGCATCGACATGAGCACCCTGGGCACTGTGGATATTTCCAAGTACCAGGCGACGGCTGCCGAGGTTCAGCATGAACATGCGTTCATCGAAACCATCCTCAACCTGATTCCGTCGAACATCTTTGCTGCCATGGCGCGTGGCGAGATGCTGCCGATCATTTTCTTCTCGGTGTTGTTCGGCCTTGGCTTGTCGAGCCTGCAGTCCGATCTGCGCGAGCCGCTGGTGAAGATGTTCCAGGGCGTGTCGGAAAGCATGTTCAAAGTCACTCACATGATCATGAATTACGCCCCGATCGGCGTATTCGCACTGATCGCGGTGACGGTTGCCAACTTCGGCTTCGCTTCCTTGGTGCCGCTGGCCAAACTGGTGATCCTGGTTTACGTGGCGATAGCGTTCTTCGCCTTCGTGGTGCTGGGCCTGATTGCTCGCCTGTTTGGTTTCTCGGTGATCAAGCTGATGCGCATCTTCAAGGATGAGCTAGTACTCGCCTACTCCACCGCCAGCTCGGAAACCGTGTTGCCGCGAGTGATCGAGAAGATGGAAGCCTACGGCGCGCCAAAAGCCATTTGCAGCTTCGTAGTGCCGACCGGTTATTCCTTCAATCTTGACGGCTCGACCCTGTATCAAAGTATCGCGGCGATCTTCATCGCGCAGCTGTATGGCATCGATCTGTCCATCGGCCAGCAATTGCTGCTGGTGCTGACTCTGATGGTTACCTCCAAAGGTATCGCCGGTGTGCCGGGCGTTTCCTTCGTGGTGCTGCTGGCGACGCTGGGCAGTGTGGGTATTCCGTTGGAAGGCCTGGCGTTCATCGCCGGTGTCGACCGCATCATGGACATGGCCCGTACCGCGCTGAACGTGATTGGCAACGCCCTCGCCGTGTTGGTCATCTCCCGCTGGGAAGGCATGTACGACGACGCCAAGGGCGAGCGCTACTGGAACTCCCTCCCGCACTGGCGCAGCAAAGAGCCGCTGCCAGCCGGCGAGACGTCTAACAACTAAGGTCCTTCAGACCGCCTACAACAAACCCCGGGAAACCGGGGTTTGTTGTTTCTGGCAACTGACCGCTATCATTCATCGCATCTTCTGGGGGATTTAACTGATGCTCAATGGCCTATGGCTTGGCTTCTTCATCGTGGCTGCCGTTTCGGCACTGGCGCAGTGGCTGATTGGCGGCAATGCCGGGATCTTCGCGGCGATGGTGGAAAGTATCTTTGCCATGGCCAAGTTGTCGGTGGACGTGATGGTCCTGCTGTTCGGCACCCTGACCCTCTGGCTGGGCTTTCTGCGGATCGCTGAAAAGGCCGGGATCGTCGACTGGCTGGCCAAGGCGCTAGGGCCACTGTTTCTGCGCCTGATGCCGGAAGTCCCCGCCGGTCACCCGGCCATTGGTTTGATCACCCTGAACTTGGCCGCCAATGGCCTGGGCCTGGACAACGCGGCCACGCCGATCGGCTTGAAGGCCATGCGCGCGTTGCAGGAGCTCAACCCCAGCACGACCACGGCGAGCAACGCACAGATTCTGTTTCTGGTGCTCAACGCTTCATCGCTGACCTTGCTGCCAGTCACGATCTTCATGTATCGCGCGCAGCAGGGTGCTCCCGACCCGACGATGGTGTTCCTGCCGATCTTGCTGGCCACCAGCGCCTCGACTCTGACGGGTCTGCTGTCGGTGGCAGTCATGCAGCGTCTGCGGCTGTGGGATCCGGTGGTGCTGGCTTATCTGATTCCGGGCGCGTTGGCGTTGGGCGGCTTCATCGCGTTGCTGGCGACACTTTCCGCCACAGCGCTGGCCAGCCTCTCGTCGATTCTCGGTAACCTGACGCTGTTCGGACTGATCATGCTGTTTCTGGTGATTGGCGCCTTACGCAAAGTCAAGGTGTACGAAGCGTTCGTCGAAGGCGCCAAAGAAGGTTTCGATGTCGCCAAGAACCTGTTGCCGTATCTGGTGGCGATGCTCTGTGCGGTAGGCGTATTGCGGGCGTCCGGGGCGCTGGATTTTGGTCTGGACGGGATTCGTCATCTGGTGGCATGGGCCGGATGGGACACCCGTTTCGTCGACGCCTTGCCGACGGCGATGGTCAAACCCTTCTCCGGCAGCGCCGCGCGGGCAATGCTGATCGAAACCATGAAGACTCAGGGCGTGGACAGCTTCCCGGCACTGGCGGCGGCAGTCATTCAGGGCAGTACCGAAACCACCTTCTATGTGCTGGCGGTGTACTTCGGCGCCGTCAGCATTCAACGCGCTCGCCATGCGGTGGGTTGCGCGCTGCTGGCCGAGTTTGCCGGCGTGGTAGCGGCGATTGGGGTTTGTTATTGGTTCTTTGGTTGAGCCGGAAAGCGAAAACGCGCCGGTCCTGTAGCAACTGCCGAAGGCTGCGTTCGGCTGCGAAGCGGTCGTAATCCGATCTGTCATATTTGCCTGACGGATCGCGGTGAATGATTTTACGACTGCTCCGCAGCCGGACGCAGGCTTCGCCAGCTGCTACAAGGGGCTTGCGTCGATCTTGATAACCGGGGCATGTCTCTGCCCCTGCTCTACCGCCCAACCAATCACCTGCCCCGTCAGCGTGTCGCTGGCCTGACCGAAACCTGCGACTACCGCCGGGACTTTCGGATCGCTCAGCGGTTGACGCACTTCAAAGCGGCGGCTGGCGATGATCCGTTGATCATTGCCACGCACCAGACGTGCATCCAGGCGAATCACCGCTTCCGCGGTGCTGCCCTGATACTCAGTCTGGAACGCCTGCAACTCCCCTCCTAACTCGAAATCAGCCTGCAGATTACTGTCGTCGGTACTGAGCAGTTGCACCCGACCGTCACGCAGGAAGGCGTCGAGCAGACGATTGCGAATCAGGACTGGCGCGGGGTCGCTCCAGCGCGAAGCCTTGTAGCTGCTGATCAGATCGCCTTGCGGTATGACGGCGATTTTCGGGCTGTTCAAGGCTTCGCTGGCTTGTGGCTTGGCCAGGCGCAATGACCATGGCAGCGCAGTGCCGCGAGGCGCCGGCGCGCTGCTCTGCGCTGTGGGTAGCCGATAGACATCGGCCGGTTCCGACTTGGGCAGGATCGAGCAGGCACTGGTCAGCGCGACGCTGCTGATCAGTGCGAGGTGGCCGACGACACGGTAGGCAAGCTTCATGGCGTGAACTCCTTGTTCTTGTCGCTGCCCAGCAGGTAACCGCTCGGGTTGGCTTCCAGACGGTTAGAGATGGCTCGTAGCGAATTCAGGGTCTCGCGCAGTTCACGCACGGCCGGGGCCAGCCCGTTCAATCCCTGCATACCGTTGTTGAGCGAGTCCTGATTGTCCGTCAGCAGTTTGTTGAGGGTCGCGCTGCTTTGCTCCAGAGACTGCATGGCCTGCTGGGCACTGCCGAACATCTGCTTGCCCTGATCGTTGAGCAAACCGTTGGCATTGCGCATCAGCGCGGTGGTTTGCTCCAGGGTGGCACTGGCCTGTTTTCCTACAGTAACCAGCTGCTGCATGGTCTGGCGGATGTCGCCACGCTGATCGGCGATGGCTCCGGTGGTTTGCTCCAGATGCTCGAGCGTGTTGCTGATGCGCGCAACGTTATCCGGCGACAACATTTGGTTGGCGTTGTTAAGTAGCAGGTTGACGCTGCTCATCAGGTCATCGCTATTGGTCAACAGCCGGGCGATTGGCGATGGCGAGGCGATGATCTCCGGCAGATTGCCGTCGTGCCCTTTGAGCTCCGGGCTTTGCGGCGTACCACCGCTGAGCTGGATGATCGAGGTGCCGGTGATCCCGGTCAGGGCCAGTTTGGCCTGGGTGTCTTCCTTGATCGGGGTTTCGCCGCTCAGACGGATTCGCGCCAGCACCCGGCGCGGGTCTTTCGGGTCCAGGCGTAGCGTGACCACGTCACCGACCTTGATTCCGCTGTACTGCACCGGGCTGCCCTTGGACAAGCCGCTGACCGCCTCATTGAAGACGATCTCGTAATCCTTGAACTCGGTCTCGACACTGGACTTGGCCAGCCACAGACCGAACAGCAAGGCGCCGACCACCACAATCACGGTGAACAGGCCGATCAATACATGATGGGCTCGGGTTTCCATGTCATACCTCGTTGAGCTGTGTAGCGGCTTGGAACGCCGCGCGGCCACGAGGGCCATGGAAGTATTCGTGAATCCAGGCGTCGTCGGTCTCGGCGACCTTGTCGATGGCGTCCGCCACCAGCACTTTTTTTTGCGCCAGTACCGCGACCCGGTCGGTGATGGTGTACAGCGTGTCGAGGTCATGGGTGACCAGAAACACGCTCAGGCCCAACGCATCGCGCAGGGTCAGGATCAACTGATCGAACGCGGCGGCGCCAATCGGGTCGAGGCCGGCGGTCGGTTCATCGAGAAACAGGATGTCCGGGTCCAGCGCCAACGCCCGGGCCAGTGCCGCGCGCTTGATCATGCCACCGGACAGCGAGGACGGGTACTTGTCCGCGGCCGACAGTGGCAGCCCGGCCAGCGCGAGCTTCACCGCAGCCAGGTGTTCGGCGTCGGGACGGCTCAAACCCGCGTGTTCGATCAGCGGCAGCGCAACGTTCTCGGTCACCGTCAGCGAGGAAAATAACGCGCCCTTCTGGAACAGCACACCGAAGCGCCGCTCCACCATTGATCGATTGTGTGCCGAGAGGTTCGGTAAATCCTGACCAAATACCCGTACTGAGCCTTCGCTGGGCCGACGTAGGCCAATGATGCTGCGCAACAGCACTGACTTGCCGCTACCGGAGCCGCCGACCACGGCGAGAATCTCGCCTTTGTACAAATCCAGGTCGAGATTTTCATGCACGCTCTGGCTGCCGAAGCGATTGCACAGCCCACGGACTTCGATCACCGCCTCGGCGGGCGCACGGGGTAAACGACTCACCAGCCCATCTCCATAAAGAACAACGCGGCCACGGCGTCGAGAACGATCACCACAAAGATCGACTGCACCACGCTGGAGGTGGTGTGAGCACCTACTGATTCGGCACTGCCGCTGACCTTGAAACCTTCCAGGCAGCCGATCGCCGCGATCAGGAAAGCGAAGATCGGTGCTTTCACCATCCCCACCAGGAAGTGCTGAACCCCGATATCCGATTGCAGCAGCGAGAGAAACATCGCCGGCGAAATACCCAGCGACAGCGCACAGACCACCCCGCCGCCGACAATGCCCGAGAGCATCGCCAGAAAAGTTAGCATCGGCAGCGCTACCAGCAGCGCTAGAACCCGCGGCAGTACCAGCAGCTCGACCGGATCGAGGCCGAGTGTACGAATCGCGTCGATTTCTTCGTTGGCCTTCATCGAGCCGATTTGCGCGGTGAACGCACTGGCGGTTCGCCCGGCCATCAGGATTGCGGTGAGCAATACGCCGAACTCCCGCAGGAAGGAAAACGCGACCAGGTCCACGGTAAAGACGCTCGCACCAAAACTGGCCAGCACAGTGGCGCCGAGAAAGGCCACCACCGCGCCCACCAGAAAGGTCAGCAAGGCAACGATGGGCGCCGCATCCAGGCCTGTCTGTTCGATGTGCGCAACCATTGGTGTGACACGCCAGCGCGAAGGCCGAAACAGCCCGCGCGCCAGGGTTTCGAGGATCAGACCGATAAAACCCAGCAGTTGCAGGGTGTCCTGCCAGACCGCGTCGACGGCGCGGCCGATTCGGGTCAGCAGTTGAATGCCGACGCTCACCTCAGGTTCTTTGACCGGCACACAGAAGTCAGTTAGCGAGCAGTAGACGGTTTGCAGCAGTGCGCGGTCGGCGGTGGACAGGCTGCAATCGGGATGTTCGGTGGACTTGCCGAGCCGCTCGGCCCCCAGCAGTTCTACCAGCAGAGACGCCCCGGCGGTGTCGAGCGCGCCGAGGCTATTGAGGTCGATGTGGGTAGTGTCGTCGTATTGGCCGTGAAGTTTTTCGGTCAGTCGCTTGAGATCGGCGTAGTGGACAAGCGTCCAGTCACCCGTGACCCGCAGCCGCGCAGGGGTGTCGGACGTATCCAGTTGGGCGCTGCCGGCCATCGTGCTGCTAGTCATAAACTCCGTGCTTGTTCGGCAATTACACAGTGCTACGTAATAGCACGATCACGGCTACTTTGCCTCGCTCGGCGTCTTGATGTCTCAACCTTTGTCTGTCACTTCAAAGCGCAATACGCCGATCAACTGGCCGTCTTCGGTCAGCACGCGAACCTGCCAGTGGCCGACCGGATTGTCCGGAAAGTTTTGTTTGTGGGTCCAGGCCCGGTAGCCTTCCTTGCGCCCGCCGTGGATATCCAGGGCGATGCGGTCGACCTCTTTACCCTCAAACTGCCAGACGTGGTAAATCCGCTCGTCCAGCCCCCGTGGCGCGTTGATCGCGGTGTAGGCGTACAGACCGCTGCTGCGCACTTGGCTGGCGCTGACTTCGTCCAGGGCGTCACCAGGGGTTCTGTCCTGGAGTTCAGTGCTGATCGCCACCTCGGTCATCCACAGGGTCGCTGGTGGTACCCAGGAGCGCAGTAGCCAACCAGCGCCGCCGATAGCCAATGTGATCCCCAGTAACATCAGCCCGCCGCGCCAGTTGCGGATTGGAAAACTCGACGCCAGGCTCGGGAAAGACAACAGCATGGCGATGCCCAGCGCCAGCTTGAAGCTTTGCGCGGTGGTCAGGTGCAGGATGATCGGCAGCGCCGTCAGCAGCGCGGCAAACAACGTCAGGGTGTGCAGTGCCAGAAACAGCCAGCGTCGTGGCGCCAGCCATTTGTAGTACAGCGGATCGATAATCGAAATCAGTGCCGCAGCGCCGAGCAGGCCGGTGAAAACCAGTTGTCCGCTGTTCCAGGTGGTGGTGATAAAGAAGAATGGCAGGACGAAGAACAGACTTTCCTGATGGATCATCTGCGTCGCATAACGCAGCAAGGGCTGCGGAATCTCGCGTTTGAAGACCTTGGTGAACAGTTGGGTGAGGCTGTTTTCCAGCATCAGCCAGACCCAACTCACCAGCATGATGGTCGCGATCCAGGTCGCCAGACTTTGCTGGCGGTCCACCAGAATGAAACTGCCGACCCCGGAGATAAAACCGCCGAGCGCAATCACCCCTGGATAGCGCTTCATCAGTTCCAGGATGCGCTGTAGGTAAAGAGTCCAGTTAGGCATTCGACGGTTCGCAGTCTCAAGGGAAAAATCCCCGACAGAATAACGTCTTAGCTCCGTCAAATGCGCGTTACGAGCGGATCTGTTTTCGATAAAGCCGCCAGCCGAGCAGCGAAATCATGATCAGACCGAATACACCTGCAACCAGCCAGCTCAACACGTCATAACTGAGCAAGGGCTTCTCGATGCGCAGATAGCCGGGCTGGTTGAGCAACTGGCGCATGGCCTGGTTGGCTTGCTCCAGACTCACTGCTTGAAGGCGTTTGGCCGGGTCGGCAAAACGTCCATTCTCGTAATCGCCGAGGGCGTTCCAGTAGTAGTCGGCCAGGGCGCTATTACCTTGTACGGCCCAGGCCTGACGGGCGACGGCGACCTGCTGCAGGCGGGCGAAGGTGGCAGGATCGAGTCCGTCCTTGAGCAGTCGGGCCTTCATGTCATTGAGTACTTGCTCGGCCTGCGGCAGGTCATCGCGCTCCAGGTCGGCGCTCAGGCTGAGAAAACCGACGCCACCGAATACTTCCCGTTCGCTCCAGGGACCGTAGGACAGTCCATGGTCCAGCCGCAGTTGGCAATACAGCGCCCAGTCCAGGTAGTCCTTGAGCAAGTCGAAGGTTTCATCGTTTTGGTTGTCCAGTACTGGCTCGGGAAACAGCCAGTGCAGCTTCGCGCCACCCCCGACCCAGCCCTGGATCAGATTGCGCACGGGAGCGGCTTTGGCCTGGATTTCAGGCAGTGGCAAATGCTCGCTGGGGTCGGCCACCGGGTCGAGCTGACCATAAGTGCGCTCCAGATACGCCGGCAACAGACGGTCAAGCTCGCCGACGACAATCAGCGTCATATTGTTCGGCGCGTACCAGGTTTTGCGCACCTTCTCCAGTTGTTCGCGGGTCAGGTGGTCGACCTCGGCCCGCTCTGGGCATTTGAGACCAAGTTCCACCGCCAACTGATTGCTGGCCTTATGACCCAGGTCTTGACGGTCCATCCAGCGCTGCAGGTGTGAATAATGACCGCCGTCTTCACGCTCGACGACTTGTTTGGCAGCAGCGATGGCTGTGTCGTCAATCTTGGTGCGGGTCAGCAGCGCCAGTAACAGATCGAGGACTTTGCGTTGGTTCTTCGCTGGGGCTTCGATGACGAAAGTGGTATCGGCGTTACTGGTGTAGGCATTCCACTCGCCGCCCAGCGCCTGCATGCGTTCCTCCAGCCCTCCTTCACCGCTGGCGTCGATACCGCTGAACAGCAAGTGTTCGAGCAGGTGCGGCAGCTCCTTGTCGGCGCAGCTGAAATCATCCAGGCCAACGCCGACTACCAGACGAATCGCCACATAATCGCGCTCGCTGCCGGGTTTGAGCAGCAATTGCAGACCGTTGGGCAGCCTATAGCCCTCGACCTGGAAGCGATCCAGGGCAAAGGAATGGGCTGAACCGAACAATAGAAAAGCGAACAACAGGTTACGCATAACGAGCTTCCAGGCGGGTAGGAGCTGCCGAAGGCTACGAACGATCCGCGAAGCGGTCACGCGTTCAGTCGCCTTCGTCAGTTTTAACTGACTCCTACCAAAACCAGACGTTCAAGGCGAATGCGTGATGTCAGCGGTATCGTCCACCACAAGCGCTTCAGTGTCGGCGGTTTCCAGTACCGCATAGGCGCTGCTGCAGAATAACGAATTGAGGCGCTTCATATCGGCGATCAACTCCAGATGCAGCGAACTGGTCTCGATACTTTGCACTATCTTGCGTTGCAGGCGGCTGACGTGAGCATGGGCCAGGCGCCGTTCCTGAGCGCGAAAGCGACGTTTCTCACGCAGCAATTGTCGAGCGCTTTCCGGGTCCGCGCTGAGAAACACCGACAGGCCCAGGCGCAAGTTGGCGATCAGTTGGCTGTGCAAGTCCGCCAGCTCTTCCAGACCCACGTCGGAAAAGGAGCGGCGTTGTGAGGTCTTCTGCTGCTGAACCTTGCGCAGCATGCGCTCGATCAAATCCCCGGCGAGCTTCAGGTTGATCGCCAACTCGATGATCTCGGCCCAGCGGCGGCTGTCCTGCTCGCTGAGGTCTTCGCGGGGCATCTGCGCCAGATACAGCTTGATCGCGCTGTAAAGCACCTCAACGTCGTCACTCAAACGGCGCATCTCCAGGGTGACGGCGGTTTGTTTGCCGCGCAGCACATCGAGCATCGCTTCAAGCATGTTGTCGATCAGGTCACCAATACGCAGGGTTTCCCGCGCCGCATTGGCCAACGCCAGGCTTGGTGTGACCAAGGCGGTCGTGTCCAGGTGGCGGGGACGAGCCAGCCCGCTGGTTTCCGGGCGCTCGGGTAGCAACCAGGCACAGATCCGTGCCATCGGCCCGACGCTGGGCAACAGCAGGAGGCAACGAACGGTGTTGTAGACCAGATGAAAGCCGATCACCAGCCCTTGCGGGCTGTAATCGAGTCTGTCCATCCAGCGCACCAGCGGATGGAGCACCGGGATGATCAGCAACAGGCCGATCAGTTTGTACAGCAGGCTGCCCAGAGCCACTTGGCGGCCGGCGGCGTTTTGCATGCTGGTACTGAGGAACGCCAGCACACCACTGCCGATGTTGGCGCCAATCACCAGGCCGATGGCCACCGGCAGGCTGATCACGCCGGCACCGGTGAGGGTTGCGGTCAGCAGGACCGCAGCGAGGCTCGAGTAGGAAGTCATTGCGAACAGCGCACCGACCAAGGCGTCGAGCAGGATATCGCCGGTCAGCGAGGCGAAAATGACTTTCACGCCGTGGGCGTGAGTAATCGGCGCGGCGGCTTCGACAATCAGTTGCAGGGCTAGAATGATCAGCCCCAGACCGATGCCGACACGACCCAGTTGGCCAGCGCGGGTCTGTTTGCGTGACAGGAAGAAAATCACCCCAAGAAAGATCAACAGCGGCGAGAGCCAGGACAGGTCGAGGGTCAGTACCCGTGCCATCAACGCGGTACCGACGTCGGCGCCCAGCATGGTCGCCAGCGCAGGCGTCAGCGCCATCAAGCCCTGACCAACGAAGGAGGTGACCAGCATGGCCGTGGCGTTACTGCTCTGGACCATGGCGGTTACCAGAATCCCGGCGACAAAGGCCAGCGGGCGCCTGGACATGTTCTGGCCAATCACGTGGCGCAAGTTCGAGCCGTAGACCCGCAGGATGCCGGTTCGGACGATGTGCGTGCCCCAAATCAGTAAGGTCACGGCGGATAGCAAATTGAGCAGGGTCAGCATGCTGGGTCCCCTGTGGTGAATAGCGCCCAAAAGGGGCAAGTTGACGGTGCCGCGCGACGCTCTACGTTCTGTACTTAAGCTGTAGTTGGCTAACGGGCTGGGCGCCAGCATCGCATAGCTAAAGAGTCGATTGAAACAAAACCGTCATGAAATCAGCTTCTTTCTGACAATGTGCAGACGTGAAAAAGGGGCTCGAAAGCCCCTTCCCTAAACACACGCTCTCAGGTCATTGACCCGGAATGTCCTTGCGCAGTTTCACTGGGTCTTGTTGTTTGCGTTTTTTCGCGATGGCAGTGCGCATCTTGATGTTGATCGCTTCCACGGCCAGTGAGAACGCCATGGCGAAGTAGACGTAGCCTTTTGGTACGTGCACACCGAAGGCTTCGGCGATCAAAACGGTACCGACCACCAACAGGAACGACAGTGCGAGCATTTTCAGCGACGGGTGTTTGTCGATGAACTCGCTGATGGTGCCCGAAGCCAGCATCATCACCAGCACGGCAACAATGATCGCCGCGACCATGACCGGTACATGGGACACCATGCCGACCGCAGTGATCACCGAATCCAGGGAGAACACGATGTCGATGATCGCGATCTGGATGATGGTGTAGAAAAAATTGCCGCCCTTGCCGTTTATTTCGTCGCTGGTTTCGTCGTCACCTTCCAGCGCGTGATACATCTCCTGGGAGCTTTTCCAGAGCAGAAACAGACCGCCGAAGAACAGAATCAGGTCGCGACCGGAAATACCCTGGCCGAAGGCCACGAACAGATCAGCCGTCAGGCGCATGACCCAAGTGATCGACAGTAACAACAGGATCCGCGTGACCATCGCCAACGCCAGGCCGAAGATCCGCGTACGTGATTGCATATGCTTGGGCATACGGCTGACCAGGATCGAGATCATGATGATGTTGTCGATGCCCAGGACGATCTCCAGGGCAGTCAGCGTAAAGAAGGCAACCCAGATTTCCGGGTTGGTCAGCCATTCCATGTGTATTCCTTTGAGCGAGTGTTAAACCGCGCCGGGCCATACTTTGAAAATCGAAGTCTAGACTCGGCGTGGTGAATCTTGGGCTTATAGAGTGCTGAACAGCGGGAAAATCCCCATCAGCAAAGCGGCGAACATTATGCACAGGCACACCAGCACTGCCCACTTGAGGGTAAAGCGCTGGTGATCACCGAACTCGATCCCGGCCAGCGCCACCAGCAGATAGGTCGACGGCACCAGCGGGCTCAGCAAGTGGACGGGCTGACCGACAATCGAGGCACGTGCCATTTCCACGGCGGTGATGCCGTAGTGGCTGGCGGCTTCGGCGAGAACCGGTAATACGCCGTAATAAAAGGCATCGTTGGACATGAAGAAGGTGAACGGCATGCTCACCAGGGCCGTGATCACGGCGAGGTACGGGCCAAGTGCGTCCGGGATCACCGACAGCAGGCTTTTCGACATCGCATCGACCATGCCGGTGCCGGACAGGATACCCGTGAAGATACCTGCGGCAAAAATCAGCCCGACCACCGCCAGTACGCTACCGGCGTGGGCCGCGACGCGGTCCTTCTGCTGCTGCAGGCACGGGTAGTTGACGATCATGGCGATACTGAAGGCGACCATGAACAGCACAGGCAGTGGCAGCAGACCTGCAATCAGTGTGCACATCAGTGCCAGGGTCAGCCCGCCGTTGAACCAGATCAGTTTTGGACGACGGGCATCCGGGAACTGCGAAACGCTGATTTCGCTGTGGTCGATCTCGTCGCCCTGCAGATGCAGTTCGCCTAGACGTGCACGTTCGCGTTTGCCGTACATATAGGCAATCGCCAGGATTGCTACGACACCGGCGAGCATGGCCGGGATCATCGGAACAAAGATGTCCGACGGGTCGACATGCAGTGCGCTGGCTGCGCGAGCGGTCGGGCCGCCCCACGGGGTCATGTTCATCACGCCACCGGCGAGGATGATCAAACCGGCCATGATCCGCGGGTTCATGCCGATGCGGCTATAGAGCGGCAGCATGGCGGCCACGCAGATCATGTAGGTGGTGGCGCCGTCACCGTCCATGGATACGATCAGCGCCAGTACCGCGGTACCGACCGAGACCTTCAGCGGGTCGCCCTTGACCAGTTTGAGGATCTTGCGCACCGCCGGGTCGAACAGGCCGGAGTCGATCATCAAGGCGAAATAGAGAATAGCGAACATCAGCATCACCCCGGTCGGGGCGAGCTTGGTGATGCCTTCGAGCATCATCGGGCCGATTTTCGGCGCAAAACCACCGAACAATGCGAACAGGATCGGGACGATGATCAACGCGATCAGCGCGGACAAGCGCTTGGTCATGATCAGGAACATGAACGTGATGACCATGGCAAAGCCAAGGAAAGTCAGCATAGAAAAACTCCAGGCGTAGCGCGGCTAGGGAATGGCGAACCGATGAGGTCAGCGCAGAACGGGAAGCACGAGGCGTACGGGGGGAGTCGGGGCAAACAGGCGGGTAGGAGCAAACATCAGAATCACCATTGTTGTTGTTAATTGGGCCTGGAGACGCCGAAACGCTCGCTTTGGCCAACCGGTCTATTGCCGGTAGTGGGGGGCGATCCTAATCGCGAAAGCTTTCAGCCAGCTTTCGCTGATGAAACGACTGACGAGTTGTATGTCGAATGTTTGTAGGACTTGTAGCAGCTGCCGCCAGGCTGCGTTCGGCCGCGCAGCGGTCGTAAAATCAGACACCACGGTTTTTCAGGTTAATCGTGGAGGCAGGATTTACGACCGCTGCGCGGCCGAACGCAGGCTTCGCCAGCTGCTACAGGGATTGTGCTGGACCTGAAATCCCTTAACTGACTGGTATTAGGGCAGCTCTAGCCCACCAGCAGCCTTATGCAGTGCTCGAAGATGCTCGCCCACCTGCTTCAGGTTGGCCTCATTCGCCGCCATTTCCGCTGCGCGACTTGGCTCGAGCAAGGCCCGGACTTCTTTGTCCAGATCCCCGGTCAAGCTTTGCAACTGCTTCTGACGCAGGCTGCTTTCCGATTCCAGCCGCTGCCATTCACTGGGCTGAGGCAAGCCGTAACCACTACTGCCCAGCAGTTCGGCCGGGCGGCTGAGGAAGCCGCTGTTGACCAGGATCTGCTGCAAGGTGCGGTTGGCTGTGTCCATGCCACCATTTTTCAGCTCGCGGGCGCCGAGGTAACGATGTTTGACTTCATCCTGAGCCAACAGCATTTGCCGACGGAAACTCGCCTGCTCCAGCAACAGCAAGGCAGCGCTGGTACGCAAGTCGGCCTGCTCGAACCATTGACGACGTTCTGTTGCGCTTAGCGATAGCCAGTCTTCTACGCTGTTCTGCTTGATCGGCAGATGCTTCTTCAATACTTCGAACATCGCCTGATAACGATCACGGAACGAATCGAAGCGATACCCCAGACGCAAGGCCTCGCGCGGGTCATCCAGCACGCTGGTGTCCGCCAGCCCACGAGCCTTCAGCACTTCCAGCAAGCCGTTGGGGACGATGCTGTCCAGCCCGGTCAGCTGTGGATTGTTACTGCCACTGCGTAACAACTTGAGGCTTTCGACGGCGCAGTTGTTGGACATGAAAAAATAGTTGCCGTCGTAGCTCCAGTGCATTTCGGCAGCGTGCTCGACCACGTCTTCGATCTCGCTACGCGACAGGTTGAGCGGCACCGAGGCCAGGCTACGCAGTTCAGTCTTGGTGTATTCATCGATGACTTGTGCCAGCGGCAGCACGAATAGTCGAGACGGATACTTCCCGACCAGGCCATCCCAGCTCGACAGCTGCACGTCACCGACAAAGGCGCGATAGGACAACACCAGATGTTGGTCCAGATCCAGACGGCAATCCGGTCCACGAGGACGGCCAGGCGCGCAGATCACCAGCCGCAACATGCTATGGCCCCAGCGACTGACCCAGTTCTGGTTGGCTTCAGCCAGCAGGTAGTCGACGGCATACACCCGCTCTGGATCGACCTGCCCTAACGGCTGTTTGGCAAAATCATTGCCGGCGTTGAGGAATGCGAAGGACTTGGCACAGGTGTCCTTGGCGGCAGGCGCCCAGCCGAAATGCTCTTTGTAGTAGCGATACAGCGCGGGGCGGCGGCAGGCGTAGCTAGGGTCAAGGAGGAAGTACTCCATGTTGACCGCGACGAACTCTTTTGGACTGGTTGTTTCGTAGATGTCCGGACTGCGGGCGATCTGCCGGTTGTGTTGCTCGCGTTCGCCGCGGCGCCCGACGTACTGCGGCCAGCCGGCCAGATCCAGCAGGCGCGGGTCATCACTGAGGGTAAAGCGCCGCGCCGTCTGGCCGCGACATTGGTCCGGGATACCGATTAGCCCTGAGCTGTTGTTCTGCCGAGTACAGCGCTGGATCAGTGTGCGCTCGGGGTCTGACCATAAGCGCGAACGATCATAGAGGTGGGTCAGTTCATGCAACACCGTGGCGAGCAATTCCTGGCGCACGGTGCCGTGGGGGCGATTGGTTTTTTTCGTCGCAGCGGATCCGTCGGTGAGACTGGCCAGCAGGTTGCGATTGAGGTCGAGTTCGGACACCAGCGACGCTTGGCCGTAGGCATTGCTCGGCATGTCGCTGGTCCAGATGACGTCGATGCGGCGATCCAGTTGCTCGACGAAACGCGGTGGCAGCGCCTGCATCGCTTCATCGAGCAGCGTCTGACTGGCGTGTTGCTCAGCAGGGCTCAGACCTTCGGTCTTGAGCTGTAATTGCAGACCGGCCTGAGCCGTGCTGCCAAGCAGCAATACAACTCCGGCCAGCAGCCAGGCAGCGAGCGACCTCACAGCGCGAGGATGGCTTCAGCGAGAACCTGATCACTGGCATCGCGGGCTTCTGGTACGCGGGTGCGCAAAGTGTTGAAGGCGGCTTCCAGGTGCGCACCGCGGATATCACCATTGCTGGCGACAAAACTGGCCGCATCGTCGTGGGCTTCACGCACGATTTTTGAGTCACGGATGGAGGTGGTGGTATCGGAAGTGAAATCAATCGTGCGCCTGGAGGCACGAATAACGATATCACTGGTGGCTACCAGAGTTTGCGCCTGGGTCACATCGGCCAACAGCAGCAGGCCAAGGGTGACAGCGATCAGCGGGTTACGCATGGAACTACTCCGAAGAACATAGATAACTATTGGACGAGAATTGCCTGTGCCAGTTCAAGGTCATTGGCACGAAGTTTTGGTTGGGTCTGGCGCAGATAAACCAGGGCGGACTCAAGTTGCGCGCCTCGCAGTTGACCATCGCTGGCAATGAACGCGGCAGCGTCATCCCGGGCGGCGAGTATCAGTTTATTGTCGAAGGGGGCGGACATCACTTTGCTTGTGGCGTAGCCGCTGGCCACAAGGCCTTGGGTGCTGAGGTCGAAGGCATGGGCCGAACCTGTCCAGCAGAGGGCGATAAATACGGGGGCGATGAGCAGATCTGAGAGAAAACGCATGAGACTCGATAGCTGAAAGCGAGCGCCAAGGCTAGCGCAATGCCCGGGCCAGAGCCAGCGTCGAAAGAGCGGGGCACGGCATGCGTGCCCCGCTTGCGATTTGCAATCAGATTGCCAGGATAGCTTGGGCCAGCTGTGCGTCGGTCGCATTCAACTGCGGCGCTTGATGACGAATGTGGTCAAAAGCGCTTTCCAGTTTCACACCGCGAATGGCGCCTTCGCTGGCGACGAAACTGGCCGCATCGTCACGGGCTGCGAGGACGATCTTGTTGTCACGGAGTGAGGAAGTCGCATCGGATGAGGCGTCGGAGGTGGCCTTGAGCGCACCGACGACGGCATCAGTGGTCACGATAAAACTGGTGGCATGCGCATTGGCGGCCACGGCCAGCAGGGCTGCAACGCTGAGCAGACGAAGACGGGACATGGGGTAACTCCTGTGGATTAACAGATAAAAGTGGAGCCGAGCAAAACACCAGCAGCCAGGTGAGTTGCGCAGTGCCTTGAGCATCAGACGACGCTCGCTCTGCAGAGTTCGCCACGTTCTTGTTGAATATTAGGCCGCACTGTATCTATTCGAATAGCCCTGTCTGTCTTCTGTGTACGACTAACGCCAGAATGGCTTGTCCAGTTCAGCTATGCGGTCAGAGTGACTGATCCCCAAGTCGGACAGTTGCTGATCATTAAGCTGGGCCAGCAAGCGCCGGGTGCGGGCTCTTTCCATGCCCCGAACCAGTGCTGCAAACAGCTGGCCCAGAGCGCTGGCGAGCGAGCGCTGTTGAGCTTTGGTGGCTGATACATCCAGTAAGCGATTCATGGTGCAGTCCTTGCGAACAGGCCGAGGTACCGGCCTTGGAGCACCATATTGATCTCTGCGAGTGGGTGGATACAGATACACCAGCGCTTAATTGTACTGGTTCAATTTGTGCTAATTGCATACTGTACCTGTCTGGCGATAGGCCTTCTGTACGGTCTCCATTTCAGACCCTGAAACGACAAAACCCGTCGCAGTTACCTGCGACGGGTTTTGTTTGTGCAATTCGGGTTGCTGGCGGTGGACCCGGTGGGTCAGAGCCAGCGACGCTAACTTAGCGCCAGAACGGCTTGCTCAGCTCTTCGTAGCGTTGTGCTTCGCTAATCCCTGCGTCAGCCAGCAGACGCGAATCCAGGCGAGCCAGTTGATGGCGGCTGGAGATGCGGCGCTGCCACAGCATCAGGTTGGCGATAACACGAAGAGGCATGGAAGCCTGGGTTTTTGCAGCGTTGTCTTCGAAGAACAGGTCGGAACTGAGTGTACGTTCCATGGTTGACATCCTTCCGCTTATGGCGGGATTAGGTAGTGGTTTAACTGATGCCAATGATCCTCCTCTTGCGCAAGTCTCTCTAGATACAGTTCACCTGTATTGTGAGGGACCAGTTAACTGTTTATAGGTGCTGTACTGCTCATAAATGAGGCAACTGTACCTGTCTGCACTTTTACGGTGCATTTTTGGGTGTGTGACTCAAAAAGGTAGGGGGTTTCGGTAGGAAAAGACCGGTACAGCAGTACAGTTTTTGGCGGATGCTGCCGTGATTGTGGGCAGCTAACGAAATTGCGTTTGCGTCAGCTGCCAACTGTATCAATTACACCGCGAGCATTTTCCCGGTTTCTTCCAGGTTGATGTGCCAGCTCAGTGCATCACGCAGGATGTGTGGCGTATGTCCGCCCGCGGCGCAGGCGGCTTTAAAGTAGTCATTCAAAGCTTCGCGATAAGCCGGGTGCACGCAGTTGTCGATGATCACGCGCGCCCTCTCCCGTGGCGCCAGGCCACGCAGGTCAGCAAGGCCTATCTCAGTGACAAGGATGTCGACATCATGCTCGGTATGGTCCACGTGGCTAACCATTGGCACCACGCTGGAAATTGCGCCGCCTTTGGCAATCGACTTGGTGACGAAGATCGCCAGATGCGCATTGCGGGCAAAGTCGCCCGAGCCGCCGATGCCATTCATCATCCGGGTGCCGCAGACGTGGGTGGAGTTGACGTTGCCGTATAGGTCGAACTCCAGCGCGGTGTTGATGCCGATGATGCCCAGCCGACGAACCACTTCCGGATGGTTGGAGATTTCCTGGGGACGCAACACCAGTTTGTCCTTGTAATGTTCCAGGTTGCCGAATACGTCGGCATTGCGTCGGGCCGACAAAGTGATCGAACTGCCCGAGGCAAAGCTCAACTTGCCGGCGTCGATCAGGTCAAAGGTCGAATCCTGCAACACTTCGGAGTACATGGTCAGGTCTTCGAACGGCGAGTCGATCAGGCCGCACATCACTGAGTTGGCGATGGTGCCGATCCCGGCTTGTAGCGGGCCGAGCTTGTTGGTCATGCGCCCTGCCGCCACTTCCTGCTTGAAGAAGTCGATCAGGTGATCGGCGATAGCCTGCGTGTCTGTGTCCGGCGGCAGCACAGTGGATGGCGAGTCGGATTGATTGGTGATCACGATCGCAACAATTTTTTCCGGCGGTATCGCAATGGCGGTGCTGCCGATGCGGTCGTCGACCTTGACCAGCGGAATCGGTGTGCGGGTCGGGCGATAGGTAGGGATATAGATGTCGTGCAAACCCTCGAGATTCGGGTTGTGCGCCAGGTTGATCTCAACGATGACGTGTTTGGCAAAAATCGCGAAACTGGCCGAGTTGCCCACGGAAGTCGTCGGAACGATATGGCCTTGTTCGGTGATTGCTACCGCCTCGATCACCGCAATGTCCGGTAACTTGAGCTGTTGGTTACGTAGCAGCTCCACGGTTTCTGACAGATGCTGGTCGATGAACATGACTTCGCCGGCATTGATCGCCTTGCGCAAAGTGCTGTCGACCTGGAATGGCATGCGTCGCGACAGTACGCCGGCTTCGGTCAGCTGTTTGTCGAGGTCGTTGCCCAGGCTGGCGCCGGTCATCAGACTGATTTTCAGCGGTGTTACCTTGGCACGTTCGGCCAGTGCGTGGGGCACGGCTTTGGCTTCGCCGGCGCGGGTAAAACCGCTCATGCCGACGGTCATGCCGTCCTGGATCAAAGCAGCGGCCTCTGCCGCGCTCATGACCTTACTTAACAACGAAGGCAAGCGGATGCGATCACGGTACATGGATTGTTATCTCGGGCAACGAAAGCAAGAAACGCAGTTTAATGATTTCAAAAAAAATCGTCCCGCTACCATGGTCGAATGCCGGGTCGCGATTTAGAGCCTTTGGTCGGTTTTAGCGGGCAATAAAAAACCCCAGCCTACTAAAGGCCAGGGTTTTCGGTATTGCGCTGAAGCAGGTCTTAGTCGACTGCTTTGACCATGTCCTCGATAACTTTCTTGGCGTCGCCAAAAACCATCATGGTCTTGTCCAGATAGAACAGTTCGTTGTCCAGACCGGCATAGCCGCTGGCCATCGAGCGCTTATTGACGATGATGGTCTTGGCCTTGAACGCTTCGAGAATAGGCATGCCGGCAATCGGCGATTTCGGATCGTTCTTCGCCGCCGGGTTGACCACATCGTTGGCGCCGAGCACCAGCACCACATCGGCCTGGCCGAACTCAGAGTTGATATCTTCCATCTCGAACACCTGGTCGTAAGGCACTTCGGCCTCAGCCAGCAGGACGTTCATGTGGCCTGGCATACGACCGGCTACGGGGTGGATCGCATACTTCACGGTTACACCGCGATGGGTCAGCTTCTCGGTCAGCTCTTTGAGTGCGTGCTGCGCACGGGCTACCGCCAGACCGTAACCCGGCACGATGATCACGGTGTCGGCGTTGGTCAGCAGGAAGGTCGCATCGTCAGCCGAGCCGGACTTCACCGGACGGGCCTCTTTCGAGCCGGCGGGGCCAGCCGCGTCCGCTGTATTGCCGAAACCGCCGAGTAATACGTTGAAGAACGAACGGTTCATCGCCTTGCACATAATGTACGAGAGGATGGCACCGGACGAGCCCACCAAGGAACCTGCGATGATCAGCATCGAGTTGTTCAGCGAGAAGCCGATACCCGCCGCAGCCCAGCCGGAGTAGCTATTAAGCATCGACACCACGACTGGCATGTCGGCACCGCCGATAGGGATGATGATCAGCACGCCGAGGACGAAGGCCAGTGCCAGCATCAGCGCGAAGGCATTCAGGTTGCCGCTCTGCATGAAGGTGACGCCCAGGCCCAGAGTCGCCAGGCCTAACACCAGGTTCAATTTGTGCTGGCCGCCGAACTGTACCGGTGCGCCTTGGAACAGGCGGAACTTGTACTTGCCCGACAGTTTGCCGAAGGCGATCACCGAACCCGAGAAGGTAATGGCACCAATGGCCGCACCCAGGAACAGCTCCAGGCGGTTACCGGCAGGAATCGAATCACCCAGGTGCTTGACGATACCCAGTGATTGCGGCTCGACGACAGCAGCGATGGCGATGAATACGGCGGCCATACCGATCATGCTGTGCATGAAGGCGACCAGTTCCGGCATCTTGGTCATCTCAACGCGCTTGGCCATGATCGAACCGGCCGTGCCGCCGACCAGCAAGCCGACAATGACGTAGCCAATGCCCGCTGTAGCGAGCTCTGCGCCGAGTTTGTAGACCAGGCCGACAGTCGTGATGATTGCCAGCGCCATACCCAACATGCCGTACACATTGCCGCGTCGGGAGGTGGTCGGGTGAGACAAGCCTTTAAGTGCCTGGATGAAGCAGATCGACGCGATCAGGTACAGGGTTGTTACCAGATTCATACTCATTACTTCTGCACCCCTTGTTCTACCGGCAGTTCTTTAGCCTTGGGGGCTTTCTTCTTGAACATTTCCAGCATGCGTCGAGTCACCAGGAAGCCACCGAACACGTTTACCGCCGCCAGAGCCACGGCCAGCGTGCCCATGGTTTTACCCAGCGGGGTGACGGTCAAAGCAGCGGCCAGCATGGCGCCGACGATGACAATCGCCGAAATGGCGTTGGTCACCGCCATCAATGGCGTGTGCAGTGCAGGTGTAACGTTCCAGACCACGTGATAACCGACATAAATCGCCAGCACGAAGATGATCAGGTTGTAGATACCGGGGGAGATAAGCTCTTCCATCGTCTGAATCCCTGCTTAGGCGTTTTTGCGGATGACTTGGCCGTCGCGGCACATCAGGCACGCGGCGACGATGTCGTCTTCGAGGTTGATCTGGAATTGGCCTTCTGGCGTGAAGACCAGCTTCAGGAAGTCCAACAGGTTGCGGGCATACAGCGCCGAGGCGTCTGCAGCGACCTGTGCCGCCAGGTTGGTATGGCCGACGATGGTCACGCCGTGAGCGACGATCACCTGATCGGCTACCGTCAGCGGGCAGTTGCCGCCTTGGGCCGCTGCAAGGTCGATGACCACCGAGCCGGGTTTCATTTGCGCGACGGTTTCAGCACTCAGCAATACCGGAGCCTTGCGCCCAGGAATCAGCGCGGTAGTAATGACAATGTCCGCCTGCTTAGCGCGTTCGTGTACCGCCAGTGCCTGACGCTGCATCCAGCTGGCAGGCATTGGCCGCGCATAACCGCCGACACCCACGGCGCATTCGCGCTCCTCATCAGTCTCGTAAGGCACGTCGACGAACTTGGCGCCCAAGGATTCGATCTGTTCTTTCACGGCCGGACGCACGTCGGACGCTTCAATCACTGCGCCCAGACGTTTGGCGGTAGCGATCGCCTGCAAACCGGCAACGCCTGCGCCGAGAATCAGTACCCGTGCTGCCTTCACGGTGCCCGCAGCCGTCATCAACATCGGCATGAAGCGTGGATAGTGATAGGCGGCCACCAGCACGGCTTTATAGCCGGCAATGTTGGCCTGGGAGGACAGCACATCAAGGCTTTGAGCGCGGGAGGTGCGCGGAGCGGCTTCCAGCGCGAAGGCCGTAATGCCGCACTCGGCCAGTTTGGCAATGGTTTCATTGCTGAACGGGTTGAGCATGCCGACCAGCACGGTGCCGCTTTTGATCAGGGTCAGCTCGGTGTCGCTGGGAGCGACAACTTTAAGAATCAGCTCTGCACCGAACGCATCGTTGGCGCTGCCAATGGTCGCACCTACTGCTTCATAGGCACTGTCGACAACACTGGCGTTAACGCCGGCGCCGCTTTGCACAGTGACTTTATGACCCTGGCCGATCAGCTTCTTGATGGTTTCAGGGGTTGCAGCAACCCGCGTTTCACCCGTCTGGGTTTCGAGAGGAACACCAATGTGCACGTCAAATCTCCTGCATGATCTTATTGCTTTGATCTTTATAAGAAGGCCAGCGCACTCCGGATGGTGCTACTGGGGCGGCCGATCAGCACGACCCCGCCGTAATCAGGGCGAGGCGCGGCATTTTGCAGGCGAACTTTGTGCCCTTCAAGGGATTATGATGGGTGACGGAAAATTAACTACAAGTCACCCTGTGACCGAATGTCGCAACAGTATGGCTTGATCCCTTGTAACCCGTGCCTTGTATGGATTCTGGCTAGAATTCGAGAATTTACACATTGGCGCTGTGAATGAGGTGGCATTGCTTCGAAATAGACGCTGGAAGCCACGTCTTTAGGTGCGTATGGGACGATTGTGCCTCTTGTCAGTACAGTTTTCTTAAAAGCGACATATAGTTATATCCGTAGTGATTTTAATTTGCTGACTACGAGGTCAGCTAATTATTGATAGTCCCTATTCTTCTAGGCTGTAGCTCTGTGCCTGGTTCACTAGCCAATCCCGGAATGCCCGTAAAGAGGCCGATTCGACCTTTCGGTCAGGAATCATCAGGTAATACGCCTTGATGCTGGACAGTGCCTGGGGGTTGGCGACTACTAATCGCTTCTCCGCTAACTCCCGCTGAATCAGGAACGGTGGAATCAATGCGATGCCCATGTCGTGCATGGCGGCTTGGGCAAGCATGGAGAATAGCTCGTAGCGCGGCCCTGTCATGTCGCGCGGAACATTTAGGCTCTGTGAGTTGAACCATTGGCGCCAGGCATAAGGCCGGGTGGTCTGTTGCAGTAGTGGCAGTTCGGCGATCTCTTCGGCGCTAAATTGGCTTCGAAGGCCCAGAAGTCGTGGGCTGCAAACCGGCATAGGGCTCTCACCCATCAGCCGATGAGACTCAGTGCCTGACCAATCAGCATCGCCAAAGTAAATCGCCGCATCGAAGTCAGTGTCGGCGAACAGAAAGGGTCGAGTGCGGTTGGTCAGGTTGACTGTGACTTCTGGATGGCACTGCTGGAAATCCTTGAGCCGCGGTAGCAGCCATTGAGTGCCAAAGGTGGGGACCACAGCCAGCTCGATGACGTTGGCGCCCTGCTGCCCCATCACCGATAGCGTGTCGCGCTCTACTGCGTCCAGTTGGGTCGCGACCCGGCGACTATAAGACAGCCCTGCTTCGGTCAGCTTCACTCCTCGTCGTGAGCGTCGGAACAGTTCGACACTCAAGAACTCCTCCAGACCGGCTATCTGCCGACAAATGGCTCCCTGCGTCAGAGACAGCTCTTGGGCGGCCTTGGTAAAGCTCTCGTGCCGGGCTGCCGCTTCAAAGCTGATCAGCGCAGCTGTGCTCGGGATCTTCCTGCGCATGTACGGCAACCTCACTAATAAAGCGTCAATAAGCGGTTTCACGCTATTACGGAGTGAGAAATTAGCACAACAGCATGCAAAATCCTCGTTTGCTGTATCTGCTGGCCCGGCCTAGGATCAGTCCACGATATTTGACCTGATTCGCGAGGACTCACTCATGGGCGGTAAAGCTAGCTTCAACTGGATCGATCCCCTGCTGCTGGATCAACAGCTCACTGAAGAAGAGCGCATGGTGCGCAACAGCGCCGAGCAATTTGCTCGCGACAAACTGGCACCGCGCGTTCTCGAAGCTTTCCGCCATGAAAAGACCGACCCGGCGATCTTCCGCGAGATGGGTGAGATTGGCCTGCTGGGCGCCACCATCCCAGAGCAATACGGTGGCAGCGGCTTGAACTATGTCAGCTACGGGCTCATTGCCCGTGAAGTCGAGCGTGTCGACTCTGGCTATCGCTCGATGATGAGTGTGCAATCTTCTTTGGTAATGGTGCCAATCAATGAGTTCGGTACTGAAGCGCAGAAACAGAAATACCTGCCCAAGCTTGCCTCTGGTGAGTGGATCGGCTGCTTTGGTCTGACCGAGCCGGATCATGGTTCCGATCCAGGCGCGATGATCACGCGTGCACGCAAAGTGGCAGGCGGCTACAGCCTGACTGGCAGCAAAATGTGGATCACCAACAGCCCGATCGCCGATGTGTTCGTGGTCTGGGGTAAGGACGATGCCGGCGACATCCGCGGCTTCGTACTTGAGAAAGGCTGGAAAGGTCTGAGCGCTCCGGCGATTCACGGTAAGGTAGGTCTGCGCGCCTCCATCACCGGCGAAATAGTCATGGATAACGTGTTTGTGCCAGAAGAGAACATTTTCCCGGACGTCCGTGGTTTGAAAGGCCCTTTTACCTGCCTTAACTCGGCCCGTTATGGCATCTCCTGGGGTGCGCTGGGCGCTGCTGAGTTCTGCTGGCACACCGCTCGCCAATACACGCTGGATCGTCAGCAGTTTGGCCGGCCATTGGCAGCCACTCAGTTGATCCAGAAAAAACTGGCCGACATGCAGACTGAGATCACCCTCGCCCTGCAAGGTTGCTTGCGTCTCGGCCGTATGAAGGACGAAGGTACCGCAGCCGTCGAGATCACCTCGATGATGAAGCGCAACTCGTGCGGCAAGTCCCTGGACATCGCTCGTATGGCCCGTGACATGTTGGGTGGCAACGGTATCTCCGACGAGTTCGGAGTCGCCCGTCACCTGGTCAACCTGGAAGTGGTGAATACCTATGAAGGTACTCATGACGTGCACGCGCTGATTCTTGGTCGTGCGCAAACCGGCATCCAGGCGTTCTATTAATAGGAGAACGTCCATGGGCGCGCTTTCGCATCTACGGGTATTGGACTTGTCACGTGTGCTGGCCGGTCCTTGGGCCGGACAGATCCTTGCGGATCTCGGGGCCGAGGTGATCAAAGTCGAGCGTCCGGGTAATGGCGACGACACGCGCGCCTGGGGGCCACCCTTCCTAAAAGATGCCTATGGCGAGAACACCAGCGAGGCTGCCTATTACTTGTCGGCCAATCGCAACAAGCAATCGGTCACCATCGACTTCACGCGCCCGGAAGGTCAGCACCTGGTGCGTGAGTTGGCGGCCAAGTCCGACATCTTGATCGAGAACTTCAAGGTTGGTGGTCTGGCGGCTTATGGTCTGGACTATGAGTCGCTCAAGGCGCTTAACCCTGAGCTGATCTATTGCTCGATCACAGGCTTTGGTCAGACGGGACCTTATGCCAAACGTGCCGGTTATGACTTCATGATTCAGGGCTTGGGCGGCTTGATGAGTCTGACTGGTCGGCCTGAAGGTAGCGAAGGTGCCGGGCCGGTGAAGGTCGGAGTGGCACTGACGGATATTCTGACCGGGCTCTACTCGACAGTCGCGATTCTGGCTGCGCTGGCTCATCGGAATCATGACGGCGGCGGTCAGCATATCGACATGGCGCTGTTGGACGTTCAAGTGGCCTGTCTGGCCAACCAGGCAATGAACTACCTGACCACTGGAGTTGCGCCCAAGCGGTTAGGGAATGCTCATCCGAACATCGTGCCATACCAGGACTTCCCGACCGCAGATGGTGACTTCATTCTTACCGTTGGGAACGACGGACAGTTTCGCAAGTTTGCTGAAGTGGCCGGGCAGCCACAATGGGCGGACGATCCTCGGTTTGCCACGAACAAGCTGCGGGTAGCCAATCGGGCGGTATTGATCCCGCTGATCCGTCAGGCAACGGTATTCAAGACAACTACTGAGTGGGTAGCGCAGCTGGAGCAGGCCGGCGTGCCTTGTGGGCCGATCAATGATCTGGCTCAGGTGTTTGCCGATCCGCAGGTTCAGGCGCGTGGGCTGGCAATTGAGCTACCTCATGCTTTGGCTGGGCTGGTTCCACAGGTGGCTAGCCCGATCCGTCTTTCTGAGACGCCGGTTGAATACCGCAATGCGCCTCCTCTATTAGGCGAGCACACGCTGGAGGTTCTGCAGCGGGTGTTGGGCCTTGAGGCATCTGTGGTCGCGGCTTTTAAAGAGGCTGGGGTGCTCTGAGGGTTCCCTCTACATAGACGCGGCTGTTCTGCTCTCTATATAGAGGGAAAACAGCCAGATTTTCGGCTTTCTGCAAGTTATTGATAGGAAGGCGTAATTAACCCTTGACGGCAGATTCTGTAAGTCTATAATTCGCCCCACTTCCGGCGCAGTCGAAACGGAAAACTCCTTGGTAAACAAAGAGTTACGCAGTTTTCGACAGCGGTTACGCTTCAGTT
>NZ_JBVASJ010000027.1:0-82276 GCF_057813935.1 Pseudomonas sp. F220
TGTATCGTGGCGTCTTCACCAGCGTGGCCGAACTGAAAGCGGCTATTCGTCAATTTATTGAGGCCCACAATGACCTTTCAGCCAAGCCCTTCAGGTGGAATAAGACGGCTGAATCAATCATCAGCTCCGTAAACAAAGCAAAGCTGGGGGCGATAAAGAATAAGTTATTGAATTAACCGCTCAGGACACTAGGTCATCAAGTCCCTTACCCATACAGCGCTTCCAACCAGCCGGAAATTTAACCCAATTGTCACCAACCGCTGGGAGCTCTTCTTTCGCCACCGTAAGCACCAACTTTACTGTCTTGCCCGCTAACTGATCGCGCTGCAAAGTTCCGCCTGCCAGGCTTTTTTGCACGACGCCATTCGCGTCGAGTGCCCGGCACTGTAGGATTTTGACGATGTAACGATACGGCCCCATCGTGCGAAACAACCACTGGCACTGGCTCTGAAAGACCAGCGGTCCCGACATGGGAAAAGGGAGAGCCGTTTCTGATGGCTCATCACGGATTGATAAACCGGCGGAGTCCATATCCATGTCCAGATCACGTTTCCCCCACTGCCCTTCGATATTCAGCACAACCCTTTTCAAGACCATTGAACAACCACGCGCTGTGTCCGTCAGCGGCAGCGTGAGCTCAACCAGACGCGCGCTCTTGGGTTGTTCGCTTTGGAAAACTTTATGTCCAGAGCAGGCCTCGCCTGATGCTGAGTCGTAATACGTAGTCGCACTAATGGTAAAGTTTTCCGGCAATTCGGCTTGAAAGGTAAAACTCTCGGTCTGCGCCATTGAGCAGCCCGCCATAACCAAAGCCACAGCACTCATAAATAGTGTGCGGAGCCACAAGCTGCCGCTAAAAGCCGGCGTCTCCCAATCTTCCATGGGTTTATACGAACTCATCGTTTGATGTCCTTATTCTGTGCAGTTGGGGTAGACGGTGCAGTCACGTCCATCGGGCATTTTGAAATTAATAAATATAGGTGGGGTCTGGCAACGAAACGTCTCTTTCGTTTCGATACAGGGCTTCCAGCCTTCCGGTGTTTCTAGCCATGAACGCCCAAAGTACGGTTCTTCCTTATCCGCCACCGTAAGCACCAACTTCACGGTCTTGCCCGCTAACTGATCGCGCTGCAAAGTTCCGCCCGCCAGGCTTTTTTGCACGACGCCATTCGCGTCGAGTGCTCTGCACTTCAGGATTTTTCTAATATAACGATACGGCCCCATCGTGCGAAACAACCACTGGCACTGGCCCTGAAAGACCAGCGGTCCCGACATGGGAAAAGGGAGAGCCGTTTCTGATGGCTCATCACGGATTGATAAACCGGCAGTCTGCAGACTCATGTCCAGCTCACGCTTGCCCCACTGCCCTTCGATATTCAGCACAACCCTTTTCAAGACCATTGAACAACTCTTCGCCGTGTCCGTTAGCGGCAGCTTGAGCTCAACCAGGTGCGCTCCCTTGGGTTGTTCGCTTTGGAAAACTTTATGTCCAGAACACGCCTCGCCTGAGGCTGAGTCGTAATACGTAGTCGCACTAATGGTAAAGTTTTCCGGCAATTCGGCTTGGAAGGTAAAACTCTCGGTCTGCGCCATTGAGCAGCCCGAAGCTACCAAGGCCATTGCGCTCACAAATAAGGCCCGCAAGAAATGGGGAGTAAAGCGTCGTACGTGCATCATGCAGAGTGTTCTCCTGACCAGAATTTCGCTTCATTAAAAAGGCGCTCGTAGTGAACCTGCGGGGTTTCACCGGCATGAGGCAACCAGTTTTTTATGATGGGCGGCTCAGTTTCATTGAGTTTGTTTATGATCAAAAAATGCACTTGCTCAGGGGCAGACCATCCCCATTGCTGGGCCTGCGAGAGTTGCTCTGCTAGCCAGGTATTGGGATCTTGGCGCTGGCTGAGTCGAACCAGCTCATCGCTGTGTTCTGCCCACAGATACCGGTAGAGATTGGATTGCAGAATATCCAGCGCTTGACCCTGCGGTGCCGGGACGTTCAGCCACGATGGGTCAGCAGGAACCGGGTACTCGCCGGGAGCAGGATTGTCGGTGACTTCCCAGCGTGCGCCCTGCCAATAACACACACTGATCGCTGGTCCCAGGTACTCAGGACGGGTCTCTTTAGGGATATGCCCCAGGGCACGGGTGAGGACACGATTGTCGTGAAAACGGTACAGCGCCTGATTGGGCCGTGTACCGATAATCAGCCGTTCACGCCAATGGTCGGTTAAGACGGACAGGTCGCCTTTGCATATGCTCGCGAGCCAGCCCCAATTGCGCTCTGGCACCTTGAGCAGCTCGTTGAGGCGTTCGTCATCGGGGTTGTCGACGATGAACATGAACGGCCCAGCATCAGTCAGACCGGCGACCTGAGTCTCGCTGTACACCTTGCGATACTGCTCAAGATCGTGGTTTTTCAGCAAGGCTTGGCGGGCAGCAAGTTCGCCTTCCGAGTCCAGAATCAAGCACAAAGAGTGGCCGAGTTTTAGCTGGTCGGCCATCCATTGCCGAGGAGAGGCCGCCATCATGATGTCACTCCATTCGGCAGGCAAAGGCCGTTTTCACATGCCTCGCAAATCGGGCAGAAGTCGGCGTCTTTAGCTTTAGTTGCCGCCATCAGTGCGTTTTGTGTCGGGGCGATCATGGGCTGTGCCAATAGGGCCAGCGCCTGTAGCGGCGGGATGCCCGCCATGGGCGCGCCGCCCTCGACGATGGGCACGCTACTGAAAATCCCCCCTGGGGTGATGACGAGGTGGTGGCCGCCGGCCTTGAGCGTCAAGCTCATGCTGGCATCGATCACCACATGGGCGGCGCTGACGTGGGCCTGTGGACCGGCCTGAATCACCAGCGTGCCATCCGTCGTGGTGCTGCTGTTGCCGGTGATGGAGATCAGCTCGTTGCCGCCGATCACGGTGTTGCGCACGCCTTGGGTGGTGTGCAACTCGTCGCCGTTGATCAGGCTGGAGCTGTTGCCTGCAAACTGTTCAAAGCGGTCATTGCCGATCAGGCTATGGCTGTCCCGAGTGATCTGTTCGCGGCGGTCGTTACCGATCTGGGTGTCGCTGTCATTGAGGATCAGTTGCTCGATGTCGCGCTGGGCCCGCAGGTAGATTTTTTCCTGTCCGGCGCGGTCTTCAAGCGACAGTTCGTTGTAGCCGCCGCTGGCCGGCGAGCTGTGGCTACGCAGCACGGTCTTGGTTTTGTTCGCGGGCAAGGGATACGGCACGGGGGTGATTTTGTTGGCTACGCACCCCGTGATCAGCGGCTTGTCGGGATCGCCTTCCAGGTAGGTGACGACGACCTCCATGCCGATGCGCGGAATGGTCACCGTACCGAAATTCTCTCCCGCCCAGCTGGAAGAGACGCGCAGCGAGCAACTGCTCTTGTCGCTGTTGCGTTCGGCTCGGTCCCAATGAAACTCGACTTTGACGCGACCATATTCATCGCAAAAAATCTCTTCGCCGACAGGTCCGGTGACACGGGCGGTCTGGCTGACCAACACCGATTTTCGCGTGACCAGTGGCGGACGATAGAACACGTCCCACGGGATCGCGCTGAAGGTATTGCGGTAGCCTTGGGTGAAGCCGTCTGCGGGTTTGCTGTCGCGGGTGATCGCTTCTTCGAGTGACTGAGGTTGTTTCCCAGAGTGATGAACACTGAGCAACAGCCATAAATCGTTGCACTGCTGACGCGGGTGCTCGGTCAGGTTGAAGAAGTGGCCACTGCGCAAGGTCGGCTGATCGCTTTTACCCTCGGCCACCTGGTAGTCGGTACGGTGCCGCTCCAGGGCCTGTCGGGCGAGCTGTTTGCCGCGCTTTTCATTCTCGATCGGCAGCGGGTAGTGGTAGTCCTCCAGAGCGGGACTGAACTCGGCGGTGAATTTGCTTTCCAGCAACACATGCGGGCGTTTTAAGTCGTAATCCCGGTGCGTCGCCTTGCTGGTGCGGGTGCTGAAACGCTGGGCGAACTGCTTGACCACCGGGTGCTCCGCCACCAGACCGCTGTCTTGCTGATACGGCGTGTCGCCGAGCCTGGGGAAATACGTCTGGTCATCGGTAAACACCAGCAGGTGGCCCTCTGCTGAGTGTTGATGGTGAAACGCGATACCCTCTTCGGCGCACAGCCTCTGAACGAACGCCCAATCGTTTTCCCCATATTGAGTACAGTATTCACGCTCGGGGCTGGTACTGACATTGAAGGCAAACGCATCGGCCTGGATGCCGTGGCCTTTGAGGACCTGGGCAATGATTTGCGGCACTGTCAGGCGCTGGAAAATCCGCTGGTTGTGGCTGAACTGCAAGTAATGCAGCACCGGCACCAACGTCAGTTGATAACGGGTCAAGCGTTTGCCGGCTTCCCCCATGCTGACGTCTTCGATGCGCCCATGAATACCTTCGCCGTTCAGACCGAACTGGAGAAAGGCAGGCTGGCTGAGCAGACTCTCCAGATCGAAATCAAGGGACTCGCTCACCAGTTCAATGTGGATCGCATACAAAGCACTGATAGCCTCAAGACCGTCAAAGGCCAGCACCTTGAAATCGTGGCGAACAGAAGGGATCAATAACGTGAAGTGCGCAGTGTTGGCCGACGCGAACATAAGCTTGTCCTTAAGCAAAGGTGCGGCGAAAAAAAAACGCCTGGACGGCTCTAATTCGGCACATGGCTAGCCGACGAGCGTGATTACCAGAAGGCTAACCATCTACCTCGCAGCTGACTGTAGGGCGATTCCGAAAATGGCTTGAACGAGAGAAATTGGCGGGAGAACGGCGCAGTGGGGAAGGTAGGACGAAGTTCGAGTTAAAAAAACAGCCTTCCACCGGGAAGGCTAGGAAGGCTGAAAAATCACTAGGTGCTTGGATCATTCATGTGGCAGTGACTCACAACCACCAGTGCGGAGGTTCGGTCAACACCCTGGTGTGCAAGTGATGCAACTGCTGTTCAGATGAGAGCATTTGACCCCGTATGATTTCAAACGAGTCATGTTGCCAATCAGCCGGGTTCCAGTTCGCTTTCATCAGGGTTTTTTTTCAGTCGATACGCCAGGGCAGGGCGGGTCATGCCGAGTAATCGCGCCGCCTCCGAAACGTTTTGCCGGGTACGCTTCAGGGCGCCCTGCATCAGCGCCTGCTCTACGTCGTCCAGGCTCAGGCCCTGATCGATCAGTAGCTCAACCCAGTCACCGCCGACGTCTATTTCCTGGCTGACCAAATTGCCCTCGCTGGTCAGACCGATGCTTTGCGCTTCGTCCGAGAGGTGTGGAAACAGCGCTTCGACAGAAATGCTCTGGTTGTTGTCGGTGATGATCACGCCGCGCTCGATGAGGTTTTCCAGCTCGCGGATATTCCCCGGCCAGTCATAGCGCATGCAGGCTTCGAGCGCACGATCGGAGAGCCCGAGGATTTTCTTCGGGTAAGTGGCGCGGAGTTTGTCGAGGAAGTGCTCGATGAGCAGCGCAATGTCCTCCCGGCGCTCACGCAAGGCCGGGATTTTTACCGGATAGACATTGAGCCGGTAATAAAGATCGGCTCGAAACCTCCCGGACTTGACCGCTTGGGCAAGGTCTTCATGGGTCGCGGCGATGACGCGTACATCGACGCGCCGGCTCTGGCTGTCACCCACGCGCTCCAGTTCACCCTCCTGCAATACACGTAACAGACTGGCTTGGGCGCGGGGCGTCAGTTCGACGATTTCGTCGAGAAACAGCGTGCCGCCATTGGCCCGTTCAAAGCGGCCCATCCGCGATTGGTTGGCGCCGGTGTAGGCACCTTTTTCGACGCCGAACAGCTCGGATTCGATCAAGTCCGGCGGGATGGCCGCGCAGTTGAGCGCAATGAACGGACCGTCAGCTCGTTCGCTGCGCAGGTGCACGCTGCGGGCAATGATTTCCTTGCCGACGCCGGTCTCGCCGGTCAACAACACTGAGGTCTTGCCGGGCGCGGCCTTGTCGATCAGCGCACAGGTCTTGCGATACACCGCGGACTGGCCGATGCCGTAGAACTGTCCGGTGCGCAGGTCCAGGCGTTCGCTCAGACTCTCGACCTGGATCTGCAACGTGCGCAGTTCCTCGATGATCGGGTCGCTCTGGAAGTAGCGCATGAACGCTTCTGCATCGTCCCATTCCTCGGCCGGCTTACCGATGATCCGACACTGGGTGTCGCCACAGCCCCGGCAACTCACTTCCTTGTAGATGATCTGCCGGCCGACGAAAAACGAGGTGTAACTGATCGCATAGCCCAGCAGCATCCAGCACACCGGTTGCTTTGACTCCAGGTGCTCGCTTTGGTGGTTTTCGACTTCAAAAGAGTCCAGCCATTCGAGGTCGGCGTAGAAGTGTCCGGTTTCGAGATCGATGTCCATCTTCAGGGGCCGAACGTTGACCATCCCCTTAAGCGAATGCAGTTGAGGGCCAGTGAGAAACATCTCGATATCACTGCCATTGGGCCGCAGTTTGCGCGCAAGTTCGGCGTCCTTGAGCCCTGACTGATAACCCAGGCGCAGGAAGAAACCTTTGGCCCGTTCTTCGCCGATCATTTCGATCAGCTCGCGACGGCAGGACGCCATGGCTGAAACCTGCATCAACAACATGCGCTGTTCGTCGAGCCAGATCTTGCCTTCGCTGCCCAGAAAGCGAATGCGGTCGGACAGATCCTTGAGTGACGGAGAATGCTCCGACGCTCGGTATTTCATGCTCATGCACGCTAACCCCTGTTTTTTTTGTATTAGGGACGTTTTGTGTTGCAGACCTTGATCGCTTTTCAGGCGGATGACGATCTCATCAAAGCAACCAGTGAGATGCTTTTTATGGATCCGCACAGTCCGCAGCGCTGCAAATCCTGTAGGAGCGAGCTTGCTCGCGATGGGCCTGGCATTCAACATTGATGCCGCCTGACAATCCGCTATCGCGAGCAAGCTCGCTCCTACAGGAGATGTAGGGTTTTCAGGATTGAGTTCGGCTCAAGTCCTGCCACAAAAATCTATTTAATAAACGGCCTGAATTTGTCGAGAAAGTCAATTGCGGGCTCCTTTGATCCATTTGCTCAAAAGCCTTTTTTCAATTGATCAAATGATCAAATGTGTTCCTGTCTCGGGTCTGAATTTACCTCCCGCCAACACCCTGTTTATCTCACCTTAATTCTATTTAGTTGTTTTAAATCAGCCAGTTAAAAACTTTAAAAATCCACTTTAAAAGCCTGGCACAGGCATTGCTCTGCACTGTTCAGCCCGAGTGAGGAGCTGAACATGAAACACCTATCCACCCCATTTGATCGTTTGCCACGCTACGTCCGGGTACGCAGCTCGCCGGAGGACACCTTCGTCGAATTCGACTTCGCCATCGGTACTCCGGACCTGTACGTCGAATTGGTAATGCCACGTCCGGCCTTCCAGCAGTTCTGCGTGACCAACAGGGTGCAGCACATGGATGCGCAGATGTCCGAGGCCATCGATGCGGACATGCAGAAGTGGCGTTACGGCGAGTCTGCCGAGGATTCCTGTGGCGAGGATTTGAGCGACTAAGCATCTCTGTATCGGCTGACCACAACAACAATGACAGGACCCAAAGCCATGAGTGTAGAAATCAAGACGACGACGGTAGAGACGATCCGCAATACCTTCAGTCATACCCGTCGGCGCTTCGGTGACAAAGTCGCCACTCGCTATCAAGAGGCCAGTTTCGACCTCGAGTCAGCGACCAATTTCCATTACCGCCCGCTGTGGCAGCCGGACAAATTGCTCAACGACCAGACCCGCACCAGCGTGGTCATGGCTGACTGGGGGTCGGTCACCGACCCTCGTCAGTACTACTACGGTGCCTATGTCCAGGCCCGGGCAAAAATGCAGGAAAACGCCGAGCACGATTACGCCTTCTGCGAGAAGCGCAACATGCTCGCCGGCCTCGAGGTTCAAAGCCTCGAACAAATCAGCTCGCTGTTACTGCCGCTGCGCCATGCGGAACTGGGCGCGAACATGAACAACAGCAACATTGCCGCCGATGGCTTCGGCACCAGCCTGACCCAGATGCACATGTTCCACGCCATGGACCGTTTGGGTATTGCCCAATACCTCTCGCGAATCGGCCTGATGCTCGACGACGGCGACGTACTGCTCCTGGCCAAGGCCAAGCAGCAGTGGTTGAACGATCCGGCCTGGCAAGGTTTGCGTCGTTACGTGGAAGACACCCTGGTCGTGCGCGACTGGTTCGAACTCACCCTGGCCCAGAACCTGATCAGCGATGGCCTGGTGTATCCGCTGCTGTTCCAGAAATTCGATGACCACCTCAGTGCCAATGGTGCGGGGCAGGTGGGCATGCTCACCGAGTTCATGCGCTTGTGGTTCGTGGAAAGCCAACGCTGGGTCGATGCGCTGGTCAAGACCGTGATCAACGAAAGCCCGGAAAACAAGACGCGGGTTGAGGGCTGGATCGACTACTGGAGCCTGCGCGCTGTGGACGCCTTGCGTCCGCTTGCGGCCATGGGGCCGGGCAATGCGGCGATGGATGATGTCTGCAGCGAATTCGCCACCCGGTTGAAGAAGATTGGCCTGACAGGAGTAGCCGCATGAAATCGCGCGTTTATATCAACCTGCAGGACAACGATTACTCGCGTTCCATCGTCGACGCCATCGTTCAGGACAACCCGGGCGCTGAGGTCCAGCACCAGCCATCGATGATCCGGATCGAAGCCGAAGGACGCCTGGATATCCGCCGCGAGACGGTAGAGGGCCTCACCGGCAGCCCCTGGGACATTCAGGAAATGCTGATGTACGTCATCACCCTGGGTGGCAACGTCGAGGAAGAGGACGACAGCTTTTCCCTGCACTGGAACAACTGATCAGCTTTTCCTTTCCAACAAATACAAGAGCCGGGAGAGTCATCATGGCCGCGAAAAAACGCCTGAATGCCAAAGAAAAATACCGTTGCATGACCCGTGATCTGGACTGGGAGCCAAGCTACCAGACCCACGAAGACATTTATCCTCACGAGCGTTTCGAGGGGATCAAGATTACTGATTGGGACAAGTGGGAAGATCCCTTCCGCCTGACCATGGATACCTATTGGAAGTACCAGGCCGAAAAAGAGAAGAAGCTCTACGCGATCTTCGACGCGTTCTCGCAGAACAACGGCCACACCACGTTATCGGACGCGCGTTATGTCAACGCACTAAAGTTGTTCCTGTCCGGCGTCACGCCGCTGGAATACCAGGCGTACCAGGGTTTCGCCCGGGTCGGTCGGCAGTTCAGCGGTGCTGGCGCGCGGGTGGCCTGCCAGATGCAGGCCATCGATGAGCTGCGTCACGTGCAGACTCAGATTCACGCCATGAGTCACTACAACAAACACTTCAACGGCCTGCATGATTTCGCTCACATGCATGACCGGGTGTGGTTCCTCTCGGTGCCCAAATCGTTCTTCGAAGATGCGCGCACTGCCGGTCCGTTCGAATTCCTGACGGCGATTTCGTTCTCTTTCGAATACGTGCTGACCAACCTGTTGTTCGTACCGTTCATGTCCGGTGCTGCGTTCAACGGCGACATGGCCACCGTGACCTTTGGCTTCTCCGCGCAATCGGACGAAGCACGGCACATGACCCTGGGCCTGGAGGTGATCAAGTTTCTCCTTGAGCAACACGAAGACAACGTGCCGATCATCCAGCGCTGGATCGACAAGTGGTTCTGGCGCGGTTACCGCCTGCTGACCCTGGTCGGGATGATGATGGACTACATGCTGCCGAACAAAGTCATGTCCTGGTCCGAAGCCTGGGGCGTGTATTTCGAAGAGGCGGGCGGTGCACTGTTCAAGGATTTGGAGCGCTACGGCATTCGTCCGCCGAAATACGTCGAAGAGGCCAACATCGGCAAGGAACACATCACCCACCAGGCCTGGTCGATTTTCTACCAGTACAGCCAGGCGACCAACTTCCATACCTGGATGCCTACCGACGAAGAGCTGAACTGGCTGTCGGAAAAGTACCCGGACACCTTCGACACGATCTATCGCCCGCGCTTCGAACACTGGCGTGCCTTGCAAGAGAAGGGTGAGCGCTTCTACAACCCGACCCTGCCGATGCTGTGCCAGATCTGCCAGATCCCGTTGGGCTTCAGCGAACCGGATGCCCCGACCACCCTCAGTCATCGCAGCGTCGAACACGAAGGCGATCGTTACCACTTCTGCTCTGATGGCTGCTGCGACATTTTCAAGTACGAGCCTGAGAAGTACATCCAGGCGTGGCTGCCGGTGCATCAGATTCTGCAGGGTAACTGCGGTGGTGCAGACGTCGAATCGGTGGTCCGCGACTACTACAACATCAATCCCGGTGAAGACAACTTCGAGTACCTGGGCTCGGCAGAACATCGTCGCTGGCAGGACTGGCATCCGAACGACAAGCACAGCGCGCCGGCAACGCCCGTTGACCCGGACCTGCTTAAGGCCGGTTGATCTGAACCTGAGAACCAGGCGTACGCCCAGGCGTGCGCTTGCCCCACCAGAACACTGCGTCATAACAAGAAAGGACAAGATCATGCCCGTGACTGCCATCGGCCCGTATGAGGCCCACGCCCTGGATTGCCAGGAAAATTTCCACGGCCTGCAACTGGTGTACCTGTGCTGGGAAAAACACCTGATGTTTTGCGCGCCATTTACCTTTCCGCTACTGCCTGAGATGAGCTTTGCGGACTTCATCGAACAGGTGGTCAAACCGTCTATTTCCCAGCATCCGGATGCGCCCTCGGTGGACTTCAGCAAAGCCCAATGGCGCCTGAATGATCAACCCTTTACCCCGAACGGGGCGGTCAGCCTGATCGATAACGGTATTGGCCATAAGAGCCTGTTGCATCTGGCGACACCCGGCTTGAACGGGATCGCCGGCACGTTCAACTGAGGAGACGATCATGAGCTATCAAGTCACCATCGAACCCACGGGCGAGCAGATAGACGTGGAGGAGGGCCAGACCATCCTTCAAGCCGCGTTGCGCCAGGGTGTCTGGCTGCCCTTCGCCTGTGGCCACGGCACTTGCGCCACCTGCAAGGTCCAGGTCCTGGAAGGCGATGCGGATCTTGGCGCCGCTTCGTCATTCGCCTTGATGGACATGGAGCGTGACGAGGGCAAGATCCTCGCTTGTTGCGCCATTCCGCAAAGCGACATGGTTATCGAGGCTGACATTGACGTCGATCCGGATTTCGCCGGTCACCCTGTCGAAGATTACCGTGCGGTGGTGACGGCACTGGTCGATCTGTCGCCGACGATCAAGGGTGTACACCTGAAGCTGGATCGGCCGATGGCGTTCCAGTCCGGGCAGTACATCAACCTGCAATTGCCAGGCGTCGAAGGGACGCGGGCGTTCTCCCTGGCCAATCCGCCGAGTCGTGCCGATGAAGTCGAGTTACATGTGCGTCTGGTGGACGGCGGCAAAGCCACCGAAAACATCCATCGCGAACTGAAAGTCGGTGATGCCGTCGATGTGTCGGGGCCGTATGGGCAGTTCTTTGTTCGCACGTCCCAGGCTGGCGACTTGATTTTCATTGCAGGTGGCTCGGGCCTGTCCAGTCCGCAGTCAATGATTCTCGACTTGCTCGAAGCCAATGACACGCGACGCATCGTGCTGTTTCAGGGCGCGCGCAATCGGGCCGAGCTCTATAACCGGGAGCTGTTCGAGGCACTGGCGCAGCGCCACCCGAACTTCATCTATGTCCCGGCCCTCAGTCAGGCCGAGGATGATCCCGAGTGGAGTGGTTTCAACGGTTATGTGCATGAAGCGGCAAAGTCGCATTTCGAAGGCCGCTTCAGTTCAAACAAAGCCTACCTGTGCGGCCCGCCACCGATGATTGATGCGGCGATCAGCTGTTTGATGCAGGGGCGCTTGTTCGAGCGCGACATTTTCATGGAACGGTTTTACAGCGCGGCCGATGGCGCTTCGCCGAGTACGCGCTCAGCACTCTTCAAACGTATCTGAAGTGACTGCGTTGGCGTTGCCTGTTTTACCGCACGGGCGGCAACGCCTTGTCCGATCATAAAAACAAGAAAGGTCATCAATGATGAAGCGAGACTCAGAGATCAATGCCCTCAAGCTTCTACGCTGCGCAGGTCTGAGCCTGCTGGCGGGACTTGCAGGTAATGCACAGGCGACCGAAGGGGGAGGTTCCACGTACCCCATGGGCGCGGAAAACTATCTGTCCGGGGCAATGCCGCCGCCAGGGTTTTATGCGCAGTTTTATGTCGGCCACTATGAGGCCGATTCGCTGCGCGGAAATGACGGAAAAAAGCTGCCGGTGGATTTTCGGGTACAAGCCAACTCGATCGCGCCGCGGTTGATCTGGGTGACCGATCAGCAGGTGTTGGGCGCGAGCCTGGCGTTCCATGCCATCGTGCCGCTGGTTGACCTCAAGGTCGACGTCAACGACCAGTCACAACGCAAGCAAGGGTTGGGCGACGTCATTTTCGGGCCCGCGCTGGGCTATCACCTGAGTGACAAACTGCACACCATCGTCGCCCTCGATGTTCTTGCACCTACCGGTGACTACGACCGCCACGACCTGGCCAATATCGGTCGCAATTACTGGGGCATCGAACCGGTCTTCGCGGTGTCGTACATCGATCCTGCGGGTCTGAATATCGATGCGAAAGTCATGTACGACTTCAACCTGAAAAACCACGCCACCGATTACCTTTCAGGCCAGGAGCTGCATATGGACTATGCGCTCGGTTGGGGCCTGGGCAATGGTTGGGTCGTGGGGGTCGGGGGCTACGCCTATCGCCAGACCACCGATGACCGGCAGAACGGCGAACGCATCGAAGATAACAAAGGACGTGCGTTTGCCATGGGTCCATCGGTGAAATACACCAGCAACAAAGGCTGGTTCCTGACCGCGAAATGGGAGCAGGAAACCGCGGTGCGAAATCGTCCTGAAGGCGATGCGTACTGGCTGAAATTGACCGTACCGTTTTGAGTGGCCGCTTTTTACGGGCGCCTGACCGGCCCCTCTTTGTATCGACCTACCGATAAAAACAAGGTGAGGATTCAATCATGACCGTCAAAATCAGCCAGACCGAAAGTGTTCAGTATTTTCTCAAGGAGGCCAGCGGCCAACTCAAGAGTGCCGGCAACCCGCGGGTGAAGGCGCTGGTGCAGCGCATTCTGCAAGACACGGTCAATATCATCGAGGAGCTGAGCGTCACGCCTGAAGAGTTCTGGAAAGCGGTCAACTACCTCAATGTACTCGGTGCCCGTCAGGAAGCCGGTCTGCTGGTGGCCGGTCTTGGGCTGGAACATTACCTTGACCTGTTGATGGATGCCGAAGACGAAGAAACGGGCAAGTCCGGTGGCACGCCGCGCACCATCGAAGGCCCGCTGTATGTTGCGGGTGCACCGCTGAGCAAAAACCAAGCCCGTCTGGACGATGGCACTGACGGCGGCACCGTGTTGTTCATGAAGGGCCAGGTCAAGGACCTGCAGGGTAAGCCGGTGGCCAACGCCATCGTCGATGTGTGGCACGCCAATACCAGTGGCACTTATTCATACTTCGACGGTACGCAATCGGCGTTCAATCTGCGCCGTCGTATCGAGACCGATGCTCAGGGCAACTACCGTTTTCGCAGCATCGTGCCGTCCGGCTACGGTTGCCCACCCGATGGTCCGACGCAAAAGCTGCTCGACCAACTGGGGCGTCACGGTCAGCGTCCGGCACATATCCACTTCTTCATCTCGGCCCCGGGTCATCGTCACCTGACGACCCAGATCAACCTGTCGGGCGAGCAATATCTGTACGACGATTTTGCCTATGCCACGCGCGACGAACTGGTCGCTGAAATCCGTTTCAGCGAAGACCAGGCCGCAGCGCATGCCTACGGCGTTGAAGGCCGCTTTGCCGAAATCGACTTCGACTTCGCTATTCAGTCCACTGATCAGGCTCAGGAGCAAAGCCGTATGGAACGCGTGCGTGCTCTAGAGAATTGACGGGGTGGGTTTGGGTCGTTGACGACAGGCGTTGTGCCCAACACCAGTCAGTTAAGTAAGACGTTACGCGAACTGTAGCAGCTGGCGAAGGCTGCGTCCGGCTGCGCAGCAGTCGTAAAATCAGCCGCTGCGCTACTCCAGACAAACCGTGGAAGCAGGATTTGCGACTGCTGCGCAGCCGGACGCAGCCTTCGGCAGCTGCTACGGGGGCAATGTTGAGCCTGAAATTCCTTAACTGACTGGCATTGGGCGTAGTGCCTGCCTTTGGAGCGGCCTGGCGGTTTCAGAAAATGCCCGTATCGCAAGATAGGGGCATTTTTTATGCGCCGCCTGCTCGATATTCTCAACCAGCACGTCTCATGCGAGGTGTTCGTATAAACTAGGCGTTCCGCTCGCTGGAGCCCTTTATTAGCAGGAGTCATTGTGTCCACGACTGTCGATGGCAACCCACCCCTTGAGTCCTTGACGATCGAGAGTCCCTCTCCGCTGTATGCCAGGGTCAAGCAAGTCATCGTGCAAAAGATCCGCTCGGGAGCATGGCTGCCAAACTCGAAGTTGCCATCGGAAAGCGAGCTGCTGAGCCTGTTGGGGGTCAGCCGCATGACGATCAACCGGGCCTTGCGGGAGCTGACCATAGAAGGGCTGCTGGTTCGCATGCAAGGCGTTGGCACGTTTGTCGCCGAACCCAAAGGTCATGCCGCGCTGTTTGAAATTCACAATATCGCCGAAGAAATCTCTGCGCGCGGGCACACCCATCGCTGTGAAGTCATCACCCTTGAAGAAGTATCTGCCAAGGCCAGTCTGGCGCTGCCATTTGCGCTGGACGGTGTGCCGCGGCTGTTCCATTCGCTGGTGGTGCATTACGAGAATGAGGTGCCGGTACAAATCGAGGAGCGTTTCGTCAACGCGCAGGTTGCCCCTGAGTACCTGAAGCAGGACTTCACCAAGGTCACGCCTTATGCCTATCTCATCCAGCTGGCGCCGTTGACGGAAGGGGAGCATGTGGTCGAAGCGATCCATGCCAAATCAGTGGAGTGCCGATTGCTGCAAATCAAGCGCAACGAACCGTGTCTGCTGATCCGTCGGCGCACCTGGTCGGCGAAAGGTCAGGTCGGCAGTGCACGACTGGTTTATCCCGGTTCACGCTATCGACTCGAAGGAAAGTTCGGTAACTGATCCTTCCTTACGGGTGACTGCTACCGGAGCGACACGACCTCGCTCCGGAGTGTTACCTGCGTTACTTTTGGCGCAATCGTGTTACTTAAGGTCATTGGTTTGCACGATATTGCGGCAGATTTTTTTCTGTTTTTGCGTTAAGTCATTTCTCTAGAATTTTCTCTTAAAATTTTTAACTAATTGAAATATCTGAATTTTTAACAAAAATTTGGAGGGGATTCGTTCGCCTTTAAAAAATTATGGCCTCTCACTTGCATTCACTTGTATGTACAGGCTGGTATAAGAAGCAACATGCCTCGCCAGCCCCATAACGTTGATATGCTCGATGAAGGAATCCACCGTGACTGACAAACCTGCGCCTGCTTCTTTTACAAAACACCGTGACGTCGAAATCCGCGCCGCCCGCGGTAACACGCTGACCGCCAAAAGCTGGCTGACCGAAGCCCCGCTGCGGATGCTGATGAACAACCTCGACCCGGAAGTTGCCGAGAACCCTAAAGAACTGGTGGTTTACGGTGGCATCGGTCGTGCGGCCCGTAACTGGGAATGCTACGACAAGATCGTCGAAAGCCTGACCCACCTGAATGACGACGAGACCCTGCTGGTGCAATCCGGTAAGCCGGTCGGCGTGTTCAAGACCCACACCAACGCCCCGCGCGTACTGATCGCCAACTCCAACCTGGTGCCCCACTGGGCGAGCTGGGAACACTTCAACGAACTGGACGCCAAGGGCCTGGCCATGTACGGCCAGATGACCGCCGGCAGCTGGATCTACATCGGCAGCCAGGGCATCGTCCAGGGCACCTACGAAACCTTCGTCGAAGCCGGTCGCCAGCACTACAACGACAACCTCACCGGGCGCTGGGTCCTGACCGCAGGTTTAGGCGGCATGGGCGGCGCTCAGCCATTGGCCGCGACCCTGGCCGGTGCGTGCTCGCTGAACATCGAATGCCAGCAGGTCAGCATCGATTTCCGTTTGAACAGCCGCTATGTCGATGAGCAAGCCACCGACCTCGACGACGCTCTGGCCCGCATCGCCAAATACACCAAGGAAGGCAAAGCGATCTCCATCGCCCTGCTCGGCAACGCCGCTGAAATCCTTCCCGAGCTGGTCAAGCGCGGCGTGCGTCCGGACATGGTCACCGACCAGACCAGCGCCCACGACCCGCTCAACGGCTACCTGCCCGCCGGCTGGACCTGGGACGAATACCGCGCTCGCGCCAAGACCGAGCCAGCCGCTGTGGTGAAAGCCGCCAAGCAATCGATGGCCGTGCACGTTAAAGCCATGCTCGACTTCCAGAAGATGGGCATTCCGACCTTCGACTACGGCAACAACATCCGTCAGATGGCCCAAGAAGAAGGCGTAGAAAACGCGTTCGACTTCCCAGGCTTCGTACCGGCGTATATCCGTCCGCTGTTCTGCCGTGGCATCGGCCCGTTCCGTTGGGCGGCGCTGTCGGGTGATCCGCAAGACATCTACAAAACCGACGCCAAGGTCAAAGAGCTGATCCCGGACGACGCCCACCTGCACAACTGGCTGGACATGGCGCGCGAGCGCATCAGCTTCCAGGGTCTGCCGGCACGTATCTGCTGGGTTGGCCTGGGCCTGCGCGCCAAGCTCGGTCTGGCGTTCAACGAAATGGTGCGCAGCGGTGAATTGTCCGCGCCAATCGTGATCGGTCGTGACCACCTGGACTCCGGTTCCGTGGCCAGCCCGAACCGCGAAACCGAATCCATGCAGGACGGTTCTGATGCCGTGTCCGACTGGCCACTGCTCAACGCCCTGCTCAACACCGCGAGCGGCGCGACCTGGGTGTCCCTGCACCACGGCGGCGGCGTCGGCATGGGCTTCTCCCAGCACTCGGGCATGGTGATTGTCTGCGACGGTACGGACGAAGCCGCTGAGCGGATCGCTCGCGTACTGCACAACGACCCGGCGACTGGCGTTATGCGTCACGCCGATGCGGGTTACCAGATCGCTATCGACTGCGCCAACGAGCAGGGCCTGAACCTGCCGATGGTCACCAAGGCCTGAGTGACCACTCCCTGCGGAGCATTGACGATGAAAGACAGTCCCTTCACTCAACAACTCCAGGGCGTGCGCGTCCTGGATATCAGCCGGGTCCTCGCCGGCCCGCATTGCACCGCGATGCTCGCGGATCTGGGAGCTGACGTCATCAAGTTCGAAGTGCCCATGCACGGTGACGACAGCCGTCATCTGGGGCCTTTTCGTGACGGCGAAAGCGTCTATTTCGGTCTGATTAATCGCGGCAAACGCAGCGTCGAAATCGACTTCAAGTCGGAGTCCGACCGGGCGCAGTTTTATAAACTGGTCGCTGACGCGGATGTCGTGGTGGAGAACTTCCGCCCAGGTGTCACCCAGCGACTGGGTATCGATTTCGACACCCTGAAACAACACAACCCGCGCTTGATCTACGCCAGCATTTCCGGCTTTGGTCAGGATGGGCCGCTGTCGCGGCGGCCGGCCTACGACATTGTCGCCCAGGCCATGTCTGGCCTCATGAGCGTGACCGGGTTTGCCGAGACCGGGCCGACCCGCAGCGGCGAGGCGATGGGTGATCTGTGTGCCGGTGTGTATGCCGCGTGGGCCATCAGCTCGGCACTGTTCGCTCGTGAACGGCATGCGCCGGGTGCGCAATACATCGACGTCGCCATGTTCGATGTGTTGTTCAGTCTACAGATGACCGGCTTATCCAACCTCTATGCCAACGGCGTGGCACCTGGCCTGGTGGGTAACCGCCATCCGGTCTCGACGCCGTTCGATACCTACCGTGCGGCGGACGGTCTGGTGGTTATCGCGGTGGCTAGTAATCGTTTGTTCCAACGTCTGTGTGAGTGCATGGGCAAAGCCGAATTGGCCAGTGATCCGCGTTTTGTCGACGACGATCAACGCACCCGCAACGAGCCGGCCTTGCGCGAAGAAATCGAAGGTTGGACGTGCAACGGCAAGGTCGAGGAGCTTTGTGATGCCTTGCTCGATGCCGGTGTTCCGGCGTCGCCGGTGTGGAATCTCGCCGAAGCGGCAGGCAGCGAGCAGGCGCGCGTCCGGCAATTGCAGATTTTCCCCGAAGGCTCTGCCTTACCGCTGGTTCCGCAGCCGGTGTTTTTCAACGGTCACAAACCCCACGCCACCACGCTTGCGCCTCGGCTGGGTGCAGACAATCAGGCATTCGGACTGAATAGACAGGAGAACCCACATGAACTTTGAACTGGATCCGGTTGAGCTGGCGGTGATTGAAACCGCTGAACAAGTCGCTCGGGAAGTCATTCAACCGCGGGCTCAGCATTACGATGAGACGGAAACGTTCTGCGTCGACAGCCTGAAAGCCCTGGCCGAACTCGGCTGCATGGGGATCAACCTCCCAGAGCAGTACGGTGGACTCGGGATTGGCAGCCTGGCAATGAGTCGGGTGGTTGAAGCGGTTGCTGGCGCGTGTGCCTCGACGGCCTCTGCGTTGACCGCACACTTTCTGGCAACTGACTCGATACTCATCGGTGGCACCGAAGCCCAGAAACAAGAGTGGCTGCCGCGTGCAGCCACCGGTGAATTGCTCGGTGCCTTCGCCTTGACCGAACCCGCCGCGGGCTCGAATCCGGCCGATATGCGTTGCCGGGCACAGCGCGAGGAGGGTGGCTGGCGCCTGCGCGGCAGCAAGCACTACATCACCAATGCCCGTGAAGCTGGCTTTATTGTGCTCTATGCAAAAACCGACGCCGAAGCCGGACACAAGGGCATCAGTGCCTTCATGATTCCTCAGGGGACTGCCGGGATCAGCTTCTCCAGCCCGGAAAAAACCATGGGGCTGCGCGGCAGTACCATTTATGAGCTGGCACTGGATTGCTGGCTGCCGGAGTCGGCCTTGCTCGGCATTGAAGGGCAGGGATTCAACACCGCCATGGCGGTACTCGATCGCGGTCGGGTGGAGGTGGCGGCCATGTCGCTGGGCATCGCCAATGCCGCGATGCAGTGCAGCCTGAACTGGGTGCGTGAGCGGCAGATCGGTACAAAACCGCTGGCCGCGTACCAGGGCACCCAATGGCGTTTGGCCGACATGTACGCGCAGCTGGAATGCGCACGCATGCTCACCTGGAAAGCCGCTGCCCGGCGTGACAGCGGGGAGCGTTTCAGCCTGGATTCAGCGACCGCGAAGCTGGTCGCCGCCGAGTGTGCCGGATTCATCACCGATGCAGCGCTGCAGTTGCACGGCGGTTACGGCTACATCCGTGACCTGCCGCTGGAGCGTTATGTGCGTGACGCGCGGATTTTGCGGATTTTCGAAGGAACCTCGGAGGTTCAGAAAATCATCATTTCCAGAAGCCTGCTCGATGCTCACAAGTAAGTTTCAGGGCTGTCGCCAACGGGCCTGAGGTTCGTCGGCGCCAGCTTTGCAGGTGATACGGACGCAGCATCAAACGCTCAAGGATCAGAAAAGTCTTTCCCCTTATAACAACAAAAAGGGTGTCGACCTGGGCGACACCCTGAGGAACTACTCATGTCCACGCGTAACGAAAACCCTCAACGCACCTCGTTGGTTGAACGACGTTCGATCGACTATATCCCCGAGTCGGAAAGGCATGGCCGGCTGTTCAGCCAGTTCACCCTGTGGTTCGGTGCAAACCTGCAGGTGACTGCGATTGTCACCGGTGCGCTGGCGGTAGTCCTGGGTGGCGATGTGTTTTGGTCACTGATCGGTCTGTTGATCGGGCAGTTGCTCGGTGGTGCGGTGATGGCGTTGCATGCTGCTCAGGGGCCACGCCTCGGATTGCCGCAGATGATTTCCAGTCGGGTGCAGTTCGGGGTCTTTGGCGCGGTCATCCCGATCGTGCTGGTGTGCCTGATGTACATTGGTTTTTCCGCCAGTGGTTCAGTGCTCGCAGGTCAGGCAATCGGTCAGCTGCTCCATGTGACTGACTCGTCCGGCATCATGATCTTCGCCGCGATGATCGTGTTGCTGACGATTCTCGGCTACCGGATGATCCACTTGATCGGTCGGTTGTCGAGCATCATTGGAATCGTCGCTTTTTTCTACCTGTTCTATACGCTGCTGTCGCAGCACGACCTGAGCGTGCTGCTCGACAATCGGCACTTTTCCCTCAGCAGCTTCCTGTTGGCGATTTCGCTCTCGGCCTCCTGGCAGATCGCGTTTGGCCCTTATGTGGCGGATTACTCGCGTTATCTGCCAGGTCGTACCTCACCGTTGAAAACCTTCCTCGCGGTGGGACTTGGCTCGGTCATCGGTTCGCAAATATCCATGGTATTCGGGGTGTTTGTCGCCGCCTTGGCGGGCGACCAGTTCGCCGGTCACGAGGTGGCGTACATCGTCGGTCTGGGGTCGACTGGCGCGCTGGCGGCGCTGCTGTATTTCAGCGTGGTGTTTGGCAAGGTCACCATCACCACCCTAAATGCCTATGGCAGCTTCATGTCGCTGGCCACCATCATCAGCGGCTTTCGCGGTCGCCAGGAAATTTCCAGGACGCTGCGTCTGGTCTACATCCTGATCATGGTCGGTTTGGCGACCTTGCTCGCACTGCTTGGCCAACACTCGTTCCTGCATGACTTCTCGTCATTCATCCTGTTCTTGCTGGCCTTTTTTACGCCCTGGAGCGCAATCAACCTGGTCGACTTTTACCTGGTGACCAAGGAGCGCTATGACATACCTGCGCTCTCTGATCCAAATGGCCGATACGGACGCTGGAATGTGCCGGGCATTGCGGTCTACGCCTTTGGTGTTGCGATTCAGATGCCGTTCATTGCCACCAGCTTCTACACCGGACCCTTGGTCGAGCCGTTGGGCGGGACGGATATCTCTTGGATCATCGGGCTGACACTGCCTGGCCTGATCTATTACATGGTGGCTCGTAAGTCACTGCATCGTGTACCGGCGCGCCTGATTCTTCCGCAAGAAAACGGCACTGCGGGGTTGGACGCTGCTTAAGGCCACTGGCTGAGGCGTTTTCATACGCCCATGCGGCCTGGTCCGCATGGGCATTGCGAGAGATTTCTCGCGATCAGACCTGTACTCACAGGGGGAGCGAAAATGAAGGTGTTGGTAGCGGTAAAAAGGGTGGTCGATTACAACGTCAAAGTCCGCGTCAAGGCGGACAATTCCGGCGTCGACCTGGCTAACGTCAAGATGTCGATGAACCCGTTCTGCGAAATCGCAGTGGAAGAAGCCGTACGCCTGAAAGAACTCTCTATAAAAGAAGGGCGTGTTGCGACTGAAATCGTCGTCGTCTCCATTGGCCCAATCACTGCTCAAGAGCAGCTGCGTACCGCTCTGGCGCTGGGTGCCGATCGGGCCATCCTCATCGAATCCGCTGATGAATTGAACTCGCTGGCCGTGGCCAAGCTGCTCAAGGCTGTCGTCGACAAGGAACAGCCACAGCTGGTGATCCTTGGCAAACAGGCCATCGACAGCGACAACAACCAGACCGGCCAGATGCTCGCTGCCCTTTGCGGCTACGGTCAGGGCACGTTCGCTTCGAAAGTCGAGGTGTCCGGTGACACGGTTGCCGTGACTCGCGAAGTCGACGGCGGCGCACAGACAGTTTCCCTGAAACTGCCGGCCATCGTCACCACCGACCTGCGTTTGAACGAGCCGCGCTATGCGTCCCTGCCAAACATCATGAAAGCCAAGAAGAAGCCTCTCGAAGTGCTGACTCCGGAAGCTTTGGGCATTTGCACCGCCTCCACCACCAAGACCCTGAAAGTCGAAGCGCCGGCTGCACGCAGCGCGGGTATCAAGGTCAAGTCGGTGGCTGAACTGGTCGAGAAACTGAAAAACGAAGCGAAGGTGATTTGAATGAATATCCTGGTGATTGCTGACTTTTCAACTGACCAGCAGGACAACAACGTGCTGGCCCCGGCCACGCTGAACACCGTTGCTGCTGCCGCGAAAATCGGTGGTGACATTCACGTTCTGGTAGCGGGCGCCAATGTGGGCGCGGTAGCTGAAGCGGCTGCAAAAATCGCTGGCGTGGCCAAAGTGCTGGTCGCCGACAACGCTGCCTACGCGCACCAACTGCCAGAAAACGTTGCGCCACTGGTTGCTGAGCTGGGCAAGGGTTACAGCCATATCCTGGCGGCTGCCACCTCCAATGGCAAAAACATCCTGCCGCGCGTTGCTGCGCAGTTGGACGTTGACCAGATTTCCGAGATCATCTCGGTTGAAAGCGCTGACACCTTCAAACGTCCGATCTATGCCGGTAACGCTATCGCTACCGTGCAGTCCAACGCTTCGGTAAAAGTCATCACCGTACGCGCTACCGGTTTCGACCCGGTGGCTGCTGTTGGTGGTTCGGCGGCTATTGAGGCCGTTGCGGCGGCTCACGACGCTGGCACCTCCAGCTTCGTCGGTGAAGCACTGGCCAAGTCCGATCGTCCGGAACTGACCGCTGCCAGGATCGTCGTTTCCGGCGGTCGCGGCATGCAGAACGGCGACAACTTCAAACACCTGTATTCGCTAGCCGACAAGCTCGGTGCCGGCGTCGGCGCTTCCCGTGCCGCAGTCGACGCAGGTTTCGTACCCAACGACATGCAGGTCGGTCAGACCGGCAAGATCGTTGCGCCACAGCTGTACATCGCCGTCGGTATCTCCGGCGCGATCCAGCATTTGGCCGGTATGAAAGACTCCAAAGTGATCGTTGCGATCAACAAGGACGAAGAAGCGCCGATCTTCCAGGTGGCCGATTACGGCCTGGTCGCGGACTTGTTCGAAGCCATACCTGAATTGGAGAGGGCGATCTGAGGTGTTCGAACGTGGCTATCCCGGCGACACGAGTGCCGTCAGGACTCAACTGTCTCTGTGCGCGCCATTCACCGGCATGCGACTGCCCAGGCGATAGCGTGAGGAGGGATGGATCAGGCGTACATAGGTGACGATCTTGCTCTGACTCCAGGTTCGACGCATGAGGACCAGACAAGGTTCGTTGGCATCGATTTGCATGTGCTTGCTTTCATCACTGCTGGGGTGGCTGGCTTCGACGATATGCTCCATTTCATCGGGCTTGATGACCTGCAACAGGTACCTCGCCGGTTGCAGGTGCTCACCAAAGTCTTGCTGAAGAAATTCCGGTACCAACTCGGGATTGACGTAACGATCCTCGAGCTGCACCGGTACACCTTCTTCGCAATGCACACAGATCAGATGAAAAACCGAGGAGCCGGTGGTCAGCGCCAGGGCGGCGGCCACCGGCATCGAGGCCGCCTCGCGTCCCAGGTGCAGGACGTGGCACGTGTAGCTGTGACCCCGGGCGATGATCTCGTCGGCGATGTTGGTGATTCGCAGCAGGTTCGATTGCGGTTTGCTTTCAGCCACGAAGGTGCCGACGCCCGAGATTCGCACCAGATGACCCTCTTCGGTCAGTTCACGCAATGCCCGGTTGACGGTCATGCGCGACATGCCCAGCTCCTGCACCAAACGGTTTTCCGAAGGGATCAGGTCGCCGGGTTTCCAGACACCTGCGCGAAGCTTGCCTTGCACAAAGTCCTTCGCGCGCCGATAGAGGGCTTGCGGTGCATTTTTAATCATCAGTCGGTCCGCGTCTCTTGTACGGCAAGTACTCTTGCCAGGGCTGTCAGGAAAAGGTCGTTATCCTCACAGCTTCCTATGGATACCCGCAAGTGCTGAGCATATCCGGCTTCGCGCCAGGGCTTGATGATCACCCCCTCACGTAGCAGCGCCTGGTTGATGACTTCGGCAGGCCAGGCGGTGGTGAAGTATAGGAAGTTGGCCATGGACGGCGCGGTTGATAGGCCCAGCTCCTGTAAGGCCGCCACCAGCCGCCGACGCTCGCGGGCGACATGCGCGAGGGTAGTTTGCAGATGTTCATCGTCGGCCAGTGCCGCAACCGCAGCGGCTTGCGCTACGCGGTTAACGTTGAAGGGCGTGCGCAGACGGTCGATCAGATCGGCCAGCAACGGATCGCTGACGATGCCGTAGCCGACTCGCAAACCTGCCAGGGAATAGGCTTTGGAGAAGGTGCGCAACAGAATGAACGGTTTGCCGCTGGCCTGAATCAAGCCCAGGCAATCCGGGTAGTCGGCCTCGAATCGGGCGTATTCGTAATAGGCTTCATCGAACACCAGCAAGCACTGTGGTGGGAGTGCGGCGAGCAGTCGTTGCAGTTCGTCGGCGTCCAGGGTGCAGCCAACCGGATTGGAAGGGCAGGAGAACATCAGCAGACGAGTGCACGGAGTTAGCGCATCGATCATCGCCGGCACGTCGAAGGCCCCGTCGGCCGTCATCGGGATACCCAGAACACGCGCACCGGCCGCGATCGGGTAAATGAAGTGCAGACCGAAGGAGGGCACCACCGTGACGACTTCATCGTCATGGTCGAGAAAGACCCGACTGATAACGCTCAGCAAGTCTTCAGAGCCATTACCGAACACCAACTGATTACCGGGTATCCCGAGCTTTTCAGACAGCGCGGCGCGCAGCTCCAGACAATTGGCGTCTGGGTACAGGGCGATGCTCGAGCAGGCCTGGGTCATTGCTGCTGCGACGGCTGGCGCCGGGCCAAGAGGGTTTTCATTGCTACCGAGCTTGGCCACGCGAGTCAGCCCAAAGCGTTTGCGCACCGCTTCAGTGCTGAGGCCGGCGTTGTAGCTGGCAAGGTCGCGGACTTCGGGGCGGGCTAACAGGTTCAGATCGTTGGAATTCATACAGGGCTGATCTCTTTGGTGTCTTGCCAGAAGGCGTTGCGGTCCAGGTAGTTCTGCAGGAATTGCTGCAGACGCGGCTGTTCGGCGTTGTGAAAGATTTCGCGGGGCGTGCCGTGAGCGACCACCTGGCCCTGATCGAGGAACACCACTGAGTCGGCAACCTGGGCGGCGAAGCCCATCTCATGGGTGACCACCACCATGGTCATGCCTTCCTTGGCCAGGGTTTTCATGACCTGCAGCACTTCGCCGACCAGTTCCGGGTCGAGGGCAGAAGTGGGTTCATCGAACAGCATGATGTGCGGTTCCATCGCCAGCGCCCGGGCAATCGCCACGCGCTGTTGCTGACCACCGGAAAGCTGCGCCGGATAGGCCGCAGCCTTGTGGGCCAACCCGACTTTATCGAGCATCGCCATGGCCCGTTGCCGAGCGTCATCGGCAGACAGCTTGCGTACGCGCAACAAGGCTTCACTGACATTGCCAAGGGCGGTCATGTGCGGCCACAGATTGAACTGCTGGAAGACCATGCCGACATTGCGCCGCACCAGATTGATTTGCGACTGCGCCGCGCGCTTGCGGCCTTTGCCGTTTTCCGGCACCCAGCCAAGCAATTGGCCTTCGATATAAATCTCGCCCTCGTCGTACTCTTCGAGGAACGCCATGCTGCGCAGCAGGGTGCTTTTGCCTGAGCCTGAGGGGCCGATCAGGCACACCACTTCAGAATGCCGGACCTGCAAGTCGATACCCTTGAGTACGCGCAGAGTGCCGAAGCTCTTGCCGACGTTGTGCAGCTTGAGCATCGGCTCGCTATTGTCGGAGAGTGCCTTGGGAGTCTTCATCGCTTCACCTGTTTGTTTCAATGCGGATGAGTGTGGTGGGGCTGTTGGCGTCGAAGGGACGGGTTTCGCGCGAAGGTCCACCGCGGCAGAAAGGAGGTCGTTCATCGCGGTTGCTTCTGCATGAAACGCCCGACACGTACTTCCAGCAGCATGCCCGACCGTGAACAGGCTTCCACCAGCAGCAGGTAGCCGATGCACAGCACCAGCAGGGTTTCGACAAAGGCGAAGGTTTCCGAGCCGATGCCGGTGAGGACCATGGTCAGTTCGGGGATGGTGATGATCGACAGCACGGCGGTCTCCTTGCACAGGATGGTCACCAGATTGACCAGCGCCGGCAGGATGATCACCAGCATTTGCGGAATCTGGATGCGCATGATGCATTGCAGGCGGCTGATGCCCAGGCAGTCGGCGGCTTCCAGTTGTCCACGGGCGACGGACTCAAAACCGGTACGGAAAATTTCCGCGAAATAGACGCTGCCATAAATGCCCAAACCGAGAATGCCCGCCGGAATGGGGTCCAGGCTCAGCCCGAAAGACGGGCCGCCGTAATACACCAGGAACAACTGGACCAGAAACGGCGTACTTCGAATCATCTCGATGAACGCCCGTAACGGCACGCGAACCAGGCTGTTGCCGAACAGTTGGGCAACGGCAATCAACAGGCCCAGCAGCAGACCCAGCGCCACACCTGAAGACCAGGTACCGAGGGTGACCATGAAGCCCTGGCCGATATCTGCGAGGTGGTTGGTGATGATCGTGGGGTCAAAGATCATGCGGTGCGCTCCTTCAGATGACGTTCCAGCTGGCCACCAAAAAACGCCAGCGGGATGTTGATCAGGCAATAGAAGCCGGCCAGCATCAGGTAGTCCTGAACGAACATGTAGTCACTGGCCGCAATGTTCTGCGCCGTGCGGGTCAGGTCGGCCAGACCCACCACCGACACCAGTGACGAAGCCTTGATCAGCAGGATCATTTCATTGACCAGTGCCGGTAGGGTCAGGCGCACGGCTTGAGGGACGCGAATGCGCACCAGCATTTGCCCTGAACTCAGACCCAGCAGGCCGGCGGCTTCCAGCTGACCGCCGGGGATGGCGAGAAAGCCACCGCGCATGATTTCAGCGATATACGCACCCGCCGCCAGAGACAGACCGATCACCGCCGCCACCATGGGTGAAACGTTGGGCAGGCCGATACGCGGCAGGAAGTAATAAATGAACAGCAATTGCACCAGCAGCGGAATGCCGCGGAACACGAATATATAAGCGCCACCCAGACGTCTGAGCACCGGCAGGGGCGAAAGACGCAAGCTGCCGACGATAACGCCGATGACAAAGCCAAAGGCCAGTGCCGCGACGGATATCTCGAGGGTCACCAGCAGGCTGTCCAGCAGCAGTGGCAGGTTTTGCAGCAGTAAAGGCCAATCGAACATCGTCGTGCCTCCAGCATGGATAAATCGCCGGCTCGGCTGAGCCGGCGATCCGTTCATCGAACCCGCAAACCCGGTTTACCAGGTAGGGTCGAAGTCAGCTTTTGGTACATCCATTTCGGTACCCAGCCATTTCTTTTGCAGGGCGGCGAGACGACCGTCATCGTGCATTTTCAGCATGGCGGTATCGAGGGCGGCGATCAGGCTGTTGGCGTCGTCATCCTTGCGCCCCAGGTAGGCGAAGTAGGATTTCTTGCCGAATGGAGGCATCACCACTTTGTACTTGTCCGGATGCTGGGCGGCGACGTAGGAAATGTTCGGCAGAGAGTTGGCGACCGCAACGATGCGTTTGGTCCCAAGCTCCGCGTAGGCCTGGTTGTTGTCGATGTACTCACGCACATCGACTTTTTTCGGCAGGGTGGCGGCGAAGGTTTTCAGTTCTTCGAGCTGCGCCGAGCCTTTACCTGCGCCTACGGCTTTGCCGGCGATGTCTTCAGGTTTACTGATGGGGCTGTCCTTGGCGCTGACCAGCAACGCTACCGTTGCCTCGGCTACCGGCATGACGAAGTGGTAACGCTCCTTACGCGCCTTGGTGATGATGATGGGCCCCGCGACCATGTCGAATTTCTTGGCTTCAAGCCCTGGCAATACACTTGGCCATGGCAGGTCCATGAACCTGACCTTGACCCCCAACTCTTTGCCCAGTTGCTCGAACAGCTCGGCGTTCAGGCCTTTCTGTTTGCCGCTCTCGGTAAAGTCGAAAGGTGCAAATTGCAGCTCGGTACCGACCACCAGTTCACCGGCCTTTTTTACATCGGCGAGCTGATCGGCCTGGGCCGCCATGCAGGCGCCAGCCAGGGTCAAGGCAATGCACAGACCGTTGAATTTTTTACTGAACAGAGAATCGAGTTGCATGGTGTAACTCCTTCATCAGGTGCAGCGAGGCTTATGGTGTGTGTGGGTTCTAGTTATGTGTTGCGGGTGATTCATGACCGCTACAGCAGTTAACGTGCCATAGCGGTATATACAGCTTGAATGTGAACTCAACCGAGGATTTTCCCCGGGTTGAGAATGCCCTTGGGGTCGAAGCAATCCTTGAGTTGCTGCATCGCCTGGCGAGCTTCGAGGCTGACCGAGTGATGGAGAAACTCGCGCTTGAGCAGGCCGATGCCATGTTCGGCCGAGACCGAGCCGCCCAGTTCGCCGACAGCGCTATAGACCAGCTCCTCGACCTCAAGGATGGGGGCGGGCTGGGGCAAAGAGGCGCAGTCGACGGTCAGGTGCAGGTTGCTGTCACCGATGTGGCCGAAGTACACACTGTGGTTACCCGGCCAGCGTTGCTCCAGACGCTGGCGACAGCGTTCGGCGAAGTCGCCGATCAGGCCGATGGGCAGGCTGACGTCGAAGTTCAACGGAGTCATGCGCAGGGGAAATTCGCCGGTCGCTTCGCGGATCTTCCAGAGGGCCCGGGCCTGGGCCTGGGAGCTGGCCAATACGGCGTCAACCACTTCACCGGCGGCAAAGGCTTCTTCCAGCGTCTGTTCAAGTAGCTCCCGAGGGCTGGCGGACTCGAGCAGCACATACAGCGGATGATCCAGCGACATCGGCGCGGCCGGGTTTTCCAGCCAGGAAACCCCGAGGCGAAAGAAGTCTTGCCACATCAGTTCATAGGCTTGCGGAGTACCGACACTATGCTGCACCCGGCGCAGCAAGCTGACCGCACTGGGGTAATCGGGCAGGGCGCAGAGCAGGGTGGTGGTTTCGCCCGGTGTCGGGGCCAGTTTCAATACCGCGCGGGTGATCACCCCAAGCGTGCCTTCGCTGCCGATAAAGCACTGTTTCAGGTCATAACCGCAGTTGTTCTTGATCATTTTGTTGAGCAGGTTGAGTACCCGGCCATCGGCCAGGACCACCTCCAGCCCGAGTACCAGATCACGGGTCATGCCGTAGCGGATCACCGCATTGCCGCCGGCGTTGGTGGCGATGTTGCCGCCAATCTGGCACGAGCCACGGGCGCCGAGATCCAGCGGGAACAGAAAACCGGCCTCGATCGCCGCTTGCTGGATTTTCTCCAGGGTGGTGCCGGCCCAGACGCTGATGGTCGCCGCCGCCGGGTCGATTTCTTCGATGCCGCGCAGGCGCTCAAGGGACAGGGCAATGTCCGTCTCACGAGGCACTGCGCCGCCCGCCAGCCCGGTCATCCCGCCTTGGGGGACCACCGATTGCTCTGCGTTGTTGCAGATGCGCAAGGCGCTCGCGACCTGCTCCGTGGTACGCGGGAGCAACAGCGCGGCAGGGCAGGCCGGTGCATGGCCAGTCCAGTCGCTGTAGTGCCGTTGACTGATATCGGCGCCGGTCACTACCGCGGCATCACCCAGCGCCTGGCGCAACTGTTCGAGGGTCTGTTGCAGATCGTTCATCGGTTCAACTCACGGTGAAGGAAGTGGATGGCGTCGCGCACAACTGGCGACGGTCGAGCTGGTTCAGGTCCGGCGTACCGAGTAATGACAGGGCCAGGCGCAACTCTTGTGCGAGCAGGTCGAGGGCATGGCCGGCGCCTGCTTGTCCACCGACAGCGACTCCATACAAAGTAGCGCGCCCGAGTAAAACTGCATCGGCACCGAGGGCGCAGGCTTTGAGAATGTCAGTTCCACGGCGTATGCCACTGTCGAGCAGCAGTGTGAGTTTGCCTTTGGCCACGGCGGCAATCGCTGGCAGGCAGTCGATGCTGGCGGGAACGCCGTCCAGTTGCCGACCACCATGGTTGCTCACCACCAGCCCATCGAGGCCCAGTGCAACGGCTTTCTCGGCATCTGCCGGGTGCAACACCCCTTTGAGCAACAACCGTTGTGGCCAGCGGTCGCGCAGACGGGCGAGGGAATCCCAATCGAGCCCGGTGTCCATTTGCGAGCCGATGAAATGGGCGGCGCCTTCGATCGTGCGTTGCTCGGCTGGCAGATAGCGTTCGATGTTGCCCAGGTTTGGCAGGCCATGGGGCCACAGCGTCTGGGCCATCCAGCGTGGATGATTGAGCACGTCGAACTTGTTGCGCAGGCTCAGTTGCCGGGGGCGGACAAAGTTGCGTTTATCCCACTCCCGATTGCCCAGCAGCACCGCGTCGCTGGTCAACAACAAGGTTTTGCAGCCCACGGCGGCAGCGCGTTGCAGCAGGTCTTCCTGGACCTTGGGATCACGCAGGCAATACAGCTGGAACCAGAGATTCACTTCAGGCACCGCCGCCACCACTTGCTCCAGTGAGCTGGTGGAAACGGTGCTCAGTGTGAAGGGCAGGCCGCGCTCCGTCGCGGCGCGGGCCAGGTGAATATCGGCATCGCGATAGAGCATGGCGTTGTAGCCGGTGGGGCCGATGGCGATGGGCAGCGGCAGCTCTCGGCCAAACAGCGAGCGCTGGGGTTGCGTCACGCAGCAGGGCACCAGGGTCTGTGGCAGCAGCGCGATATCAGCGAAGCCCTGACGGTTGCGGCGCAAGGTCAGCTCCTCTTCGGCACCGCCCTCCAGGTATTCCCAGGCGAAATGTGGCAAGCGTTGACGGGCCATCGCCGCCAATTCGGCAATGCTCTGTGCTCGACGAAAGTCGGGGCCTGAATAATAGCGACGCATGGCATTTCCCATCGGCTACGAAAAAATAAGTGTTCGCCGCAGCAACGCCGCAGCGAACGGGTTCTGCTCAGGTTTACAGAGCAGGGTTTACAGAGCCGGGTTGTACAAATCAGGCGTACAGACGTTCAGCAGGCAACCAGCGAGTGAACGCTGCGCTTTCGACCCAGGCCCGTGCAGCGGCGATGTCGGGTGCGAAATAGCGGTCTTCATCGTAGTGCGCGACTTCGCGGCGAATCATCGTCAGCACTTCGCCGAGCTTTTCCGAGGTCTGCAAAGGCGCATGCAAGTCCACCCCTTGAGCGGCACCCAGCAGTTCGATGGCGACCACTGCGCTGCTGTTACCTGCCATGTCCAGCAAACGACGTGCCGCAAAGGTCGCCATCGAGACGTGGTCTTCCTGGTTGGCCGAGGTTGGCAGGCTATCCACCGACGCTGGATGTGCGAGGGTCTTGTTCTCCGAAGCGAGGGCGGCAGCGGTGACCTGAGCGATCATGAAACCGGAATTCAGACCGCCTTCACGCACCAGAAAGGCTGGCAGACCCGAGAGTGCCGGATCAACCAGTTGGGCGATTCTGCGCTCTGACAGCGCACCGATTTCTGAAATGGCCAGGGCCAGTACATCGGCAGCCATGGCGACCGGTTCGGCGTGGAAGTTGCCGCCGGAGAGCACGTCCCCGTCGGCACAGAACACCAGCGGGTTATCCGAGACGGCGTTGGCTTCACGCAGAAACACCCCGGCAGCGAAACGCATGTGGTCAAGGCAAGCACCCATGACCTGAGGCTGGCAGCGCAGCGAATACGGGTCCTGCACCCGGTCGCAGTCGCGATGGGATTCGCGAATCTCGCTCGTGGCCAGCAGTTCGCGGTAGAACAATGCCACGTCGATTTGCCCCGGTTGTCCGCGAACCGCCTGGATCCGTGGGTCAAACGGCACGTCCGAGCCTTTCAACGCTTCAACGCTCAGGCTGCCGGCGACTACCGCAGCGCTGAACAGTTTTTCGCAGGCGAACAGACCACGCAAGGCCAGCGCCGTCGACACTTGGGTGCCATTGATTAGCGCCAGGCCTTCCTTCGGGCCCAGCACCATCGGTTCCAGGCCGGCAATCGCCAGGCCTTCGACGGCATCCATTTCACGACCTTCATGACGCACCCGGCCGACGCCGATCAGCACTGCGGACATATGCGCCAACGGTGCCAGATCGCCCGAAGCGCCGACGGACCCTTGCGACGGTATGCACGGATAAACCTTGGCGGTATAGAGTTTGCTCAGGGCCTGAATGACCTCCCAGCGGATCCCGGAAAAGCCACGGGCAAGGGAGCCGACTTTGAGCGCCATGATCAGGCCGACACTGGCGTCATCCAGTAACGGGCCGGTGCCAGTGCAGTGCGACAGCAGCAGGTTGCGTTGCAGCTTGGCCAGTGACTCGGTGGGGATGGAGGTTCGTGCCAGCAGGCCGAAACCCGTGTTGATGCCGTACACCGTGCGCTGGTTGGCGATAATGTCGTCTACCGTACGAGTACTGGCATCGACGACGTCGCGTGCGGCCGGGTCCAGTTCGAAAGGGCTTTGCAACTGGTAAATGGCGCGCAATTGATCGAGGGAGAGTTGGCCGGGTTTGAGCTGCAGCGATGCGTGCATTGAGAGTGTCCTGAGGTCAGGGTGGTGGGAAATAGGGTAGCTATATGCTCCTGTATATACAGGTAAGGCAAAATGCAGGCCAGAATTCCGGTTTCGGTCGCTGACCAGCGTCTCAGACCTTGTTTATCCAAGACGGAAAGAGAATCAAGGTCTTCTCTTTGTCCAGCGCTGTAACCAAAGGTTGCACCAAATGGGGTCTCTCTGCCCCCTGCTGGGGCGAAGGGAAACCGATAGGTAACAGGTTGTTTGCGGTCTTGTGCAGCTGTTGAAAAGTGATATTCGCTTTAGCCCGAGGCTGACCGGTGAGTGCCTGGTTGGGCGGCACAGTAAATGCTTTATCCTGTATATACCGGTTCGTCATTCGCTGGCGAAACCTTCATCCCGCTGCTGTATGCACGATGTACTCAGGAGTGAGCATGACCTCTAGCACCAATCTGCCCTTGATCGATATGTCCGGTGTCCGCGAAGGTGATCAGGCGAGTATTCGTCGAGCCGGTGACGCCATTCGAAAAGCCTGTAGCGAAACCGGCTTCTTCTACATCATCAATCACGGCGTGCCGCAAACGGTGATCGACAGAGCCATGTCGGCAGCCGGGCAGTTCTTTGCCTATCCGACTGAGGTCAAGCGCCAGGTGGCGGTGAACAAGCGGCATCGCGGCTGGCATGCGCTGGGTGGGGCGACCATGTATGAAGCCACCAAGCCCGATCACAAGGAGTTCTTCAGTATTGGCCTGGAGCTGACGGAGGATGATCCTTGTGTCCTCGCCGGTGAGGCGTTGCGTGGACCGAATCAGTGGCCGGCCTTCATGCCGCCGCTGCGTGACGCATTGACTGAGTACTACTCGGAAATCGGCAAGGCCGGTGCGGATCTGTTGAGGGCGGTGGCGGTGGGGTTGGGTATCGAAGAAGGCTTCTTCACGGATAAATACACCAAGCCCCTGCAACGCACGCAGATGGTCTATTACCCGCCACAACCACCGCAAGCCGAGGCGGACCAGTTCGGTGTGGCCCCTCACACCGATTACGGCTGCATCACCTTGCTCTATCAAGACAACAGCGGTGGTTTGCAGGTGCGTGAGCTGGGCTCCAATCGCTGGATCGAGGCCACGCCGATTCCGGGCAGCCTGGTGGTGAACGTCGGAGACCTGTTGGCGCATTGGTCCAACGATCGTTTTCGTTCGACCCTGCACCGGGTGATCAACTCTTCAGGCCATGAGCGCTACTCCATCGCGACGTTCTACGACCCGACCTACAGCGCCAGAGTCGATCCCTGCGATCTGGGTATCGACCCGGCGCAGAGCCTGTATCCGCCGGTAGCCGCGGGCGACTACATACTCAAACGTATCGATGACTCGATGGCTTACCGCAAGAAAGCCGAGTAGCCAAGGACTCGTGAAGGGGTAGCGTCCAGGGGGGGCGCGGCGGTTATCAGGTAGAGGGCGGAAGATCGCCTTAATAGATTCCGGGAATCAGCCGCGAGGTGCGGGCACGGTAGGCCGCGTATTCGTCGCCGAAGTGCCTGCTCAACATGGCTTCTTCGGCGCGTATGCGTGCGATGAGCGGCAGGAGCAACAGCGCGGTGAGCAGCACGCCGATGACGGAGCGAAAAGCCAGCGCCCATCCCCGCGCGTTTATGAGCAAACCGAGGTAGCTGGGATGACGAATGACGCTATACACGCCGCCAGTGACCAACTGATGCCCCGGCTGGATGGCGACCAGCCCACTGAAGCGTCGACCCAGCACGAACACCGGCCAGAGTCGTAGCACTCCACCGACGGCGAAGAGCACGACCCCAAACCAGCGCATCGCCTCTGTACCCAACGTCCATAGATCCTTACGATCGGTATAGGCCGGTAGATAGGCGCTGAGCAATCCGATCAGCGAAATGGCGAAAATGACCCAGCGGTTGGAGCGATCTTCGTACTCTCCGGAGCTGAGATTTCCTTCAGAGAAGAGCCCCGCAACATAGAGCGCGAAGAGTACCAGGGTAAGAGCGGTCAAGGCCCCGTGTGCAAAGAACGCGGCAAATCCTCCCTCGCCGAGAATGGCCAGTCCCAGATAGGCCAGGGTCCCGGCGAGTGTGACGATCGTTAATCTGAGCGTGGGCCTCGTCATCCTGATCTCGCATGTTGTTTATTTATTTCTTTGCAGAGGCGGGGCGCGGTGCTTCGAGGGGCGGCGTGCCGTCGTGAAATAGGGTTTTCAGTTGTGCGCGTAGTTCCGGCGAATCGGTATGTTTGTGAGCCATGACGGCATGCTGTGTGGCCACTTCGAGCAATTCTTTTTCGGAGTCTGCCGACAGCGCGACCGAACATTTGCTTTCGCTCGGAAATTCGCGGCAATCGATGTATTTGCGGGTCATGATGTTCTCCTCATACGAAGGCAGGCGATGGACCTGCGTGAACGACCACTCGACACGCTGCACGGGGTACATCGAACACGATTGCGCGTCGCATCGAGGGTAATGACCTTTTAAGTATATTGCAGGGAACCCATCCGGTTGACTTGAAGAGACTAAAGGCATCCTCTTCCGTTGCGTGACCAAACACTGCGCGCCGTGCAATATGCTTGGAGTCATCCGCGCTTGCCGGAGTGCATGCCATGGCCACCACCGATTTTTCACCATTTCTGACCTCCAACCGTCTGCTGGCCCTGCATAGAGAAGGTTTCGTCCTGCTGCCTGGGGTGCTCAATGGCGCCCAGATTGAAACCCTGCGCGATGCCATTGATCGCCTTGAGCCACAGCACTGGGACTACAGCGGCCTGCTCGAGCACTACAAGTGTGTGTTCAATCGGGACCCGTTGTGGCTACCGTTCCTCGACTTGCCCGCCATTATCGAGCTGGCCGAAGTGGCCCTTGGCGCCGATTGCCATGTGATCGGCCAGACTGCCTGGCGCTGCCATCCCGGTTTCGTCGGCTCTGCGTTGCATCTGGACTATCTGGTGATGGAACTGCCACAAAGCTTGCTGTCCGATCCGGCCTTCACGTTGCCGATGCAAATCTGCACTGCGCACCTTTATCTCGACGATATCGACGCCGATCTCTGCCCCACCCAAGTGATCCCCCGCAGCCACCGAGCCGGGCGACCGCCCATCGTCGGCGAAAGCCAGTGGCAGGGCCGCTCGGCTCAGCCGGTACTGTGCCGGGCCGGCGATGTCCTGATGTTTCGCAGCGAACTGTGGCACGCCGGCAGCAGCAACCGGACGCTCGACCGCACGCGTTACCTGTTGCAGGTGCATTACGGCAGACGAATGGTGGCGCAGAAGTTCGCGCCGTACCTGCATTGGTGCTTCAACCCAGCCGTGCTGGCCGCCGCCACACCGCGACAACGGCGTCTGCTGGGAGAGCACCAGGAAGCCGAATACGACTGAACGATTGGTTTTGCTTTCGATGTGATTGGATAAATCAATTGTCGGCCCTGCGCACTTATGACTTATACCTGGCGCCCAGCAACGAGGCGTTCTCCATCCATCAAAACTCGACCAGATGATTAGAGCCGTCCTTGAGACCCCATGCATAAGGACTAAGTCATGAGCCAACCACAACTGACCAACGTTGATGTGTATCTGCAACGCCTGGGCTACGCCGCGCCGCCGCCACCGACGCTGGAAACATTGCGCGAGCTTCAGCTACGCCACACCAGCGTTTTCCCCTTTGAAACACTTTCTACGATGTTACAAGTTCCGGTTCCAATCGATCTTGCGTCGGTGGAACGCAAAGTCCTGCAGGAGGGGCGCGGAGGATATTGCTACGAGCTCAACAACCTGTTCCTGGCGTTGCTTCAACAGCTTGGATTCGAGGCGAGAGGCATTACCGGACGTGTGGTGATGGGCGGTCCTGAGGACGCTTTGACCGCCCGCACTCATCGCCTGAGTTTGCTGACGCTGGACGGAACCCGCTATATCTCCGACGTCGGTTTTGGCGGCATGGTGCCCACCTCGCCACTTCGGCTGGACACCGAAGAAGAGCAGGCAACGCCCCATGAGCCGTACCGCATAACGCATCAGGAAGGCAGTTATACCCTTCGTGTGAAGGTCTCCGGCGATTGGCGCGCCCTCTATGTATTTGATCTGCAGCGGCAGTCAGCTATCGATTACGAGGTGGGCAACTGGTACGTCTCGACGCATAAGGACTCGCCGTTTCTTGGGCAGTTGAGGGTGGCGAGGACGGGGGACGGGCTGCGCCGAACGCTTAACAACGGCAGCTATGCCCTCCATCGTATGGGACATGAGAGTGAACGACGGCAGCTCACTGAGGCTGATGAGATGATCGAGCTGCTACAAGGCGAGTTCGGCATCCGTGTTCCGCAACATCCTGAGCTGAAGCAGATCATTACGCGATTAATCACCCAGACCCGATAGCGCAGGGATAAACCAGTGACCGACTGATTGAAGTCTCCGCGCGCCACGGTTTTACCGGCTTAATAGCCCCCGCCACTGTGCTCGGCGCGTTCTTTGGCGGCCTGTTCCAGGCTTTCCCGACCGGCGCAGCTGAGAAAACCCTTGTGGTCTACCTTGTCGGTTGCATCGAGGCTGACATGGTAGGCCTGTTGCTGACCGCTCTGAATGAGTTGGTAGTCGAGGCATGTCCCGGGGTTTACCGTGCGCTTGCTCACCGCCGCAGGTTGGCCGCCGATGTCGAGGACCTGCTGTTTGATCATGCCTTCCTTGACCCGCGCGACCAGCGGTTGGTCCCGGTAAATCTGTTCTTGTTGGGGGGCACAACCGGCCAGGGTTGCCAGTACAGCAAGGGTCGCGAGCAGAGGAATGGACATGACAGAACTCCCAGGTTTGCCTTGTGCGCCCTCTGCCGATACAGGTCAAGGATCGGGCGAGCAGGGTATGGATTATCAATGTCGATCGCTAAGACGCTGGCCGCTTGAATTGAGTGCGAAACCAGTCTGCGATCATGGCCTTTTCGGCGTAGAGCCGGTCACTGCTGACGGCCCGGCCGGGACGCTGCAGATAGAACTTGTCGCTTAGGTGGACATCGGCCTGGCTAAGCGTCTGGTCGTTCTGCTTGAGTACGTAATGCAGTTCCATGGACGGCCAGGTGATGTCGCGCATAACACACCTCCTGGCACGGCTTCAGCGAGGCCGTCACCCTGTATTCAGTGTAGGCCCCGGAAGGCTTTCGGTAACTTCAGCGATGATCGGCTCCGGCGCGTTGACTCAACCACTGCTCAAACTCCCTGCGGCTCACCGATCAGCAGAGCGACGCTGTCGCCCCCCCCCCGCCCAAACCGCTCGCGATACACCGAGGGCGGGAGGCCGACCACGGTGCGAAACGCCACACGAAAGCTTTCAACCGAGCGATAGCCACACAACTGGGCGATGTTGTCGGTGTTGTGGCTGCTGCTTTCCAGCAGGTCGCGGGCGCGGGCCAGACGCTGGTGTTGCAACCATGACTTGGGTGAAGCACCTGTGGCTTCGCTGAAACGCCGCAAAAAGGTTCGCTCGCTCATTGCCGCCTGGCTGGCCAGCTCGCGGACGCCGAGCGGTTCATGCAGATGCTCGCGGGCCCATTGCATGACCCGTGACAGGTCACTGCGTGGCGTGCGGCTGACCGGTGCCGGAATGAACTGCGCCTGGCCGCCGGTGCGCTGCGGCGACATCACCAGGCGCCGTGCCACGGTATTGGCAATATGGGTGCCGAAGTCCCGCGCCACCAGGTGCAGGCAGGCATCGATCCCGGCTGCGCTGCCGGCCGAAGTAATCAGCTGCCCCGAGTCCACGTACAGCACATCGGGGTCGACCAGGATATTCGGGAAGCGCTCGGCCAGTTCATCGGCGTAGCGCCAGTGGGTGGTTGCACCCACACCGTCCAGCAGGCCAGTCGCTGCCAACACGAAGACCCCGGAACAGATCGACACCAACCGTGCGCCACGTGCATGGGCTTTTCGCAGGGTCGCGAGCAGCGCCTCAGGCACCGGCTCGGTGCGGCTGCGCCAACCGGGAATAATGATGGTCCGGGCGGTTTCCAGAATTTCCATGCTGCCGTCGGCCACTACCTGAATACCGCCCATGGCGCGCATCGGTCCTTCATCCACACCGACGATTCGGTGTTCATACCAGGGGAAATCGAATTCGGGCCGAGGCAAGCCGAAGATCTCGACCGCGATGCCGAACTCGAAGGTACAGAGGCCGTCATAGGCCAGAATCGCGACTAATCCGGGTTCAGTGTGCATTTGGCGGAAAGTTACCAGTGAGTGTCTTGTGCGCCACTGTAGCCACAACCGTGCGGCAGATACAGTCTTCTCACGCCCACTCACTCCCCCTGGAGAACACCATGACCAGCCTGGTTAGCGACATCCCCGCCGCACCGTCAGCCCTTGCCCTGATGCACTTCAGCAATCGCCTGACCTTTGAAACCGACTGTTCTGACATTTATGGAAGTCAACAAGCGGGCGACGTCGATTTTGTCCTGTTGGACGTACGCGGTCCGTTAGCGTTCGCCCGCGGCCATGTCCCTGGCGCCCTCAATGTTCCGGGACGCTTGATCACGGCTGAGGTGTTGGCCGGGTACCTGAAAACCACGCTGTTTGTGGTCTATTGTGCCGGCCCGCACTGCAACGGCGCCAACAAGGCCGCCGTAAAACTGGCGGCGCTGAACTACCCGGTGAAGGAAATGATCGGCGGTGTCATGGGCTGGCTGGATGAAGGCTTCCAGCTGGCCGGCGCAGTCGAGCGGCCGGTCAGTGCGGTGATTGGGTGTGAATGTTGATAGCCCAAAAAGATCGCGGAGCTACTTAACTGGCAGACCGCTGAGCCGCCCACCACCCATCCAGCGTCCCCTGCAGCCAGTCAAAGACTTGTCCGTAGGCGGCGCTGTCATCCTGATCGCGGGGCAGCGGCGATTCCTCGGCGAAGTGGGCATTGAGTGCAGCCACCGACTCAGCGTTCCACTCCGGATGAAACTGCAAACCCACTCGTGTCGGGCCGACTGAGTACATTTGCTGCTCGCACCGGGCGCTGCTGGCCAGCAAGCGAGCGCCTGGAGGCAGCTCGATTGCATCCTCATGCCATTCCAGCACCTGCAACACCCTGCCATCGGCAAAGGTCACCTTGGTCCAGCCAGTCTCGGTGTCGGCCATTCGCCGCACATCCCCGCCAAGGCTCCGCGCCAGCAGTTGCGCGCCAAGGCAAATCGCGAACACCGGTGCGTCCAGGGCAAGGCTTGCGGCCAACCAATTGCGTTCGTCAGCCAGCCAGTCCGGCCCGGCGTTGGACTCGTATGGCCCACCCAAAATGATCACCGGCGCGGCGCTGACGGGCGGCAGCTCGCCGAGGTCGGCGCGATAGATATTCAGCGTCAGCCCGCGAGCCTTGGCCCACTGGGCAATGGCGCCAGGGCCCTCGGCGGGATGGTGCTGGATCAGGCTCAATGAGGTCGGATTGTTCGACACGGCAATTCCTCTGTTTCAGTCGGTGACACGATCATTATTTTTTTATAACTAATTGTCGCATCTGCACAATTTGCTCCCTGTGCGCCTCTCTAGACTGCCGGTCACTTCGATTCCTTCCAATCGAAATGTCCCAATAAGAACCTGCGCACCAAGGAACTACAGATGAAAAAGCTAGCAATGCTCGGTGCTCTGGCACTGTCCGTGTTGTCCCTGTCCGCCGTGGCCGACGATGCCAAGCCGATCCGCATCGGTATCGAAGCCGGCTACCCGCCATTCTCGATGAAAACCCCCGACGGTAAACTCACCGGTTTCGACGTGGACATCGGTGATGCGCTGTGTGAGCAGATGAAAGTGAAGTGTACCTGGGTCGAGCAAGAGTTCGACGGCCTGATCCCGGCACTGAAGGTCAAGAAAATCGACGCGATCCTGTCGTCCATGACCATCACCGACGACCGCAAGAAGAACGTCGACTTCAGCGAGAAGTACTACCACACCCCAGCGCGCTTCGTGATGAAGGCCGGTACCGACATCAAAGACCCGCTGACCGAACTCAAAGGCAAGAAAGTCGGTGTGCTGCGCGCCAGTACCCACGACCGCTTCGCCACTGAAGTGCTGCAGCCTGCGGGCATCCTCCTGGTCCGTTACGGCTCCCAGCAAGAAGCCAACCTGGACATGGTTTCCGGTCGCCTCGACGCGCTGCTGGCCGATTCGGTCAACCTTGATGACGGTTTCCTGAAAACCGACGCCGGTAAAGGCTTCGCTTTCGTGGGCCCTGAGTACAACGATCCGAAATACTTCGGCGGCGGCGCCGGCATTGCTGTGCGCAAAGGTGACAAAGAGCTGGCGGACAAATTCAACACCGCCATCACTGAAGTCCGCGCCAACGGCAAGTACAAGCAAGTGCAAGACAAGTACTTCAAGTTCGACGTGTTCGGCGAGTAATCTCCCCGATCAAAAGGGTGGTAACCGTTAACGCGGCTGCCACCCTTTTTTATGCCTGTATGAATTATCCTGCGCCACATCTCTCCCCCCATCCAGGAGTCTCCCATGCAACGCATCGACCACTCACTCCCCTGGAGCCACCTCGGCACCGAGCGCAGCCTCAGCGTCTTCCGTTTCGGCGCCGGCACCCGCAAGGTCTACATCCAGGCCAGCCTGCACGCGGACGAGCTACCGGGCATGCGCACGGCGTGGGAGCTGAAAAAACGCCTCACCGAACTCGACACCCAAGGCCAGCTCAAGGGCATCATTGAACTGGTGCCGGTGGCCAACCCCATCGGTCTGGACCAGCACCTGCAGAGCAGCCATATGGGCCGTTTCGAACTGGGCAGCGGCAAAAACTTCAACCGCGCCTTCTACCAACTGAGCGGTCCGGTCGGTGACTTGATCGGTGATCAGCTCGGTAATGACGCCCAAGCTAATATTGCGCTGATCCGCCAAACCATGGGCCAGGTGCTCGACGACTTGCCCGCACCGACCTCACAACTCGAAGCCCTGCAACGGTTACTGCTGCGCCACGCCTGCGACGCCGACATCACCCTCGACCTGCATTGCGACTTCGACGCGGCGATTCACCTCTACGCACTGCCGCAGCACTGGCCGCAATGGCAGTCCCTGGCCGCACGTTTGCAGGCTGGTGTCGCGCTGTTGGCCGAAGACTCCGGCGGTAGCTCCTTCGACGAATCCTGCTCAACGCCCTGGCTGCGACTGGCGAAGGCATTCCCCCACGCCGCGATCCCACCGGCCAACCTCGCCACTACCCTGGAACTGGGCAGCATGGGCGACACCCGCATTGATCAGGCCCAGGCCAATTGCGAAGCCATCCTCGGCTTCCTCGCCGAACAAGGTTTCATCGCAGGCCAATGGCCCGCAGCCCCGAGCCAATGCTGCGAAGGCATGCCGTTCGAAGGCACCGAGTATCTGTTCCCGCCACATCACGGCGTGGTCAGCTTCCTGCGCGGCGCCGGTGAATGGGTCGAGAAGGGCGATGCACTGTTTGAGGTGGTCGACCCGCTGAATGACCGAGTCAGTATCGTCTGCGCCGGGACCAGTGGCGTGTTGTTTGCCATTGATCGCGGACGCTATACCCAACCGGGGATCTGGTTGGCGAAAGTGGCGGGGCGGGAGGCGATTCGGACAGGGAAGTTGACCAATGATTGAGGGCATAGGGCAACGCTGATCAGGGCGGGTGGAGATTTGTGTTGCCCGCGATGGGGCCCGAGACTTGAAGCCCCTTCGTGATCCACCTTCACGATGATAGGCTCTGGCGCGAATCCGCTGCGCAGTAATAGGAAGATATATGTTCAAGTTTCTGGCCATGGCGCTGCTGTTGGCATCCACCGCCGCGCAGGCGCAAAGCCTGTTGCATACCGATTTGCCGCTGGAGTATCTGGAGCAAGCCACCCCCGATTCACGCAATCAACCGCTGGTGATTTTTCTGCATGGCTACGGCAGCAATGAGGAGGATTTGTTCGGGATCAAAGATGAACTTCCCGAGCAGTACACCTATGTCTCTGTGCGGGCGCCGCAAGCGCTGGATGGGGAAAGCTATCAGTGGTTTCACAAAAAAGGCGAGGGTGCATACGATGGCGAAACCGCTGACCTGAACAGCAGTGCCAAGCTGATCGTCGACTTCATCGCCCAGGCCACCGCGAAATATCACACCCAAAGCGACAAGGTCTTTCTGGTGGGATTCAGCCAGGGGGCGATCATGTCTTACGAGGTTGGCCTTCGTCATCCAGAGATCGTAGGGGGGATCGCGGCGCTGAGCGGCAAAGTGTTACCGGTGTTGAAGTCTCAGCTTAAACCCGACAAAAACCTTGAGCAGTTGGCGATTTTTATCGGCCACGGCACCGCCGATCAGCGGCTTCCGTATACCGATGGCAGCGATGCCAATAGCTTGCTGCAAAGCCTGGCGTTGAACCCGAATTTTCATGCCTATCCGGGTATTGGCCACACCATCAGCGCAACCGAAATGCAGGATTTGAACAGCTGGTTGCTCAAGCTCAATCCGTGAGAGTGGAGCGGCGTTTGCCACTCCCATTCTGCTTATTTTTCGCTGGTAATCTGCTTGACCAGCGCCGTGTGTCCGGTCGGGTCATCGGCGCGCGAGATGATCTGGATCACCAGGCTGCGACTGCCGGAGCCCGCCAGTAAAGTAGTGCCGAGGGTTTTGCCGCCGCCCATGGTTGCTGCACTGTCGATCTGGCGCAGGCCAAGGCCTTTGATGGTCAGTTTCTTTTCGTCTTGTTTCTTGAAGTCAGGCAATGCCGCACTTTGTTTCTGGAGGAAGCTTTCAACCGCACCGTCGAGAAATTCGCTGTCGTTGTCTTTGGTCTGCACGCCATCGGTGCGGACATTTTCAGCGACCAGCACCACGGTTTTGCTGGCTTGGTTGGTGTACATGGTGCCTATCGCACCGGCGGTGCCGTTGGCTGATTCACCAGGGGGCAATGGGTTGGCTTCAAAACCTGCGGGTAGGTTGAAGGTGAATTTACCGTCCAGGGTTGAGACGTTTTGCGCGGTCGAGGTTTTTGCTGCTGGCTGGGTGGCCGCGTAAACGCTCATGGCGCCGAAACTGGCCGCGGCTGCCAGTAATAAAACGATGGCTTTCTTACCGAACAATGACATTCCAACTCTCCAGGGTAATCGCGCTGTGGAGGCGATCATCCCATGGGCGTAGCGAATCACTCCAGTATGTTGTTCTGAGTGCCGCGCATGCTGTGCGTGGAATCGATCACTTGTGGAGAAGGGCTGGCCGCAATGCCGGTCAATTAAGGAACTTCAGGTTCAATACATTCCCCGTAGCAGCAGCCTTCGGCAGCTGCTACGCCGTTCGTCAATCGACTGCCCACTCGTCTGTTGGCCGGGGGGGTGTTTACGGTGATCAGTGCGGCCAATAGCGGGTTGATTGTGCAGCTGCTGGCTCGACAGTGCTTATCAGTCACTGCGTCACAGTCGACTACGCTTATCCATGAATGAAAACCGCCTGTAAGACTTCCGGAACCCGGCTTCGGCGCGGGCGGTCACGGCTTAACGTGTGGCTTTTGAGGCCACGCTTCGACGACCACAACAATGGAGTCAAACTCATGAAAGATGACACCTGCGCCTGCAAAAGCTGTACCTGCAAAGTCGGCGAGCATTCCATCGTCCGCCACGGCAAGCACTATTGCTGCCAGGCGTGTGCCGATCATCACGCAAATGGAGAGGCTTGCGCTTCAACCGGCTGCAAGTGTGCCAAGGGCGCCCATGGCTGACAGTGCAGACTGAAGTGGAGTCTGGCGCGGCTCCACTTCCATTTGCTGGCGGCTGATTGACTCGCCGTGGAGTGTGGCGAACCCTGCTGCGATTCGCTCACGGGAAACGTTTATCTGTCGGCCGCCATGTGATGTTTTCGATGCGCGCCTCAGTGGCAACAATCCCGATGCCTCGCTACGATGGGGCATCCTTCAAACGATCCCGATTTTTCGCCATGGCCCTTGCTGTTCCCCCTGATCTCAGTGACACCGATGTGCCCGTGCAGCCTTTGTCGCGCACCTATGCGCGTGGTTTGTATATCGAACCGCACGAGCATGTCTGGGGCCAGTTGCTGTATGCGATGAGCGGCGTGATGTGGGTTGAAACGCCAAACGAAGCGCTGGTGGTGCCGCCGCAACGAGCGGTCTGGTTGCCGCCTGGGGTGGTGCACGGGATCCGCGTGGTCTCGGATCTGCAGATGCGCAATATCTACTTGCGCCCGGCATTGGCAGCGACGCTGGACAGCAGCGTCCAGGTGATCGAGGTGGGCGGATTGTTGCGTGAGCTGATCCTCAGGCTGGTGGAGCAGGGTGACGATCAGCAACAGGATTACTACGAAGCGTTGGTCAGCCTGGCATTGCTGGAACTCAAGCGCGCCAAGCGTTCAGTGCTGAAGATCCCCATGCCCGACGACTCCGACCGGCGTCTGATGAATGTGTGTCAGGCGGTCATGTCGGCGCCTTCGCTGGATATTCCTTTCGAACAACACGCGCAAAACGCTGGCGCCAGCGTGCGCACCCTCGCGCGGCTGTTCAAGGACGGGCTGGGTATGGGCTTCGCCGAGTGGCGGCGGCAGGTGCAACTGGCAACGGCGGTGGCCGAGTTGATTCAGGGGGTGCCCGTGAGCGTGATTGCGGGTTCTCTGGGCTATTCACCGAGCAGTTTCAGCGACATGTTCCGTCGCGAACTGGGCATGGCGCCGTCGCACTATCCGTTGGGCGACCTCTCGCTCTGAACCGTCGGGCCATCGCTTTTTGGCCGACAACCAGAAGTACTTGGCCGATCCCTTCGGCGACCGGCTCTTACACTCTGTGCCTATCTTAACGTCGTCGCTCGGCCCTGATGGCTGCGACACCACGTGCACGGAGTTGAGCATGAACTACATTATTTCACTGGCCGTTGGTCTGGGTGTTGGCCTGCTCTACGGCGCGCTGGACTTCCGCTCGCCCGCGCCACCGGCCATCGCGCTGGTGGGGCTGCTGGGCATGTTGGCGGGCGAGCAGTTGTGGCCCATTGGTCGGCAAGTGGTCGCTGGCTGGTTGTCCTGAAACGCGCGGCTCGATCCCTGGATTTTTTTGATGGAGGCACTCATGAAAGCACTGCAATTCTGCAAAACCGGCGACCTCGCGGCGCTGCAATACGTCGATGTGCCCAAACCGGTCCCGGGCACCGGTGAGGTGCTGGTGCAGATCAAAGCCGCAGGCCTCAACCCCAGCGATGTGAAGAACGTACTGGGGCGCTTTCCTTACACCACCCTGCCGAGGATTCCCGGTCGTGACTTTGCAGGCGTTGTTGTGGAAGGCCCGCAGGCGCTGCTCGGTCAGGAAGTCTGGGGTACGGGCAAAGAGCTGGGCTTTTTCGCCGACGGCTCCCATGCGCAATACGTGACCCTTTCAGCCAAGGGCGTGGCGCGCAAACCCACCCATTTGAGCTTTGCCCAGGCCGCCAGCCTTGGAGTGCCTTACACCACGGCGTGGGATGCGCTGGAGCGCAGTCTGGTCACCGCCGAGACTCGTTTGCTGGTGATTGGCAGTGGTGCCGTCGGCAGCGCGGCATTGGCGCTGGCAAAGATTCGTGGCGCACAGGTGTTGGCGGCGGCCCGTCGTCCCGAACAGGTCAAGGCGTTGCAGGCCCAAGGCTTCAACGCGATCCACCTGGACAAGCCGGAGGACCTTGCGGCCCAGGTCAACGCTGTCTATGCCGGTGGCGCCGATGTGATTTTCGACACGACGGGTTTCTGGCTACCGTCGGCGGTACCGGCGCTGGCAAACTTTGGGCGCATCGCAATCATTGCCGCGCCGGTGGACGGCCATGTGCAGTTGCCGGCCCTGGCGTTGTATCGTCGGGGTGGTTCTGTGGTCGGGATCAACTCGTTGTTGTACGGCGTTGAGGCCTGTGCGGCAATGCTCGAGCAGTTCGGCCGGTTCTTCGATGAAGGGCTGCTGCCGTTGCCTGAAGGGCTGCTCGAATCACCGCTGGCCGAAGGGTTGGAGCGTTATAACGAGGTGAATCAAGGCAGCGGCGAGAAGGTGATTTTGTTGCCGTGATGGGCACTGTTTTCCGTAGCAGCTGGCGGAGCCTGCGTTCGGCTGCGCAGCAGTCGTAGATCCGGCCTCGCGATTCACCTGCAAAACCGAGTTATGGCTTTTTACGACTGCTTCGCAGCCGAACGCAGGCTCCGCCAGCTGCTACAGGACCGTGTTCAGGCCTCGGGAACACCGTTCTCCCACGCTGACCAGTTCTTGATGATCGCCTGCACCAGTGGGTTGCCGGTGCGGAACAGGTTTTCCGGCGCCGGTACAAAGCCGCCTTGATCCGCATACTTGAGCAGGTTGTCGACCTCGCTGTAACCCGGGTACGGCCGGTCCGTAGTGCACGGACATGAATGGTCGGAATTGGTCGGCGCGGTTCGTGGATGCAGCGGGTATACGGTTCGCATACCGACGCTTCGTCGCGCAGACCGACAAAGCAGTGAAACTCGAAGAGGCCAAGTATCCAGCGGTTTTTTATATCCCGAGATCCGACATTCGGGTTGAACATTACGCGCGCACCGAACATCAAATTCATTGCCCCTACAAGGGTGACGCCAATTATTTCAGCCTGAGCACCGACGCAAAGACCGCCGAAAACGTGGTCTGGACCTACGAAGACACGTACCCGACAGTGGCGGAAATCAAGGAGCACAGGGCTGAATACAGCGTTTGCGAGCAGTCACGCATCATAGCTTTTCGGGTCGGGACGAGGTGCACAAGCACTTCGCCCTGGTTCGGTCATGGAAAGAACGTACGAAGCCCTGCCTCCTCTGGAAATACCAGAGGATCGACAGACCAGCGGAACGACGATTCACCGGAGAGAAAACCTGATGACCAGCACCTTAAGCGAGCTACGCGACCTCCCTGCCAGTAGCGCACTTCTCAAGCGCTACCAAACTATTCGCAGCCGGACAGAGAGCCTGATTGCACCGCTCAGCCCTGAGGACATGGTCGTCCAGTCAATGCCTGATGCCAGCCCCGCCAAGTGGCACATGGCGCACACCACCTGGTTTTTCGAGACGTTTCTGCTGGCCGAAAACGTCGTCGACTACCACCCGTTCGATCCGGCGTTCGGTTACCTGTTCAACTCCTATTACGAAGCCATCGGCCCCCGTCATCCCCGGCCACAACGCGGGTTGATGACACGTCCGACCGTGGACAAGGTGCTGGACTACCGCAAGCATGTCGATGAACACATGCGTACCTTGCTGGAGTCGGCGTTGCCCGACGGCACCGCCGAATTGATCGAGCTGGGTCTGGCCCATGAGGAGCAGCATCAAGAACTGTTGCTGATGGACATCCTGCATTTGTTCAGTACCTCCTCGCTCAAGCCCGCCTATGACCTGCGCTGGCCCATGGACCTCTCCGGACGTCGCGGCCAGTTCAAGCCGCTCAAGGGCGGGCTGACCGAAATTGGTCACAAGGGCAAGGGTTTCGCCTTCGACAACGAAGGCCCAAGACACACCACTTACCTGCAATCTTTCGAGATCAGCGACCGCCTGGTGACCAACGGTGAATGGCTGGCCTTCATGGCGGACGGCGGCTACAGCAAAGCCAGCCTATGGCTGTCAGACGGCTGGGCGGTAGTGCAGCAAAACGGCTGGAACGCCCCGCTCTATTGGCAGCACGACGACCAGGGCTGGCGGCAAATGACTTTGCGCGGTCTGGAAGCCATCGACCCGACGGCTCCGGTGATCAGCATCAGCTATTACGAAGCCGCTGCGTTTGCCCAATGGGCCGATGCACGCCTGCCGACCGAAGCCGAGTGGGAAGCCGCCGCTGAAGCCGGTCTGCTGGAACAAGTCGATAACGTGGCCTGGCAGTGGACACAAAGTGCGTACAACGCCTACCCGGGATTCCGCCCGGCGGACAGCGCGGTGGGCGAATACAACGGCAAGTTCATGATCAACGTGATGGTTTTGCGTGGCGGTGCCAGCATCACCTCCCCAGGCCATACCCGCTCGACCTATCGCAACTTTTTCGGCCCGGACAAGCGCTGGATGTTCTCCGGTTTGCGTCTGGCCCGGGATGCGCGTCAGCCGGGTGCGGTGAACAACCACGACAGTGAATTTGGTCGTGATGTCATCGGCGGCTTGTCGGCCCCGGTGAAAAACCTGTCGCCCAAATACTTCTACGATGCCACGGGCTCCGAGCTGTTCGAGGACATTTGCGAGACGGTCGAGTACTATCCGACGCGTGCCGAAACCGGTCTGCTGACCCGGGTTGCGCAACAGATTGCCGATGCGATTCCAGAGGGCGCGGCTCTGGTGGAGTTCGGCAGCGGGGCCAGCGAGAAAACCCGCCTGCTGCTCGACGCCGCGCCACAGATTGCGCTGTACGTGCCCATCGACATCAGCGCCAATGCGCTGAAGAAGGCAGCCGCGCTGCTGAAAAAGCAGTACAAGCAATTGAAGGTCGCGCCGCTGATCGATGATTTCAGCCGCGTGCTGCAATTGCCGGCCGAAGCTGCCGGGCACACCTGCGTAGGGTTCTTCCCCGGTTCGACCATCGGCAATTTCACCCATGATCAAGCCGTGAAGTTCCTGCGTTCGGCCCACGCGTTATTGGGTGATGAGGCACACTTTATTGTTGGCGTGGATCTGGTCAAGGACGCTGACATCCTGGTCGCTGCTTACGACGACGCCGAAGGGGTGACCGCGCGGTTCAACAAGAACCTGCTGATCCGCATCAACCGTGAATTGGATGGTGACTTCAACGTCGAGGCCTTCGACCATCTGGCGTTGTGGAACGACACCGATGAGCGCATGGAGATGCATCTGGTGAGCCGCCGCGAACAAGTGGTCAAGGTCGCCGGGCACACCTTCCACTTCAGCGACGGCGAACGTCTGCATACCGAGAACTCGCACAAATTCACCGTCGAATCTTTCACCAAACTGGCGGCGCGTGCTGGCTGGTCGGTGAGCGGTTACTGGGTGAGCGAAACGCCGCAGGTGGCGTTGTTCAGTTTGAAGGCGTGATTTTCGTGTGGCCAACACTATGGTGAAAACGGTGCGAGGTTATGTGCCTGGCTACCGTCGGCACCTACAACGACCGGTTGAAGGCTCACTACGACGCCCGCAGCGCCCAGGTCTTCGGTGAAGTGGGTTACACCGTCGAAGCGGCCGGTATTGCTCTGGAACCATTCGCCGGTCTGTCCTACGTCAACTACGACAGCGAAACCGCTCATGAAAAAGGCGGAGCAGGGCGGCTGACGGCTGACGGCCGATGCCAGTCAGGACATCACCTTCTCTACCCTGGGGCTGCGCGCCGGCAAAATCATCACCCTGGCCAACGGCGGGCAATTCACCCCGCGCGGGGCCATCGGCTGGCGCCATGCCTACGGCGACACCCAACGTCCGTGTTGTGGTGTTCAGCGCTGAAGATCTTTTGAGTTTGATCCTGGTCACTGGGCGAACCGCTCAAAGATCATCCGAACGCGGCCCGAACCTTCGGTAGCTCCTGCAGGACGGCATTGCTGTAGAATTGTCCTCCTTGACTTAACGAGGTACCCCCCATGAGCGAGCCGATTCGCCTGACCCAGTACAGCCACGGCGCAGGTTGCGGCTGCAAGATATCGCCCCAGGTGCTGGAGGTGATTCTGGCTGGCAGCGGTGCACAGAACCTCGACCCGAAACTCTGGGTGGGCAACGCCTCCCGTGATGATGCGGCGGTGTATGCCATCGACGAAGAGCGCGGTGTGGTGTCGACCACCGACTTCTTCATGCCGATCGTCGACGATCCGTTTGATTTCGGGCGCATTGCCGCCACCAACGCCATCAGCGATATTTACGCCATGGGCGGTGATCCCTTGATGGCGATTGCGATCCTTGGCTGGCCGGTCAACGTGCTGGCGCCGGAGATCGCCCGGGAAGTGATTCGTGGCGGGCGTTCGATATGCGACGAGGCAGGGATTCCATTGGCCGGAGGGCATTCGATCGATGCGCCAGAGCCAATCTTCGGCCTCGCCGTTACCGGGCTGGTGGAAAAGCGCCATATGAAGCGCAACGACACCGCCACTGCAGGTTGCCTGCTGTATCTGACCAAGCCCTTGGGCATCGGCATCCTGACCACGGCGGAGAAGAAGGGCAAACTGCGTGACGCCGATGTTGGTCTGGCCCGCGACTGGATGTGCACGCTGAACAAGCCCGGCAGCCGCTTTGGCAAGTTGGCGGGCGTGACGGCGATGACCGATGTCACCGGTTTTGGTTTGCTTGGGCACTTGGTGGAAATGGCCGATGGCAGTGGCGTAACCGCGCGCATCGAATATGAGCGTGTGCCGCGCCTGCCTGGGGTCGAGTACTACCTCGATCTAGGCTGCGTGCCGGGCGGAACCCTGCGCAACTTCGACAGCTATGCCGACAAGATCGGTCGCGTTCAAGAGCTGCACAAGCGGGTACTCTGCGACCCGCAGACCAGCGGTGGTTTGCTGGTCGCCGTGACCCCTGAGGGCAACGAGCAGTTCCTGGCGGTTGCCGCCGAACTGGGCCTGGTACTCGCGCCAATCGGTGAACTGGTTGAGCGACAGACCAACGCGGTTGAGGTGTTTTGATGCCCATCGACATCACCGACTATCGCGATATCTTCCTCAACGACCGGCCGATGATGGATACCCGTGCACCGGTCGAGTTCACCAAGGGTTCCTTTCCCGGGGTGATCAATCTGCCCCTGATGACCGACGACGAGCGGCAACAGGTCGGTACTTGCTACAAGCAGCAAGGTCAGCAGGCCGCCATCGTCCTCGGCCATCAGTTGGTATCCGGCGATATCAAAGCCGAGCGTATCCAGGCCTGGGCTGATTTTGCCCGGGCCAATCCCAACGGGTATTTATATTGTTTTCGCGGTGGTTTGCGCTCGCAGATCGTCCAGCAATGGCTCAAGGACGAGGCCGGTATCGACTACCCGCGCGTTGGTGGTGGCTACAAGGCGATGCGGACCTTCCTGCTGGAAACGGTCGATCAAGCGATCGCGCAGTGCGATTTCATTGTGCTTGGCGGCATGACTGGCACGGGCAAAACCGATGTGCTCACTCAGTTGAATAACGCGCTGGACCTGGAAGGCCACGCCAATCACCGCGGTTCCAGTTTCGGCAAACGCGCGACCGGCCAACCCTCCAACATCGACTTTGAAAACCGCCTGGCCGTGGATGTGCTGAAGAAACGCGCCAAGGGCATCGAGCGATTCGTGCTGGAGGATGAGAGTCGCATGGTCGGCAGTTGTGCCTTGCCGCTACCACTTTATCAGGGGATGCAGCAGTTCCCCCTGGTCTGGCTCGAAGACAGCCTGCAAGGGCGGGTCGAGCGCATCCTGCGTGATTATGTGGTCGATCTGTGTGCGGAGTTTATTGCGGTGCACGGCGAGCAGGGCTTCGCCCTTTTTTCCGAGCGAATGCTGTCGAGTTTGAACAACGTTCACAAACGTCTGGGGGGCGAGCGTCACCAGCGGATGCTGGCACTCATGGAAACGGCGCTGGCGGAGCAGGCACGTAGCGGGGCGGTAGATTTGCACCGCGACTGGATCGAAGGCTTGCTGAGTGAGTACTACGACCCGATGTACGCCTTCCAGCGTGAGAGCAAAGGCGAGCGCATCGAGTTCGCCGGAGAGCAGGCCGCCGTGCTCGAGTATCTGCGTGAGCGCGGCAGATGATCTGCGCTGGCGGTAAATCCGTCGATTGAATTTTGCCAGGTGTTGGGGTCTTCCGACCCCATCGCGAGCAAGCTCGCTCCTACATTAGATCAGCGTCGGCTAAAAACTTGATGCCCGAACGCGGTCCAGTGTAGGAGCGAGCTTGCTCGCGATTGGCCCCGGAGCGCACCGCCATCATCAAGCTCAACCCAGTATTGCTTTGGTTTAAAGCAGCGCTGCTCCCACCAGGCCGCAGATCACACCGAACAGCATGGTCAGCACCGCCACGGTCACCAGCACCCGGGTATCGAAGTCTTTGCGCAGCATCAGCAGGGACGGCAGGCTGATACTCGGCAAGGTCATCAGCAGCGCGACCGCGGGGGCGGTGCCCATGCCCAGGGCCATCATGGTCTGCACAATCGGGATTTCTGCCGCAGTGGGGATCACGAACAGCGTGCCGACGATGGCCAGCGGCACCAGCCAGAGCAGACTGTTAGCCATCGCGCCATCGACGTGGGGGAACAGCCAGACTCGGGCGGCGCCCAGCACCAGAACGGCCACGATGTAGATCGGGATGGTGCTCCAGAACAGTTGCCACAAGGTCCGCATCCAGCGCTTCAGGAACGGTTGCGAGTCCGTTGTGCTGGCTTCAGCCACCGCGTCCAGCGCTGCTTCAGGCACGTGTTCGGGGCGAGAGATGCGCTGGGCCACCAGCGAAACGCCCAGGACCAGTACGATGCCCGCCACCAGCCGCAGCGCGGTAAAACCCCAGCCCAGCACGAAGCCCATGAACACCAGCGTCGCCGGGTTCAGCACCGGGTTGGCGATCCAGAACGCCAGCGCCGCGCCCACCGACACTTGCTGACGGCGCATGCCCGCAGCCACGGGTGCGGCGCAGCACGAGCACATCATTCCCGGCAAGGCGAACAAACCACCCCGCAAGGTAGAGGCAAAACCGGCGCGGCCGAACAGCCGCAGCAGCCAGTCCCGTGGGATCAGCACTTGCAACAGTGAGCCGAGGATCACCGCCAGGACTGCAGCCTTCCAGATCGCCAGGAAATACACCTTGGCGTAGGCCAAAGCGGCGGCCAGTGGCGCAGTCTGTTCATCGTTGAGGATCGATGCGCCGATGCTGTGATTGTCGGCGGCTACGAAGGCTTTGAGGTAGTAGGGGGACCATTTGACGTAATAGAGGCCAATGCAGGCCACCAGCACGAACAGCATGGGTTTCCACCAGAGCGACCAGCCCCGGGCGGGGACTGTGGAGGAGATGGGCATGGAAGGGTTCCGGGCAGTAGGGAATAACGGCGCATCATAACTCACTGCCGTTAACCCTGCTGAGCCCACTGCGCGTGGGCTGTAGTTGCCCGGTTATGTCGGACAATCCTGCGACCCGTTGTCCAGTCCCTGCTTGTAGCTGTGGCTGAGCAAGGTCGCCTTGCCGTTATGCCAGGTCAACGTCAGCACATACAGCGAGTCAAAATCGTTGGACGCCCAGTCTTCGGTGATGGTGTGCTTGTCGCCGACGGCCTCTTCAGCCACTTTGTTCATCAGTTTGGGCAGGTAACCGTGGGACCAGGCGGTGTAGATAATCGAGTTGTGGTACTTGTCGTTCAGCAGTTCGTCAGCCAGGTCGCTGACATCGTTGGCCGAGAAGTTGATGTTCACCGGCAACCCGAGTTTTATCGCGCTGGGGCTGATGGTCATCAACGGTCGGAGATAGCTGTAAGAATTTTTATCTTTGCCTTCCTCAACATTGCGTGTCGGGTTGGCGGCGAACACGTAATTGGCCTTGCCGAACTTCTCCGGCAGCAGCGTCGCCAGATCGATGGCGCGGTTCAGGCCTTGGCAATTCAACTGGCCGAGGCCCTCAGCGGGTTTTTCGGCGTGGCGCAGAAACACCAGGGTCTGGGTGCCGTCAGCCGGTTGCGCACGGCCTACCCTGGTTTCCAGCGCCAGGAACAAACCGCCGGCGACTAGCAGCGCAGGCACTAAAACATAGGAGGGATGTTTCAAGCGTTTAACGACATTCAGAGGGTTCTTCATTTTATAGTTGTTCTTCAGCACATTCGATTAAGACTGACAAACCTGTCCATCGCGAGCATCCAGCTTTGTGTGGTTGTCCATGTCGTTGAGATAGTAGCAGTTGGCTTGTCTACCGAGAGGGTCCTTCTCAGGGTCCCTTTAAGCCCTTTGGTGCGCTCCCGCCAATTCACGGCACTTTATCCGTGCCGGAGGGTGGCTGAGGGGAGCGGTTAGCGACAAGATGTTTCGGATTTAAGAAGACCCGAACAAGGAGGCATCTATAATCAGCCCGCCTAAACACCAGGCCCGAGCGGCTAATCCTCAAACAGCACCGTCACTGGAAGCTCACCATGACCGATCTTTCTGCTTTTCCCATCACCCAAAAATGGCCTGCCCAGTACCCCGAGTGGATTCAGCTCTATTCCTTGCCGACCCCTAACGGCGTCAAGGTGTCGATCATGCTCGAAGAGATCGGTCTGCCTTACGAGCCACACCGTGTGGGTTTCGACACCCATGACCAGCTGTCTCCCGAGTTCCTGTCGCTCAACCCCAACAACAAAATCCCGGCGATCATCGACCCTCACGGTCCGGGTGACCAACCGTTGGCACTGTTCGAGTCCGGGGCGATTCTGATCTATCTGGCTGACAAAAGCGGGCAACTCCTGGCTCAGGAGTCGGCAGCGCGCTACGAAACGATCCAGTGGCTAATGTTTCAGATGGCGGGTATTGGCCCGATGTTCGGCCAGGTCGGCTTTTTCAATAAATTTGCGGGCAAGGATTTCGAAGACAAACGCCCCCGCGATCGTTTTGTCGCAGAGACCAAGCGTTTACTGAGTGTGCTTGAAGCGCGACTGACCGGCCGCAACTGGATTATGGGTGAACGCTACACCATCGCCGATATCGCGACATTCCCATGGGTGCGCAATCTGATCGGATTTTATGAGGCCGGCGATCTGGTGGGGATCAAGGACTATCCCAACGTGTTGCGGGTGCTGGAGCGATTTGTGACGCGGCCAGCGGTTATGCGGGGTCTGGAAATCCCTAAGTCTGCGCTTTAGTAACACCTCAAGGCGCCGCCGAACATTCAGCTGCTCGGCGGTTTCACAGTCTCATCTCTGGCACGGCCCAAGCGCTGCCCACTTCAACAGCGCATCCAGCACCGGACACAAGCTCTGACCCCATTCGGTTATCCGATATTCGACTTTCGGCGGCACTTGCGGATACACCGTGCGCTGCACAATGCCGTCCGCTTCCAGCTGGCGCAGTTGCTGAGCGAGCATTTTTTGCGAGATATCGGGGATCAAGCGCTCGAGCTCGGAAAAACGCTGCACCTGGCCACCGAACAGGTGGAAAAGGATCACCAGTTTCCAGCGTCCTTCCAGTTGCTTGAGCGCGGTTTCTACAGCGCTTGCCGCGGTAGCCGGGGTATAGACCTTACTCATGGGTGCTTGACTTACCTTTTCGTGCGTTCTTGTCAGGGATAAACCTATAGCGCACATTCAGGCCATGCAACCCTCACTGAACAATCGAGGAAAGATCGATGAGCATTGCGCTGCCTGAACCCCTTGCCGAGTATTTTTCGGGTGAGAAAACCACCGATTCCGTTGTAATAGAACGCTGCTTTGCCAGCGACGCCAAGGTCCGTGATGAAGGGCAGGTGTACCAGGGACTGGAAGCCATTAAAGCCTGGAAACAAGCGGCACAGGCCAAGTACCACTATAGCGTCGAACCACTGAGCGTCTCGCAAGAGGAGGGCTCTACGCTGGTGCGCGCCCGGCTCACCGGAAACTTCCCAGGCAGTCCGGTTGAAGTCACTTACCGCTTTGTCCTGCAACAGGGACGGATTGTTTCGCTGGGGATCGGCTCATGAACGCCGAACTGGAGTTGCAAGGCCTGCGCGCACTGGTCACCGGCGGCACCAAAGGTATCGGCGAGGCGGTGGTCAAGCGTCTGCGTGAATGCGGCGCAACAGTACTGACCACCGCACGGTCCCAGCCTGAGAATCTTGCGGATGACACATTCGTCGTCGCCGATGTGTCCACGGCGGAAGGCTGCGCCAGGGTCGCAAAAGCTGTCAGCGAGCGTTTTGGCGCGCTCGATATTATTGTTCACGTGGTGGGCGGTTCCTCTGCGCCTGCCGGTGGTTTCGCGGTGCTGGATGATCAGCAATGGCAGCACGCACTGGATCAGAATTTGTTGGCGGCGGTTCGGCTGGATCGCGCACTGCTTCCCGGGATGCTTGACCAAGGCTCTGGGGTGATTGTTCATGTCACCTCGATTCAGCGCCAACTGCCGCTGCCGGAGTCAACGACTGCCTATGCGGCGGCCAAGGCAGCGCTTTCGACTTACAGCAAAAGCCTGTCCAAAGAAGTCAGCCCTAAAGGCGTGCGGGTGGTACGGGTCGCACCGGGCTGGGTGGAAACCGATGCCGCAGTGAGGCTGGTCCAGGACGTGGTCCGACAACGCAGTACGGACGAAGAGGGTGGTCGGCAGATCATCATGAATTCTTTGGGCGGCATTCCATTGGGTCGCCCGGCAAAACCGTCTGAAGTCGCCGACCTGATTGCCTTTCTGGTTTCCTCGCGCGCAGGGTCGATTACCGGCACTGAATACGTGATCGATGGCGGGACCATCCCTACGGCGTAACTTACCATTGTTACGAAATCTGCAATAAACTCTTTCTGAAGTGACGTTTGTGTCGTTCCGGGATGCGGGCATAAGCTCTCGTCCCCAAAGACTTCGTCTCATTTACACCCTTGGCCTACCTTCAGGAAAACCAATGTCCAGCCAGTTCCCAGAAGCACGTCCACGTCGTCTGCGACGTTCCGCAAGCCTGCGCAGCCTGTTCCAGGAAACCGAGTTCACGCTGAACGATCTGGTGTTGCCGATTTTCGTCGAGGAAGAAATCGACGATTTTGTCCCGATCAAAAGCATGCCTGGCGTCATGCGCATTCCGGAGTCGAAACTGGCGGGCGAAATCGAGCGTTATGCGCGGGCCGGCATCAAGTCGGTGATGACTTTCGGTGTTTCTCATCACCTGGATGGGGCGGGCAGCGATACCTGGAATGAACGCGGTCTGGTCTCGCGCATGGCGAGCATCTGCAAGGATGCGGTACCGGACATGATCGTTATGTCGGACACCTGCTTTTGCGAATACACCGACCACGGCCATTGCGGCGTGATGCACGGTGGTGAGGTCGACAACGACAAGACGCTGATCAATCTGGGCAAGCAGGCAGTCGCCGCGGCCCGCGCCGGGGCGGATGTCATTGCGCCGTCTGCGGCCATGGACGGGCAAGTCCAGGCCATCCGCCGCGCCCTCGATGAGGCAGGCTTCAGCAACACCGCAATCATGGCCTACTCGACCAAATTCGCGTCGGCGCTGTATGGTCCGTTCCGCGAAGCCGGCGGCAGCGCACTTAAGGGCGACCGCAAAAGCTACCAGATGAACCCGATGAATCGCCGCGAAGCCGTGCGCGAGTCGCTACTGGATGAGCAGGAAGGTGCCGATTCCTTGATGGTCAAGCCAGCGGGCGCTTACCTGGACATCATCCGCGATATTCGCGAGGCCTCGCGGTTGCCGTTGGCGGCTTATCAGGTGAGTGGCGAATACGCGATGATCAAGTTCGCCGCCGCTGCTGGCGCGATAGATGAAGAACGCATCGTTCGAGAAAGCCTGGGTGCGATCAAGCGCGCGGGTGCGGACCTGATCTTCACCTACTTTGCGATGGATCTGGCACTGAGCGGGATTTGAGACCGGCCGCCAACGCCCTCGACGTCTGAGGCCTGGCTTGGACTAAGCTGATCCACGATCGCGATCAGGAGGAGCCAGGCATGAATATCGAGGTATCGGATGGGGTTGTAACGCTGCTGGTGCGACACAGAGTCAAACAGGGCCGGGATGAGGAGTATGAAGCCTGGTTGCGCCACACCATCGCCATTGCCCGTGATTATCCGGGGCATCTGGGGATTGATGTGATGCGCGGGCAAAGTCGTGGGCTGGCGCTCTTCACCTGCGTATTGCGCTTCGCCACGACTGCGCAATTGCAGCACTGGCTAGACTCCGAAGATCGCCACCGATTGGTAGCACAAGCGCAGCCATTGCTGGCCGATGGTGACCAGACCGAGGTCAACGCTGATCGTGAGTTCTGGTTTACCCCGGTCGATGCTGACGGGCAGACCCCGCCGCCTCGCTGGAAGCAGGCCTGTGTGACTTTTCTAGTGATCCTTCCCTTGAGTTTTTTGGTGCCGATGTTGTGGAGGCCGCTGTTTGTCTGGCAACCATGGCTGGGCGGCTACGTGCAGAGCAACGTGCTGATCACCCTGAGCATCGTGCTGTTGGTCGTTTATGTGTTCATGCCACGAGTGACCCGACTGTTCAGCAAATGGCTGCAGCCAAGGTCTGTTGACTAAGGCCCTGGCTGGATCCCTCGCTCGTTGAAATAACGTTCAAGCACCTTTGGATCGCTGGACAGTTCAGCGAGCGCCACGTAGGTGTCGGGCCGCAGCAGATAGAAAGCATTGCGCGCAAGACCGGCCGCCTCAGAAGCAGGTCCCCAGGGAAAAATGTGCAACGCTATGCCGTGCTCAGCGCACCATGCAACCAATGGGTCGCTGACAAGCCCATACACATGAACCTGCCAGGACAGGCTCGACAGCGTGTCGAAATTGTCAGTATCGCCATCGTGCACCCAGGGCAACCGATCACCCCCATGAACATCGCCTGCGCTGCCTGCACTCAGGGGCATTGCTCGATAGTTCAGGGTGATCTGCGAAATCGTGCGGAACATAAACTCGCGTACCGCTGCCAGTGAGGTGGCCTTGGCTAGCAGAAACGGTGCCAGGCGTGTCCGCACAATGTTGGCAATGGGCCCATCGGCGGTGACGAAGCTGAACACCCGATCGGTGGTTGCCACCAGTCGTCGGGCAAATTCAATGCGCTCGGTTTCATAACTGTCCAGCAGCGTGTCCGAAGCGCTGCCCTTCAGCACGGCAGCGAGTTTCCAGGCGAGATTGATCGCATCGCCAATCCCGGTGTTCATCCCCTGACCGCCGGCGGGGCTGTGGACATGCGCGGCGTCGCCCAGCAGGAACGTTCGTCCGCTGCGGAAGTGGTCCGCCACCCGGTGATGCACACGATAGGTGGAAAACCAGTTCACCTTGAGTACTTGAACCTTGAGATGCTCGATGGCCCGGCTGCTGACGTCCTCGAACTTGAGCGTCTCGGCGTGTTCGGCGCGCTCGTCTCGTACCGTCCCGATCAACCGGGCACGTCCATGACCTGCATCTGCCAGGGGGAAGATTGCGAGGAAGTCTGCTTCGTCGAGGTCCACGTGCAGTTCACCGTTGATCGGCGGACCTGCTGCGTCCACATCGGCGACGTAGAAAACCTGCTGATAGGTGCCACCGGGAAAACCCGTATTAAGGGTTTTGCGCACCGTCGAACGGGCGCCGTCGCAACCCGCCAGGTAACGGGCTTCGCAGGTCTCTTCCTGCCCCTGAGCGTTGATCAAGTGCGCGGTGACGTATCCGTCGGCCTCCTCGAGGCTCTTCAGTTCGGTTTCGCGCTCTACCGAAACGCCGAACATTTCCAGACGTTCGATCAGCAGTTGTTCGTGTTCGTCCTGAGGGTACATTTCGAGGAAAGAATAAGGCGTCAGATCCTTGCCAATAGTCTCGAACGGCAAACGCGCAACCGGTTCGCCTTTGACCCAGAGGTTGGCCGCAGGCACCGTGTGACCGCGTTGCACAATGGCGTCTGCGAGGTCGAGCTGACGGTAGAGCTCGAGGGTTCGCGCCTGGACCGCCAGGGCTCGTGATGTTGTGCCCGGTATGGCGGTCTTGTCGAGGATCCGCACCTTGATCCCCAGCTTGCTGAGCCAGAGCGCCAGAACCAGCCCTGTCGGGCCGGCGCCAATGATCAGAACGTCGCAGTGCTTCATGTCGTTGCCCTCAGGTAGAGATCAATTCCATGCCGTTGATTGTGCACCTATGTTGCGTATTGAGCAGCTGACAAGCCTAGGGGGCCCAAAAAAGATCGCAGCCTGCGGCAGCTCCTACAGGTTTTGCGTACACCTGATAATCCACTAATCCACGGGTGTACGGATTTGGCGTAGGAGCTGCCGCAGGCTGCGATCTTGGCGATCTCGTCAGCGCCGAATATCCAGTGAAGAACACATGCGCGCCCATTTCCACTACCAAGGCTATGGAATAGCCCTCCCGCATTGAACAGCCGTTCGACCCAAGGGTCGATATCCGCGGCGGCTTTGTTCATAGTCGCCCCATTAGCCCAACGCCATTCGGGGAAACATGCGATCAAATCGATTCATCATAGGTATCGCCATGCTCCTGGTGCTGGCCGGCTGCGGCAGCCAGCGCACTCAGGAGTCGCCGGCGCGACCGGCCGAGGTGAAGGCGAAAATTGTTCGACTATTGCCGTCGAAGACGGTTGATCGTGAGGGTTGGGCGACTGACATCTATGCGGCGTTCGCTGCGCAAGGCATTGCGCCGACCACGGAAAACCTGTGTTCGGTACTGGCAGTAACCGAGCAGGAGTCTACTTTTCAGGTCGACCCGCCGGTGCCGGGGCTGGGAAAAATCGCGCGAGAGGAGATCGACCGCCGTGCGGCAGCGGTGCATGTCCCCAGTCTAATGGTGAGCGCCGCTTTGCAGGTTCGCTCGCCAAACGGCAAAAGCTACAGTGATCGGCTGAGTGCCGCGCATACCGAAAAGGATCTCAGCGCCATTTTCGACGACTTCATCGGCATGGTACCGATGGGCCGCAACCTCTTCGGGAACTTCAATCCGGTGCACACCGCTGGGCCGATGCAAGTCAGTATCGCCTTTGCCGAAACCCAGACGCGAGCCTACCCCTATCCCGTGGAGGGCTCTATTCGCCACGAAGTGTTCAGCCGTCGCGGCGGCATGTACTTCGGTATTGCGCATTTGCTGGGTTATCCGGTGAGTTACTCAAAACCGCTGTACCGCTTCGCCGATTTCAATGCCGGTTGGTACGCCAGCCGCAATGCCGCTTTCCAGAGCGCCGTCAGTCGCGTCTCGGGTATACCTCTGGCACTCGATGGCGATTTGATTCGCTTCGGTTCCATCATGCCCGGGACGACGGAGTTGGCGGTGCGTGCGCTGGGCAAGCAATTGGACATGCGTAACCCGACGATCAGAAGCCAGCTGGAGCAGGGCAATAGCCTCGAATTCGAAGACAGCACGCTCTACAAACGAGTCTTCGCCCTGGCCGAAAAGGCCGAAGGCAAACCACTGCCGCGAGCGGTGCTGCCGGGTATCGTTCTGCAAAGCCCGAAAATCACCCGCAAACTCACCACGGCCTGGTTCGCCAAACGAGTCGACGAACGCCATCAGCGCTGCATGGCTCGCGCTTCGGGTGGCTGACAGGGTGAGCGGGCATAAAATCGCGAAGCCCATGTAGTCAAAGGTCAGGCTGTGTAAGACCGGCGGTTGTGCGGTGAAGGATTGTGTTCTTGCCTGGGGAAATTCGCCCTATGCCTGAAAGGGCGACGGTGCAACGGGGTGTTTGCGGTGCCGTTTGAGCGTAAGGCAGACTAGGTTTTTCCAGCAGGAACGGCGATCTTTCCGCGTTCCAAATTCAAGGCAAGGACGCTGACCAGAACGATCATTGCGCCCACTATCACCATCAAAGAAGGTCGCTCTCCCAGTGCCAAGGATGCCATCAGCATCGCAGTCGGGGGGACGAGGTAAAGCGTCATTGATGCGCGACCGACGTCGGTGTGCGCCAGCACATAGGCCCATGCGAGATAGGCCAGCGCACTCGGAAAAATACCCAGAATGACCACCGCAATATCGACGTCCGTCGGTGCCCGGGCAATCTCGCTGGCCAGACCGGGTAAATAAATGAGCAGCAGCGCGGTTCCCGACCAGACGGTGTAGCAGACCAGGGTCAAACCGTCATAGCGGTGGGAATGCCGCTTCTGCAGTGCGAAGTAGAGGCTCCAGGACAACGCCGCGAGCAGGATCAACAAACCATGGGCGTCGACGCGGCCCAAGCCACGGTCACCTGCCACGACAACAGCCGCTCCAAGCATGCCGAGGAACACGCAGCCCCAACGCCACGAGCTGACACGATCCTTGAAAATGAAGTGAGCCAATAGGGTACTGAATAGTGGTGTGGACTGCGCGAGAACACTGGCTGCCCCGGCGCTTACCCCACGTTGGCCGAAGTTCAGGGCAATGTGATGCAGCGTGACGGCAAAAAAACCGAGTATCGCCAGCAGGGGAAGGTCCTTCAGCCCGGGTAACGAAATTCCTCTGGAAAGGGCGACAATGGCCATAAAAACCGAGGCGATCAGAAACCGTAGCAAGGCTAGGTGGCCGGGTTCGTAGGCCTGTAATCCAATACGAATTCCGATGGGTGAATAGGCCCAACAGACGATGACGAACATCGCCGCAAGGATGATTTTCACAGAAGGCCAACCTGACATCTTGATGCTCCAGCTACTCAGCGATTAACCGAAAAAGCCAAAAAATCTGCTACTTCTGAAAGCATTTTTTGACTTCGTCTGACGAGTATCAGAAGCCTGTCCATTCACCACAACCAACTTATACTGAGCCAACCATTCACTTTAGGTGACCTATGGAGCTGGCACAGATTCGTATGTTCAAGACGGTATCCGACACCGGGAGCATCGCGCGGGCGGCTGAGGTGTTGCATTGCGTGCCGTCGAATATCACGGCACGAATCAAATCTCTGGAGGCTGAGCTGGGCGTTGCGCTGTTCTATCGACACGGTAGGGGACTGCGGATTAGCCCGGCTGGGGAGCTATTTCTTACCTATGCCGCTAAAATCCTGGCGCTGACCGACGAGGCCAAGCGTGCTGTCGACCCTTCGGCAGAGCCATCTGGCCCGCTGAGAGTCGGGGCGATCGAGTCCTCTGCGACAGGACGATTGCCTCGGCTGTTGGCAATATTTCATGCGCGTTTTCCGTCTGTTTCACTTGAACTGAGCACAGGTACCTGGTCACAGTTGTTGGACGACACCTTGAGCCACAAGCTGGATGGCGTGATCGTCGCGGTCGATGTCGAACGCCCGTTGCTCAAGCGAACCTTCATGTACCGGGAAGATCTCGTGCTGATCGCCTCGCCGTCCCTTGGACCCTTACGCGATGCGACGGATTTGCAGGGCAAGGCAATCTTCATGTGGCCACCGGGATGCCCCTACAGAGCGGCGCTGGAACATTGGTTGCTTGGTCAGGGTCAAACGCTGCCAATCGTCAGCATTGCAAGTTATGGGACTATCGCTGGATGCGTCAGTGCAGGTGCTGGAGTCTCTTTGGTACCTAAAGGGATCTTTGAGCAGTATGGGCGGAGCGCTGGCTGGACTGGCTATGAATTTCCGGAGCACACGGCTATCGATAACCTGTTCTATTGGCACGAGCATTCCACGCACCATCCTGCCCGCGACGCGTTCGTTGCGATGCTGCAAGCTGAGTTTGAACGTGAAGATGACCGGAATATGGATGAACAGAACCCTGCGGACCAAGGTGATGAAGGGCTGGCGTTGAGCCAATAAGCTCGAAGGGAGTTAAGGCCCGGAGCGACCGAAGCCCCCCCGGGTTTGTTGCCAGGCAACGCCGGATGTCGTGGATCCTGACTTTACCTGTTGAACGCTTGCGGACTCAGGCCCGCTCGATTGCCAGTGCTATACCCAGACCACCACCGATGCACAATGTAGCGAGGCCTTTTTTGGCATCACGTTTGATCATTTCGTGCAGCAAGGACACCAGCACCCGGCATCCCGAGGCACCAATCGGGTGACCCAACGCAATCGCGCCGCCATTGACGTTGACCTTGCTCGCGTCCCACTCCAGCTCTTTGCCGACCGCCAGTGACTGCGCGGCGAAGGCTTCGTTGGCTTCGATCAGGTCCAGCTCGCCGAGGCTCCAGCCGGCCTTTTCCAGGCAGCGGCGGGTGGCCGATACCGGGGCGATGCCCATGATCGCCGGGTCGACGCCAGCATTGGCGTAACTGGCGATTCGTGCCAGTACGGGCAAGCCCAATTCTTTGGCCTTGTCGGCGCTCATCAGCAGGACGGCAGCGGCGCCGTCATTGAGGCTGGAAGAGTTGCCGGCGGTGACGCTGCCATCTTTTTTGAAGGCCGGTTTGAGTTTGGCCAGGGCGGCTGCGGTGGTCTCGGCGCGGGGTTGTTCGTCGACCGCGAAGGACAGCGGATCGCCTTTGCGTTGCGGGATCAGAATCGGTGTGATCTCGTCGGCGAAGCGACCGGCCTCGATGGCCGCCGTGGCTTTCTGCTGCGAAGCGGCGGCGAACGCGTCCTGTTCCTCACGGGTCAGGTGGTATTTCTCCACCAGGTTCTCGGCGGTGATGCCCATGTGGTAATCGTTGAACGCATCCCACAGGCCATCGCTGATCATGCTATCGATCATCTTGGCGTGGCCCATGCGCAGGCCGGTGCGAGCGGCCGGCAACACGTAGGGTGCCAGGCTCATATTTTCCATGCCGCCGGCGATGACGACTTGCGCATCGCCGCAACGGATCGCCTGGGCACCCAGGTGCAAAGCCTTGAGCCCCGAGCCGCAGACTTTGTTCAGGGTCAGCGCCGGTACTGCGTGGGGCAGGCCGGCGAGGATCGACGCTTGGCGCGCCGGGTTCTGGCCTGAACCTGCGGTGAGCACCTGGCCGAGGATCACTTCATCCACTTCGCTGCCGGCAAGGCCCGTCTGCTCCAGCAGACGGCGGATCACTGCAGCGCCGAGTTCCGGCGCCGGGATGCTGGCCAACGAACCCTGAAAACTGCCGATGGCCGTGCGGGTAGCGGCGACAATGACGACTTCTTGCATTGAATCACTCCTCATTTAATCAGCGCTCAGGCGAACTGCATTTCCGGAACGTGCTCAGGCACGATTAGCTTGCCGGCGGTCTTGCTGACGATTTCCTCGACGCTGACGCCGGGCGCACGCTCCTTGAGGATGAACGCGCCGTCACGGATTTCCAGATAGGCCAGGTCAGTCAGTACACGCTTGATGCAACCGGCGCCGGTCAGCGGCAGGCTGCAGTGCGCCAGCAGTTTCGACTCGCCGTCTTTCGAGGCGTGGGTCATGGTGACGATGATGTTCTCGGCACCCGCCACCAGGTCCATCGCGCCGCCCATGCCCTTGACCATTTTGCCGGGGATCATCCAGGAGGCGATGTTGCCTTGTACGTCGACTTCAAAAGCACCGAGCACGGTGAGGTCGATATGGCCGCCGCGAATCATCGCGAAGGACTCGGCGGACGAGAAAATCGACGCCCCGACGCGGGCAGTGACGGTCTGCTTGCCGGCGTTGATCATGTCGGCGTCGACTTCATCTTCGCGAGGGAAGGCGCCCATGCCGAGCAAGCCGTTTTCCGATTGCAGCATGACTTCCATGCCTTCCGGGATGTAGTTGGCGACCAGGGTCGGAATGCCGATGCCGAGGTTCACGTAGAAGCCGTCTTGCATTTCGCGGGCGACGCGCTGAGCCATTTGTTCGCGGGTAAGAGCCATTGTTGTTCTCCATGCTCTGTTATCAAGAGCTTCGGGCTGGAAGGGAAGGGGATCAGGAGCGCACGGTGCGCTGTTCGATGCGCTTCTCGAAGGTGCCGCAAATGACCCGGTCCACGTAGATGCCTGGGGTGTGGATCTGCGTTGGGTCCAGCTCGCCCGGTTCAACGATTTCTTCGACTTCGACCACGGTGATCTTGCCGGCGGTGGCGGCCAGTGGATTGAAATTCTGTGCGGTGTGGCGATAGACCACGTTGCCGAAGTGGTCAGCCTTCCAGCCTTTGACGATGGCGAAATCGCCGGTGATGGACTCTTCCATCAGGTACGGACGGCCCTTGAATTCGCGGGTTTCCTTACCGTCGGCAACCGGTGTGCCGTAGCCGGTGGCGGTGAAGAATGCAGGGATGCCGGCGCCGCCAGCGCGCATTTTTTCCGCCAGGGTGCCTTGCGGAGTCAGTTCGACTTCGATTTCACCGCTGAGCAGTTGCTTCTCGAACAGAGCGTTTTCGCCGACATAAGAGGCGATCACTTTGCGGATCTGCCGGTCTTCCAGCAGCACACCGAGGCCGAAACCGTCGACGCCGCAGTTGTTCGAAACCACGGTGAGATCGCGAGTGCCCTTGCGCTTGATCTCCTCGATCAGGTTTTCCGGAATACCACACAGACCGAAGCCGCCGGAGATGACGGTCATGCCGTCTTCCAGGCCTGCCAACGCTTCCTCGTAGGAAGCCACGCGCTTATCGAAACCTGCCATATGCACCATCCTCTTTTATTCTTTGTGGGCGGCTGGCTAGCCGTATGCGCCAGAGTGTTGCTCCGGAGAATTTATTTGTTAAGTTGATTTTTAAGGTTGATTAATAGATAAAATAAAACAATCGACTCCCGGAGGCATCGCAGATGACCGTCAAACAGATCCGTGCATTTCTTGCCGTGGCGCAAAGCCTCAGCTTTGCCGTGGCCTGCGAGCGCCTGCACTTGTCCCAGTCGGCTCTCAGCCTGACGATCAAGGCGCTGGAAGATGGCCTGGGCGGCCGGTTGTTCAGCCGCACCACGCGCAATGTCGCACTGACCCCGGAAGGTGATGCGCTGCTGCCACTGGCTCGGCGTCTGATTGCCGATTGGGACAATGCCGAGGACGAACTGCGTCAACGCTTCACCTTGCAACGGGGCCGAGTGACCCTCGCGGCGATGCCTTCATTCGCCGGCAATCTGTTGCCATCGATCCTGAAAACCTTCCGCGCGCGCTACCCCAACGTCAACGTCACGGTGAACGACGTGATCAACGAGCAGGTCCTGGAAATGGTCCGTGATCGTCAAGTGGAATTGGGGGTCTCCTTTGAGCCGCAGCAGAGTTCGTCCCTTGAGTTCACACCGCTGTATGTCGACCGCTTCGTGGCCGTGGTCCCCAGTGATTCGCCGCTGGCCGACTGCGGGGAAACCGACTGGGAATCCCTGCTGAAACTACCGTTCATTACCCTGCAAAGGCCTTCGACTGTGCGCGTCATGCTTGAGGAGCACTTGCAGGCCCGCAACATGACACTCCCGGTGGAACTGGAGAGTCACCAGCTTGCGACGGTAGGGCGGATGGTTGCCAGCGGGCTGGGGGTGAGTGCGGTGCCGGCGTTATGTGCCGGGCAGATGCAAGAGCTGGGGGCGCGCTGCATCACTTTGCGCGATCCGGTGATGAGAGCGATCGGTGTGCTGACCAAACCGGGTCATGAGTTGTCGGCGGCAGCTCAGGCGCTGTTTGATATCTTGCAGGGCGAAAGGCTGGGGGAGCGGCTTTCAGGGCTGGATTGATCTGTATTAAGTCAGACGTTCCGCGATCAGCGGCAACAACGTTTCGCAAGATGCCTCGATTTTCAGATCCAGCAGATCGTCGGCGCGGGTTTTACCCAGATTGATGGCGATCAGCGGTTTGTTTTGCTCAGCCACCGCGCGGCACAAGCGGAACGCCGAATAGGCCATCAACGATGAACCCACCACCAGCAAACCGGCGGCTTGCTCGACACAACTTATAGCGTTGGCGGCAGTCGCCTGGGCGACGTTCTCGCCAAAAAATACCACGTCCGGTTTTAACCGTTCGCCGTCGCAGTGAGGGCAGCGGGGCACCTGGAAACGAGCTTCGAAAGCAGGGTCGAGCAGGGTATCGCCGTCAGGTGCCTGAACGGCATCGACGCCCGCCAGATAAGGGTTTTGCGCTTCCATGATGATCTGGATCGCATGCCGATCAGTACGTTGTTCGCAATCCAGGCAAACGACTCTATGCAGACTGCCGTGCAACTCGATGACGTCCTGACTGCCCGCTTGATCATGCAAGGTGTCGACATTTTGCGTGATCAGCCCGGCGATACGCTGCCTGGCTTGCAGCGTGGCCAGCGCCTCATGAGCGGCATTCGGGCGAGCCTGGCGAATCCGCGGCCAGCCCAGCATCGCCCGCGCCCAATAGCGTCGGCGCGACGCCGGTGCACTGAGGAACTCCTGATACATCATCGGCGCCCGGCCGCGACGCACGCCGTCGTTATCCCGGTAGTCCGGAATCCCGGAAGGTGTGCTGATGCCCGCACCGGTCAGGACCAGAAAAGAGTGTTCGGCCATCAAGTGGTAGAGGGTGTCGAGAGGGGTGCTGGTCTGGCTGTCGATCATGTTGAGTACCGTTTCCAATACCGTATATGAACTGTAATAAGTGAAGCAAAGATAGTCCGCTTCCGAGCCAAAGCGAAGGGGCTGCAGGCTTACCTCAATCTGTAATCGGATGGTCGGTGTTTTAGGGTGGTGCGTTTTGCCGGGATGCGCGCCAAGGGGTGGAAATGGGTCAGACTACGGCACCGAATGAGGTGCCCACCAGCGCAGTAATCGCCATGGCGAGTGCGCCCCACAGCGTCACCCGCCATGCCCCGATCAGAATGTTCGCGCCGCCAGCCTTGGCCGCAACAGCGCCTAATGCTCCGAGGAATACCAGTGACATTCCCGATATCCATGGAATAACGCTTTGAGCCGGAGCGAGGAATGTCACACCCAACGGCAATGCCGCGCCGACAATAAAACTGGCCGCCGAGGACAATGCTGCCTGCAGCGGTTTTGCGCTGAGTGCATCAGAAATGCCCAGCTCGTCGCGAGCATGGGAACCCAGTGCATCGTGCGCCATTAATTGCGTTGCAACTTTTCTGGCGAGCTCAGGTTCAACACCGCGATCGATGTAGATGGCCGCCAACTCTCTATGCTCGGCAAGCGGCGCCGTCTCAAGCTCTGTTTGTTCACGGGCGAGATCAGCCCGCTCGGTATCCGCCTGGGAATGCACAGAGACGTATTCTCCCGCCGCCATCGACATCGCACCCGCCACCAGCCCGGCGATACCGGTGACGAGTAACGTGCTGTGTGTGGCATGGGCTGCGGCAACCCCAATCAAAAGACTGGCGGTCGATACAATGCCATCGTTGGCTCCCAGTACCGAGGCCCGAAGCCAACCGATCCGGTCATTTCTATGGGGCTCCGCATGTCTGCGCTGGAACTTCATCTTAGAGGTCTACTCACTGTCGTTGAGCCAACGCTGATGACAAACAGGCCCCTATGAACGAGCCGTTGGCCGAGGTGATCAATCATCTGATGCTGATTTTGCCGGACAAGCAAGGCTCAACGGAACTCAAAAAATTCATAGTGAAGGTTGTCGTCGGGAATCCCGCTTTCGCGCATCAGTTCGCGGACCCGCGACATCAGCCCCTTGGGACCACAAAAGCTGATCTGGATCCGCTTCGGATCGGTTTGTGCGGCTGCCTGGCGTAAGGTCTCGGCTAACTGATCGACACCCCCGTCATTACCGACGAACCGGACTCCGCGTTCTTCGGCCATGCCCTGCAAAAGTTCGACGCTTGGGAACGCCCGCGACGGATTGAAGCAATAGACCAGCGTGGCATTGTCGAAGCGGCTGGCGGCTTTGTCCTGTAGCCAGGAAATGAAGGGCGAAATGCCGACACCTCCGCCAATCCAGATTTCCCGCTCGGCATCGGGTTGGCGTTTAAAGCGTCCATAAGGTGCATAGATATCCGCCAGCATGCCAACTTTGACTTGCTCGCGCAGTTTTTGCGTGTAATCCCCCAAAGCGCGGATAACGAACTGGATGCGTCCGCTTTCGGAGTGTGCACTGGCAATAGTGAACGGGTGAGGTTCGCGCAAGCCTTTCTCCTTCATGGCCAGGAAAGCGAACTGCCCGGCCTTGAACGCAAAACCGCGATGCACCGGCACAAGCTCCAGGCGCAAGGACCCTTTACCCATGGAAACCGCCGCTACCTTGTATTCACCGGCTGTAGCGATGAAGGGGTAGAGCAGCAATTTGTATAGCGCTGCGAGTACGCCCACGCCACACAGCAACGCGAGCCAGATGCCAACAGGGTTGCCCAGCGTGATGGGTGATTTGAAGCTCAGCCAATGCAGGATGACGATCAGGAACAACGGACCGGATAGTTTGTGCCACCAGCGCCATAGGCCATAAGGGATATTCCGGTTCAGGGCGAGCAGGACAATCATGCCCAGAGCGACGTAACTCAATTGGCGCACCAGGCGAGTCCAGTACTTGGAAAACTCGAGGATCGGCACGCTGTTCCAGGCATCCAGGTTTGCCTTGAACACGAAGTGGTAGGTGGCGAAAATCAGCGCCCAGATGCCCAGCCACTTATGGGCCTCATAGACCTGGTCCAAGCCCCCGAACAGATACTCGACGACACGCCAACGGCTGGCCAGCAGGCAGGAAACCGCCATGTAGGCAAGGGCAGTGGCGCCCAAGACCAGGCTCAGAGTTGCCGAGGTCAGCCAGGTTTCGGAGGGGATCTCTATCAGAAGGGTGATCGCGGTGACCAGAAGGATGCCAACAATACAGTGCCAGTTTTTCAAGGGTGTACGCTCCATCCATGCATTAACGATGAGTCTGAATGATGACCTACCGGCAAAATCGGGCCGGTACAGACTCAAATGCAACACGTTACTGGATTGAAGATTGCGCGGCCATGATCTCCGTCATCATCTCAATGGGGAGCTCCAATCGAAGCGCTGCCGCAGCTGGTTCGCTGTGTACCCGTGTAAATTCCCCCATCGTTTGGCGACGATGGGGATGTTCCATAGGAGGCTCAACCTACTCTCCGCGGATGTACTGCTCCAGTTGCTGGATCAGGTCGGCCTGCTCGGCGATGGCTTCTTTGACCAAGTCGCCAATGGACAGTAAGCCCAGCAGTTGTCCGTTCTCTACAACCGGCAAATGGCGCAAATGACTGTCGGTCATGATGCTCATGCAGGTCTCGACAGTTTGATGGGAGTCCACCGTCACCACTGGCGAGCTCATGATGGCGCTGACGGGCGTGCGGACCGAGGACAGCCCATGCAGGACCAGCTTGCGCGCATAGTCGCGCTCACTGATAACGCCGACCACCAGGCCATGCTCTAACACTGGTAGAGCGCCGACATTTTTCTCGGCCATTAGCATGAGCGCTTCCAGCACCATCTGGTCCGGGGCGATGGTGTGGACTTGCTGGTTATGCTTGACCTTTAACTTCAGTAATTGGGCAACGGTCTTCATGCGGGCCTCTCCAGTGCTGTACTTGGGGCGGCCGCGAACCGGCCTGACGATCTATACAGAATCGTAGAGATAAGCCAACAGGGCAAGGACCAAAGCGGCACATACACGATCAAATAGCGTCATCGAGGTGTTTTTTTGCATTAGCCGTAAGTCGGCGGCAATCGGGTTGATGTCGACACACTGCCGAAGAAGTCCTCCCTGTACACCGACATAGACGCATTAAAAATGCGGCGCCCATCTCGGCGGTGTACCTGATAGCCAAGCCTTCGCAGCGATCAGTCGGACGTCGTTTTCTGTGTCTCACCGTGGCGAGCTAACAGGACCTGTCCATCCCAATCCGCATCTGCCGCGCCTTCGGCCCGGGAGAGGAGCCGCCCACCGCCAAGAGCGGCCGCTAGCGTGCTGCGCGGTGCGTTCACATCGGGCTGTGTTGACGTCAAGGTGACGAGGGAGAGGGGATGATAGAAACGTTCCTCGACAACCGAGCCAATCCACAGCGGTACAGTTCGCCCGTTTGTGAGATCGAAATCGACAACCCACAATCGAAGCACGAGGCGCGAACCGACGGGTGCGCCATCACTACTCGGTCGAACGAGGGTCAGACTGGGAAGGCGACCACTGGCGAAAAGAGGCATGACCGGAAGACCGGCAGGGTCGGCCTGGGCGGTAAGCCAGTTCAGGGCATTCAACGGTGTCCAGGCCGCTGAGGCGCGCCACCCGTTGCGCTGCAGGAGCTCTAGCAAATCCGGCAAGCCACCGGCCCACTGGAACGTCAGCGGCTCATTCGTCTCGCCGGTCAGATCTATACGCCGCGCCGGCAGTTGCTGCCAATCCGACGCCCACCAATCAGCGACGGCCATGGTCGGTGTCCCAACATTGACGGCATAACGACCGCTGTCCGTCGCATGGCTATGATAGATATTGAAGCCGCCGGCGAGGATAAGGGCCGCACATCCAAGGGCGAGCAGCCCCCCTGGCTCAATGCGCTCGGCTTGGCGCCGTAGGTAGGACAGTCCAAGCAACGCCAGCCATGCGGACCCGAATGCCAGCCCCCCGAGCACATCGGAAAGCCAATGCGCACCGAGGTAGAGGCGCGAGAATGCAATCAGAAATATCAGGATTGCTGCGCCAAGAGCGACCGTAAGGCGCCATGCAGGGCGGATATCACGCACGATGAGGAACGCGAGGAAACCGTAGAGCACGACATTGACCGTGCTATGGCCGCTGGGGAAGGAAAACGCGCTCCACCCGGAGTAGAGAAGCTCACCGGGTCGAGCTCGGTGCAACGCTACTTTGATGACCGTGTTGAGCGCCGAAGCGCCGGCGATCGCCACCAGCCAATAGGCGGCTGTACGCCAGGCACGCTTCCACATGAGCCACAGGAAGACCACAATCGTGACCGCCACCACGACCGTGGTGTCGCCGAGTTCTGTGATGGCGATCATCACCGCATCGCCTGGTGCTGTACGAAGATCCTGGAGGGCGCGGTATATCGCGCGGTCTGCGAGCAGCAACGGGTCACCGCTGATGATGTCTTCAAGGACGCCGAAGAAAAGCCAGGCTGCACCGACGAGAAGGACCGCCAGCAGTGCGACAGCCCGCGCTTCGGACCGTGAAGGATCGAGCAAACGGATGAGGCTGCGGCTCAGCCAGGTGTCGTGGGTGCCGGCCCAGCTACGCAGCCGCTCCACTGTGACGATGAGGTAGGGAATGCCGTGACGCAAGGTCCAGCGCACGATATGCAGGACCGCCCAGCCCGCCGCGAGTAGAACGACCAGCAGGATCGCGAGCGGCTTGGCGGCCGCTCCGAGAATGCTGAACGTTGCGCCTACGAGCACGCCGGACAGGATATGCGACGGGGCCCAGGCGAGCGCCGACGCGATATTGACGGCATAGAACCGACTGACCGCCATTCCCATCATGCCGGCGAGAAGCGGGATGAAGGCGCGGACGCCCGGTACGAAGCGCGCGAGGAACACACTCTTGGCGCCGTGACGCTCGAAAAAGGCCTCGCTGTGTTGAATCAGTTCAGGGTGCCGGTTTAATGGCCAGAAACCAAGAATCTCGCGGTGGTATCGATGCCCGAGCCAGAACGAAAGACCGTCACCCGCGATGGCGCCTGACGTGGCGGCGACCAGCAACGGCCAGAGCAACAACACGCCACTCGGCACCAAGGCACTGAGCGCGAGGATCACGGCGGTGCCTGGAACGACGGCACCGATGATCGGGATTGACTCGGAAAGTGCCAGGAGAAACACCGCCAGATAGGCGACGTGCGGATGCGCCGTGAGGAACTCGATGACCGATGAGACCAGGGACGTCATAACTCGCAGGCTGCCTATGGAGTACTGGTGATGAAGCGATCAAGGTGCGTATCTTCCCGATAGGGCGCACAACCGTGATGAAGCAGGTGCCACGACAGCGGGAGTGCATCCCACTGGATCACTCAATTGCATTCGATTTCAAACGTGTTCCTGGACGCCACCTATGGTTTGGCCTGGGTAATCCGAATCATGGGTTTTCCCGCCAAAGCCTTGAGCGGGAAGTAGGCGCGATGCGACGCCGGGTCTGTCGCCACCACATGTGCATTCGGCCCCAGCCATGCGGTGCCCAGTTTGTTCACTGTTTGCTCTTGAACCGTGAACAGAGAGATTTCGCCGGATTCACCCGCGACATAAAGCCAGCCTAGTTGCGCGTCGAACGCCAGGACATCGGGATCCTTCGCCACGTCGAAAGACGAAAGAACGCGCCGGCTTTCCAGACTTAGCACAAGCAGCTTGTCATTGCCCTCGCAGGCAATGAAGGCGAGACGGGATGCTGCGTCGATGTACAGGCCATGATTTCCTTCGGCTCCCGGCAAATCTATCCGTGCTATCACCTTATCCGTCACTGGATCGATCTCCACCAACTGCCCGCGCGTTTGTACATTGGCGAAGATGTGCTTCGATACTGGGTCGTACTGAGTGTTGCCGACCTCTCCACCCAACGGGATGGTGGCGATCTGTGTATTCGATCGGACATCGATAACCGTGTCGGTGCCGGCATGCTCGTTGGAAACATAGAGCTTGTGCGTGTCCGGGGCATAGGCCATTCCGTCGGGGTAATCGCCGGCTTGTACTCGTGCCGTGATCTTGAGGGTCTTCGCATCAATCGCCACCACCTCGCCTGTCCCGGTGGCCGTTGCATAGACACGGCCCAATTCCGGGATGACAAGTACCCCATGGACATGGCTAACGCCCGTAATATCTGCGATCACCTTCTGCTGCTGCGTATCAAACACCGTCACGACACTGTCGCCCAGGTGCGCGATAAACAAGTGATGGGCACTCGGGTCGAGGCTCGCGTAGTCCCAGCGTGTCGGATGCCCGCTCAGTGGCACATCGGCCACGGTCGTCAGAGGTAGACTGCCGATGGCGGTGCCGCTGAGAGCTACGAATGGCACCGTCAACAGAATCACCGCGACGCTTGGTAAAGCAAGGTTGCGGTAACGCTTGTGTCGATCATTCATCTCCCTCTCCTGGATCTTCGGTGGTCAAGTGAGAGCACGGCTTGGGCAAATTTTAGTTGCGGTACTGATTCAAAGGGTTGTCATCACAATTATAAAACGGGCGATTACCACAGCCATTCAGACAGAAGCTCAGTCTAGATCAGGGCTTCTGTCTGAACGGAGTGCGTCACATCTGCGGAGGCCAGTTATGCGACTCGCCCTGACATTCCTTGCACCAGGCGTAGAGTGCGTCATACATGATCAAGCCGTGAGAAAGCATTTCATGGTCATCGGCAAAGCGCTGCGATAGCCCCAGTGAAATCGCGTACAGCCCAGCCGACTGCGGTGTCAGATCGAGGCGGGAGGTATCGGCCCCGCGGACGATTTTGGCCAACTGCTGCAAGGCAGGATCACTGAGCTGATACTTCGTCAGGAACGCATCAAAGCTGCACAGCTCACCTACGTGGGAAAGCTCAACGCCCGGAATATCGTAAGGCGTTGCATCTTTCTCTGTGGCAAGCCGTAAAACCTCTCTGCTGGGCACGTACAAGAACTCGGCCTCGGGGTCGATAAAACGGTTGATCAGCCAGGGACAGGCAATCCGGTCGATCTTGGGTCGTTCACGGGTAATCCACCTCATGGAACACCTCCTGCCTAGCTCGGTAGGCTGGATGATCCGGCAGGCCCATTGCCTGCCAGAGAACTATTGATCGCCGCGCGCGCTCTAGCGCAGCAGATGCACTGCCAAACCAATGAGCGCGCAGGCCATCAATACTTGAATCACGCCACGCTTGAAGCGAAACAAGGCAACCGCTGCAGCCGCCGCGATCAGCGCGGAGGGCCAATCGAGGTTGCCGCTTAACCCTTTGGGCCACAGCACGTGATAGCCGAAGAACACCGCCAAATTGAGGATCACCCCAACCACCGCGGCAGTAATCCCGGTGAGGGGTGCGGTGAACTTGAGTTCGTTGTGAGTCGCCTCCACCAGCGGGCCGCCGGCGAGGATGAACAGAAACGAAGGCAGGAAGGTGAACCAGGTCACCAGCGTGGCAGCGAGGGCACCCGCCAGAAACACCTGATCGGCACCGAACACCTGAGAGACATAGGCGCCGACAAAGCCAACAAAAGCCACCACCATGATCAGCGGCCCCGGCGTGGTTTCCCCGAGTGCCAGGCCATCGATCATTTGCGTTGGGGTCAGCCAACCATAGTGACCGACCGCGCCCTGATAGACATATGGAAGCACCGCATAGGCACCGCCAAATGTCAGCAGCGCCGCCTTGGTAAAGAACCATCCCATTTGGGTCAAGGTACCTTCCCAGCCAAAGAGTGTGGTCAAGACCCCCATTGGCAACGCCCACAACGCCGCACCGACGAGTACCAGTAGCGCCAGTTTTAACCAGCTAAATCGGGCATGGTCAGGGGACGGAGTGTCGTCATCGATCAAGGCCGGGCCGTAGGACTTTTGGGCGGCACTGTGGCCCCCGACTCTGAACTTCTCGGGCGCCAGGCGTCCGCCGACATAGCCGATCAATCCAGCACTCAGTACGATCAGCGGAAAGGGCACATCAAATGCAAATATCGCCGCGAACGACGCCGCTGCTATGGCCCACAGCCAATTGTTCTTCAGCGCTCGTGAACCGATTCGATGAGCCGCCTGTACGACGATGGCGGTCACGGCAGGTTTGATGCCATAGAAAAGCCCAGCCACCACCGGCACTTCGCCGAAGGCGATGTACATCCAGGACAAGGCGATCAGGATGAACAGCGAGGGCAGCACAAACAGCCCCCCAGCGATGACGCCACCCCAGGTGCGATGCATCAGCCAGCCGATATAGGTTGCTAACTGCTGAGCCTCAGGCCCAGGGAGCAACATGCAGTAGTTGAGGGCGTGCAGAAAGCGCCGTTCGGAAATCCAGCGCCGCCGCTCAACCAGTTCCTGGTGCATGATCGAGATCTGCCCCGCAGGCCCGCCGAAGCTGATAAAACCGAGCTTCAGCCAGAACCAGAACGCTTCACGCAAACTGATCGCCTCAGGTCTTGGCAGATCCTCTTCAACGAGTGATGGAGAAACCTTACTCATTGGGTTGTTCCTCTTTCACAAACGCTGCAAGCAGGCCGTCGAAGATGGCGCTTGCAGCAGCCAGCAAGTGGTCGTCATGAGCAATGGTTTCGCGTAGTCCGGCCAGCACCCGTTCGATACCGGCAGCCTCCATTGGCTGGATGCCCCCGACATCGAGGTAGTGCACCAAGGCAGCAATGCGGCCCAGACCGGGCTCCTGGATTTCAAAACTGGCTTGCAGGGTTTCGAAGGTCACACGGTTGCCGACATGACTGAAGGTCGCCTCATCGAAATCAAAACCAAGGGCATCGGCTGGGCAGTCCTGTGGAGTGTTCAGCCAGAGGATCTGAGCGTGTGGATCAATGAAGCGTCGAATCAGCCAGGCGCAGGCCAGTCGGTCAACCCAAGGCCGCTTGCGTGTTGCCCATACACGACCCTGAAAGTCACCGAGACTCAGCGGCACTATTGACTGGTCGCGGCTATGTGGTTCGTCCGCAGACAACGCTCTACTGACTGCTGTCTCCAGTTCCTGCAGAACCGAGTCGATCTGCTGCTTCGGCTTGCCTGGAAAGTAATCGATGCTGGTCAGCTGTTCGTAGGCTTTGCGCAGCTTGCGAATCTGCTTGGTGGTCGCCAGTGCATTCTCGATATTGAGCTGTGCCCGGCAGGCTTCGATCTCAGCGCCTAGCTTGCTGTAGTCATCGCTGCGGTCAAACAGCTCAATAAAGCGTTCGCCATTGGGGTCGACGACAGGCAAGACGTAAGCGGTGCCATTGATGGCCAGAATATCGCGCTCGACAGAGGCCAGCGCTTCACGACAGGTGCTTGTGTCCGGCAACAGATAGGCGCCATCGCGTAACACCGCCGCTCCGGAGGCTTTTAGGGCACGCCAGGCTCGCATGCGCTCGGTGGCATTTGCGGTGGGAAGGCCAAGGATTAAAGTGAGCCAATTTTTCATGTAGAGATACATTCAAAAAAAGTTTGTTTCTCTACATTATTCTTATGCTGCGTGATTGAAAAGCCCTTAATGTGTGTTAGCACGGCGATTGGGTTGTATCAGCAGTGATGGTGGCGAGACCTGCATGTGGTTCAAGTGCTCTATGGCGTTGATGGGATAGGCGCAGAGTCAAGACTTCGGCACACTGCAGCACGAACTGCTGATGCGAGGAGAGGGATCAGGCGATGCGAATACTACTTGCAGAAGATGACCCGATGATCGGCAGCGGCTTGCAAAAAGGCTTGCGCCAGGAAGGGTACACGGTGGATTGGGTCACGGACGGCAAGGCCGCCGTGCTCGCTCTGGAAACCACCCCGTATGCGTTGCTGCTACTCGACCTGGGACTTCCGCGTCAGGATGGCATGGAGGTACTCAAGGTTCTGCGTCAGCACGACGAGAGCTTGCCGGTGATCATAATCACCGCCCGCGACTCGCTACCAGATCGGGTAGCGGGTCTTGATCGCGGCGCTGATGATTACCTGGTTAAACCGTTTGCCATCGAGGAGTTGGTTGCACGTATTCGCGCAGTCAGTCGCCGGCAATCAGGGCGTGTGCAGACCGAGCTTCGGGGTGGCCCATTGCGCCTTGATCCGGTACGACACCTGCTGTGGTTGCGCAACGAGCCTGTCAACCTGTCGGCCAAAGAATATGCGTTGTTGCACGAGCTGATGAAGGAACCGGATGCGGTGATCTCTCGCGAGCAGTTGGAGGATCGCCTGTACGGTTGGGGAGATGAAGTGGGCAGCAATGCGGTGGAAGTTCACATTCATAATCTTCGTAAAAAGCTTGGGGCGCAGGTGATCCGAACCGTTCGAGGGGTTGGTTATCACATTGGAGAGGACGCATGAGTTCGCTCCGTCGGCGTCTGCTGTTATGGCTGCTGCCAGCCACCTTTCTGGCTGGACTGCTGGCAAGCGTCGGCACCTATTGGGGGGCTGTCCTTGAGCTGGATGATCTGCTCAACGACCAAATGCGTTACCTCGCAGAACACATCAATGTGGATCCTGGTGAGCGTGTTGTACTGACGGATACCGGCAAGAAACCCAGTCCACTCAGTGATGATAATGCTGACGAAGTGCTGCTTCAGGTTTGGAGCGCAGGCGTCTTGAGCTTTACGACCGACTCAGCGCTCACGCTTCCTCCACCGCAGCAAACTGGACTGAGCGATGTTCAGGTCGCAGATCAAATCTGGCACACGTTTGTGAGCAAGCGCGGCGACAAGTTTATCCGGGTGGCTCAAGCGCAAAATAAACGCTGGGAAGAACTCGCGGGTTTAGCCGTGCACCTGCTGTGGCCAGTGATGTCACTGATTCCCCTGCTGGCCCTGTTCTTATGGTTTGGTATCAGTTACGGGCTAAAACCACTGCGAACAGTGGCGACAGAACTGTCGGAACGCAACGTTAATAGTCTGCAGCCTATCGCTTCGAAAGAGCTGCCTGGCGAAGTCAAACCTCTGGTCGACGCGCTCAACGATCTACTAGAGCGGCTGGCAAATGCCTTCACGATGCAAAAGCACTTCATCGCTGATGCGGCGCACGAGTTACGCACCCCAGTAGCAGCGCTCAGCATCCAGGTGGAGTTGGCTCAGCGAGCCACTCTGGATGAAGACCGCCAGCTATCGCTGTCAGAGGTGCAGGCGGGCGTCATACGTCTTACTCATCTGACACAACAGTTATTGACCTTGGCTCGTTTGGAGCCTGATGCGCAATCGCCAGTCATGCAGAGCGTCGAATTATCCGCTCTCTGCAAGTCGGTAATCACTGATCAGGTTCGTAGGGCTGAAGCCTCAGGGATTGATCTCGGGCTGACTGAGCATGCTGCAGCTAGCATTTTGGGGAGTTCCGAAACGCTACGTATCCTGCTCAATAACCTGGTCGACAACGCCATTCGTTACGCGGGTGCTCATGCAAAGATTGATGTGGCAGTACGCGATACCGACCAAGGTGTCGTGCTTGAGGTCTGCGACAACGGCCCAGGAATAAGTGCAGCGGATCGTGAACGGGTGCTAGAGCGATTCTATCGAGGCAATAATCAAACCGACTCTGGCAGCGGACTGGGGCTTTCAATTGTTAAAACGATTGCAGAGCAGCACGGAGCCCAGGTCGTACTTGATGCAGCCCCAAATGGCGTGGGGCTGCGGGTACAGATCATTTTTCCGTTTGAGTCGGGAAAATATGCAGAGTAGAAAAGAACTCTCAACAGGCGCAGTCCTCCCAGAAAAAAGTGAAGGATGCGCCTGTCTCGCTCTACCAAAAACACCCGTAAAGCAATGAAAACTCTGCTAGCTAGTAGTGTTTGTAGGCAAACCAAACGCCCGCCAGGGCTGCCAACCAAATCAGGACAATGAGCACCGCCGCCACTTTACTCACTGGGCGCTTCACATGGCTTTCTTCCCACTCGCTAGCCTTTAGCTGACATTCCTCAAGTACAAGCGGTGGCATCAATCGGATAGCGAGCAGGATGCCAAGAGGCAGAATGATTACGTCGTCCAGATAACCTACTATGGGAATGAAGTCTGGAATGAGATCGATTGGACTCAGTGCGTAAGCCACCACAAAAACTGAAATCCACTTGGGCAGCCATGGGGTTTGTGGATGCTGATAACAAAACCAGAGAACCATGGTTTGACGCTTGAGATTTTTAGCCCAGCGACGTAGGTGTTCGAGGATGCCTTTCATTCGGTGCTCTTGCTTATGGTAGGGAGTGCAGGTCGATTTCTGACGGATCAACCTGTATGCGTGCGGTGTGTCAATTTTGCGGTCGCTGGAAAGCTACACAACATCGGGAAGCTGCAAGGTGAAACGGCTGCCGCCATTCGGGTTGGGCTGATGTCGAATTTCCCATCCAAGTTCCCAGCCATGATGGGCTGGCCAATTACCGTGATGGTCATTGGAGCAAGGCTCCTGGGCCTGAACACGACTACATGGGCTTTTCTGCCAGTCGCCAGGCGATCTATAGCAGTGGTCATCCGGCCAGTGGCAGTGGCCTGGTCAATCCTCTCGGTGTAATCAAGAGCAGTGATGGCGGAAGCACCTGGCAGCAACTTGGGTTTCAAGGAGAGTCGGACTTTCATCTGCTAGCCAGCGGCTTCGACAACGGTGCTCTCTACGTTTACAACACGCACCCGAACTCGAAAATGACTGCTCCTGGCTTGTACTACAGCCTGAACGACGGAGCCACTTGGCAGCATGCTCTGGCGCAAGGGGTGGGTTCAGAGCCGAGTGCATTGGCGGTGCATCCGGTCGATAGCAACACAGTCGCAATAGCTACCAGCAACGGCCTGTTTTTATCAAACGATGCCGGCGAGCACTTCCAGCCAGTTCTCCAGAACGTCCAAGTGCTGAGCGCCAGCTTCAGCATCGATGGAAAGAATTTATGGTTCGGCAGCTATGACAAGGTACCGCTGCTCTCGACCCTTGACCTGAAAACCCACGAGATCAGTCCTCTCAATTTGCCACCACTCAATCAGGATGCCGTCGCTTACCTGGCGCAGAATCCGATCAATGCTCAGGAGTGGGCGATGGCAACTATCAAGCGTGACGTCTATCTGTCACAAGACGAAGGCAAGACCTGGAAAACCATCGCGCAGGCGGGGAAAACACTGGAATAAGGCTCCCGACAGTGTGTTCCATATGGATAGGGTCATTACTAAATTCAGGTGGACACCATGTCTGGGCTTAGCTGAGCCAGCTAGATGACTTTGTCGGACGTATACGTTGAACAAGGCCAATGACTCGCTTTTCAGAGATCTACAATGCAAGCGGAGTTCTTCGCAGGCTTGGACTTCCTTCAGCAGGATCGCCAAAGCGGCACTCTCCGCAGCTTTATCCCGGTTGCCAACAGCAAACGTCCAGCCTCAGCTGTGTCCCTGACGCCGCAAAGCGGCGACAGGGACGTTGGTTGGAGCGCCTTGTTGAGCTTGCTTAACCGGGTAGCTTGGCCGCAAGGACGTCAACCTTCTCGATTGACGGTGGTTTGGCAAATAGCTCGGCAGCCTTTGCCATAAGCGCTGCCGCGACCTTGCCCGACAAATGAGCCTGTCGGCCTGCTTCGTCCGCAAAGGCGTCAAAGATGCCAAAGGTGGACGGCCCCAAGCGGATTGCGAACCACGCCGTAGTGGCGGGCTCTTCCTCCACTATTGGAAGGCCACCCAAGAGAAAGCTCTCTACCTCTTTCTCTTTCCCGGGTTTTGCTTCCAGACGAACGAACAACGCTACTTTGACCATGACGTGCCTCCTGTTGTTATGACTGCATCACACCTCGGTCAGCCCTGCGGCGACTTCCTCCGAGTGGGTGAAACCGGTCACGGCCTTATCCTTGATCAGGGGCTGGCTCTGCACTCGGGTATGGCAGAACACCGCGGGGGATGGAGAGCAGGTGCGGCTAGGGATGTCAGGCCGCGATAGCGGCAAGGGATATCTGACTTTTAACTATGGTCGCCGATGCCAGGATTACAAACCCAAAGAGACAAAGGGTACTTCACTGCATAGCGGTGAGTGGCTGCACGGACACGGAGAGTGGCGTAGTGGGCAGCGTGAATGGATGCCCGAGCGTTGGGTCCAGGCCTAATGCCGTTCAGTTAAGCGGATGTGGTCCACTGTAGGAGCAGCCGGTCGACGCTCGATTGCTCGCGATGGTCGTTAACGATAACGCGTGTTTACTGGCTAAACGCGGCGCTCTTGAGTCCATCGCGAGCAATCGAG